>DASWTQ010000274.1:0-28609 GCA_036402055.1 Herpetosiphonaceae bacterium
AGCACTACACCAGCGGCGACGTTCCCGACTACCAGATGGCGGCCTGGGCGATGGCGGTCGTGCTGCGCGGCATGGACGATCGCGAGACCGCCGATCTGACGCTGGCGATCGCGCGCTCGGGCGATATGCTCGATCTGCACGATGTCGCGCCGATCACCGTCGACAAGCATTCTACCGGCGGCGTCGGCGACAAAACCAGCCTGGTGCTGGGGCCGCTCGTGGCCTCGGTTGGTCTGAGCGTGGCCAAGATGTCGGGGCGCGGCCTGGGCTTCACCGGCGGCACGCTCGATAAGCTGGAGGCGATTCCCGGCTTCCAGGTGAACATGCCGATCGATGAGTTCCGACGCTCGGTGGCTGAGATAGGCCTGGTGATCGCCGGGCAGACCGCAGATCTTGCGCCCGCCGACAAGCAGCTCTACGCCCTGCGTGATGTCACCGGCACCGTTGAAAGCATCCCTCTGATCGCGGCGAGCGTGATGAGCAAAAAGCTGGCGGCGGGCGCTGACTGCATCGTGCTGGATGTCAAAGTCGGCCAGGGCGCGTTCATGAAGACGATCGACGATGCGCGGGCGCTGGCCGAGCGGATGGTCGCGATCGGACGACACGCCGGGCGCAAGGTAGCGGCGGTGATCACCTCGATGGATCAGCCGCTGGGCCACGCGATCGGCAATGCGCTGGAGGTCAAAGAAGCGATCGCGACGCTTCAGGGCCACGGGCCAAACGATTTCGTCGAGCTGTGCCTGACGCTCGGCGCGCAGCTGATGCTGCTGGCAGGCAAGGCCGCCAGCGCCGAGGAGGCCGAAGCCCGGCTGCGCGAGGCGCTCGACAGCGGCGCGGCCTGGCGCACATTTCGCTCCTTTATCGCCAACCAGGGCGGCGATGTGTCGACGCTCGACGAGCCGCGACTGCTGCCTGAGGCCACAGTGGTCGAGCCGGTTCACGCGCCCCACGACGGCTACATCACGCAGATCGACGCGCTCGATCTTGGCCTTGTCGCCGGAGAGCTTGGCGGCGGGCGGCAGAAAAAAGACGATCCGATCGACTACAGCGTCGGGATTGTGCTTGAGCGCAAAGTTGGCGAGTTTGTAGCGCAGGGCGCGCCGCTGGCCACTATCCACGCCAGCCGGATCGAAGACGTTACACGCGTTCACGACCGAGTGCAGGCAGCGTTCCGGCTTTCGGCGGAGGCTACTTCACCGCCGCCGCTGATCTACGAGATCGTTCGCTGATACACGAAAGATAACGCCCATGCCGATCTATGAGTATATCTGCACTGACTGTAACGGCCGGTTCCAAAAGCTGGTCGGCTTCCACAGCACAGCTGCGATCACCTGTCCGCGCTGCGGCTCCGAGAGCGTGCGCAAAGCGATCTCGCGCTTTGCCGTGGTGCAATCGGAAGATGCGCGCTTGGAGTCGCTCTCCGCTCCGTCGGCGATGGCCGGGCTGGATGTGGACGATCCGGCGTCGGTGGCGCGCTGGGCCAAGCAAATGGGCCGTGAGCTGGGCGAGGAGGCGGGCGACGATTGGAACGATACCGTGGATCAAATGCTGGAAGAAGAGCTGAGCGGCGATCACGGCAGCGGCGCGGCCAGTCGTGAGGACGATCTCGGCTGGGGCTAGCGCAGCGACGGCCCGCTGATGGTATCATTCAAGTGTCAGCGATCGACGCTGATCTGAGAAAGAACCGGATACACGTTTCAGGTGTGATCCAATCAAGAGATCTCACGTGCAGCACACTGCACGTTTGTAAAGGAATCTATGTTTCGACGATTTTTTGGCGGCGACGACGATCGCAAGCCGCAGCGTGAGGAGACGCCGCAGCCACCAGTGGAGACGCCGGCAGAGCCCGAGCCGCAGCCGACCACATCGCTGTTTCGCCGCGTAGACGAGCTTGACACTGAAGCCCAGCGCATCGCTCTGGCCGAAGCCGAGGCGCAGCGGCGGCGAAACAGCGGCGGCTTCCGGCGCTTGTTCGGCGGCGAAGAGCGCGACGAGCAGGAGATTCAGCGCGAGGTCCAGAAGACGACCGCCGCCGTGCAAAAGACGCGCAACGTCGGCCTGTTTGGGCGCATCTCCGACATGTTCAAGGCCGACGAGCCGATCACGCCTGAGCTGTGGGAAGAGCTGGAAGAGCTGATGATCGCCAGCGATGTCGGCATCGACACCACGCTTCAGCTGATCGAGCGCGTGCAGAAAAAAGTTGAGCGCAATAACCTGCGCCGCGCCAGCGAGGCCCGCTCACTGCTCAAGCAAGAGATGGTCAAGCTGCTCAAGGTGGACACGCCGCAGTACTCGGAGCGCTCGACCAAGCCCTACGTTGTGCTGGTGATCGGCGTTAACGGCGCCGGCAAGACCACGCTGATCGCCAAGATCGCCAACCGCTACAAGCGCGAGATGAGCAAGAACGTGCTGCTGGGCGCCGCCGATACCTTCCGCGCGGCCGCCGTCGAGCAGCTACAAACCTGGGCTGATCGCATCGGCGTGCCGGTGATCAGCCAGGGCCAGGGCGCAGATCCCGGCGCGGTCGCCTTCGACGCCGTGCAGGCTACCTATGCGCGCAGCTCCGACGTGCTGATCATCGATACGGCTGGTCGCCTGCAATCGAAGTACAACCTGATGCAGGAGCTGCAAAAGATCAAAAACATCGTGCGCAAGCGTGTGGAGTGGGCGCCGCACGAGGTGCTGTTGGTGATCGACGCGACGACGGGCCAGAACGGCATTCAGCAGGCGCGCGCGTTCATGGAAGCGGCGGATGTCACGCATCTGGCGCTGACCAAGCTCGACAGCACGGCCAAAGGCGGGATTGCCTTCGCGATGGTTCAGGAGATCGAGCGGCCGATCAAATATATCGGCACGGGCGAAAAGGTCGACGATGTGGCGATCTTCGATCCCGAGGCGTTCGTTGATGCGTTGTTTGAAGACTAAGCGGTAGAACCTAGAACTAAGAACCTAGAACCTAGGAGATCTCAATGTTTGGTTCTAGGTTCTGGGTTCTTGGTTCTTCTTAAGGAGCACTCATGATCTCGTGTCCGGTTTGTAAGCAGAAGCTGATGCTCAACTTCACGATGTTGGTCGGATCGCTGGTGGTGTGCCCCAAGTGCGGCACCGATCTGCGGATTGTCAGCCGCGATCCCGATCGCGTGGAGTCCGTGCCGGAAGAAGAAACGCTGAACGCCGAAGGTAAGCCTGAGAGCTATGCTTAGTAACATTAGAACTAAGAACGGACGCCCTCTGGGCAAAGCTAGAACCACGCGAGTCGCCGGAACGAAGTTCCGTTTTCTTTTAGTTCTTAGTTCTTGGTTCTTGGTTCTTTCCCTCAGCGGCTGCTTCCTGATCTCGGGTGCTAACCAGTCCGCCGACAGCACCGCTGATGGCGGCAACGTCTACGTCACCTTCGTGAGCGCCGAAGGCAACGACACGCGCGTCGTGCAGACCAATTTTCCGGCACAGACGCTGGATCTGACGGTCTTTGTGCGCAACGAGCGCGGTCAGATTCGCATCGAGGTGCTGGACGATCGCGGCAGCGTGGCGCTCTCCGTCGAAGGCACGGCGCAGGAGCAGGTCCGGCCTGGACAGGTGCGCACCAACGCGGCCGGCGAGTTCCGCTACCGCGTTCGGGCAACCGGGGCGCAGCGCGGCGAGTTCCAGATTCTCTATGAGCCGACGGGCAGCTAAGCATGTCGTTGCGTAAATCACGCAGGCGCATCGTCGATCCGGCGATGCGTCGTTCGATTCTGGCGCTGGTGCTGCTGGCGATCTACATGGTTGTGCTGCTCACGCTGACGATGGCTCCAACCCGTCGCCTGCCGATCCAGATGGTCAATCTAATCCCCTTCAAAACCATTCTGGCCGGCATTCAGCGCGGCGGCTTGCTGCTCAATGTCAACGTGCTGGGAAATATCGTCGCGTTCGTGCCGCTGGGCGTGCTTATCCCGGCGCTCAGCAGACGGCTCAGCATCCCCACCGCTGTGCTGGGCGCCAGCGCTTTCGTCAGCGTCTCGATCGAAGTCTTGCAGTGGCTGTTCGCGCGCCGTGTTGCCGACATCGACGATGTGATTCTCAATGTCATCGGAGCGCTGGTGGGCTATGGTTGCGCCTTGCTGCTGACCAAAGCCGTGCTCGTGCCGCCTGAAGATTCAGCGCCGAAGTAGCATTTAGTTGATCGTATTGATCGAGAATATTTGATTATCGGATCTCCAAGGAGCGCCCAGCTATGCCGTTCAAGAAATCGTTTGCCGCACTGGTTCTCGCCACCCTGCTGCTGACCTCTCTACACCAAACTCACGCCGCCACACCACGGATCGCGCCGATCGTCAGCGGAATCTATCTGCTGGGCGGCAGCCAGAACGGCAAGTGGATCGATGCCGCGACCACCGCCAGGCAATTGACCGGCAGCGAGCGCTACCGCGTCTACACCACGGCGGGACAGGTCGGCAGCGGCACGGCTACCGTCTCCGGCTCTGAAGATATTTGCGCCGATACGCAGTTTGTCACGCTGAAGCCCAAGCCCAAAGCCGCAGAGTTTGTGGCCTTCAGCGGCACGACTAATCCGCTGCCGCGCAAGCCGCGCCTGCACAGCATCAATACGGCAGTCTATCGCCAGGCCGTCGCCGACATTCTCCGCGCTAAGGGCATCGCCAATCCCGCAGTGCGCATCACCAAGATTGTGCGCATCGACCTTGAGGGCGACGGCGTAGATGAAGTCGTGCTCAGCGCCACGCGCGCCAACGCGAGCCTACCAAGCGTGAACGCTGGCGATTACTCGCTGGTTGTGCTGCGCAAAGTCGTCAACGGCAAAGTTCAGACGATTCCGCTGGCCGAAGAATATCATCTCAAGTCGATCGAGTTCGCCGCGCCCAACACCTTCACCGTTCCCGCGATCGCCGACTTCAACGGCGACGGCAAGATGGAGATCATGCTCAACTGGAGCTACTACGAGGGCAGCGGCGCTGAGCTATACACGGTGCAGGGCACGAAAGTAACCCAGGTGCTGAGCAGCGGCTGCGGCGTGTAAATTTTCAAATCTATTAAAAGCACAGGGCCGCGAGTTCTCTCGCGGCCCTTTTTTATACACGATGATGTCATAAATCGTTTACATCCAAAATTATTATGGACAATAATGTCACGAATCTGTTACATTCGAACCATTATCAACGATACTGTCACAAACCTTTCACGCTCGGATCATTCCTTGCAGCTATTGGTAGTCATATACTGGATCGATAACTGGAATAGGAGCAGGAGGACTACTGTATGCTACCCTGGAAAAAGCTCACCACACTGATATTCAGCGCAGCGCTACTCGTCGGCATAACCCAGCCGCTCGCCGCCGCGCCAAGAATCGCCCCGATTGTCAGTGGCGTCCACCTGCTGGGCGGCAGCCAGAACGGCAAGTGGATCGATGCGGAAACCACGGCGAAACAGTTATCCGGCGGCGAGAGCTATCGCCTTTATACCACGGCAGGACAGATCGGAACCGCCAAGGGCGCCGCTCCCGATCCAGGCATCTTCTGCTACGATGTGCAAGTCGTCACGCTTACTCCTGAGCCGAGCAACCACGAGTTCGCGGCCTTTGGCGGTACCCACAATCCTTTACCCCGCAAGCTGCGCGCACATAGCCCTAATACCGCTGTCTACCGCCAGGCCGTCACCGACATTCTCCGCGCCAAGGGCATCGCCAATCCTGATGTGCGCATCACCAAGATTGTGCGGGTCGATCTGGAAGGCGACGGCGTAGACGAGGTGGTGCTCAGCGCTACCCGGGCTAATCTTAACACTCGGTTCCACGCCGCCGCTGGGGATTACTCGTTTGTCGTGCTGCGCAAAATCATCAATGGCAAAGTCCAGACGCTCCCGATCGCCGAGAATTATTATCCAAAAGCTAGCAACGCTGCGCCGGTCAGCTACAGCGTCCCGGCGATTGCGGACTTCAACGGCGACGGCAAGCTGGAAATTATGACCAGAGAAGGCTACTTTGAAGGTGTTGGATTTGGATTGTACACGGTGCAAGGAAGGGAGGTCACTAAAGTGCTTGGCGGCGGCTGCGGCGTCTAACGTTCAGTTCCAAAACAGCAAACCGGCGGCGAGAATATTCGCCGCCGATCTATTATGTCAACTTCACAGGATGGAAGATCTACGCCACGCCAGTCATTGCGCTGTCGAGCATATGGCCTAGCGCGTCCATATCGGCGCGCACATCCGCCAGCCGGGACGAGACGTTATCAGTGTTGAGCGTGGCATCCACCGAGGGCGCGGCACGCAGGCGCACCGTCTCGGCCAGCACGTTGTCGAGATTGGCGCAAATATTTTCTAGCTGCGCGACGATCCGCTGGTGGTAGGTGCCCAGCGCCTGAGCGTTCTTCAGCCGCTCGGCGACCGCATCGCGCGTCTCCTGGTACTGCTGGCGCAGCATGGCATCACTGGTAGTTTTGATCTGCGTGTCGAGGCGCACCACCTGCGCATTCAGATCGCCGAGATTGGTCTGCTGAAGATACGAGACCACAGTCTGGCCTTTGGTCGCCAGCGCGTACGCCTCCTCGACAATACTATCGACCTGGCTGGTCACACGCTCCAGCGAAACCCGCAGCGGCCCATCCACCGACGCGATCGACTGTGCGATCTGACCATGGGCGCGCGCAATCGCGTCGAGCTGCTGCTGAAACGGCGTGCCGCGCGGCGGACGAATCGGGCGTGGCCGTGGCTGAACAGCCTGAGCCGTCTGTGGATCGAGCCAGGTCAGGGCAACCAGCGCGGCGAAGGCCAGCAGGCCAACCGGCAGCAGCCAGAGCGCGATCGTCAGGCCCGCGACGACCGCGACGAACAAGATCAGCAGATTCCCAGGCCGAGTGGCGGCGGTCAGGATTGAAACGCGCATAGTAGTTCCACGCTGGCCGGAGCGGCGAATAACTCCGCTCCGGCACACGAGAGATCGATGGCTGAAAGCCGACTAGAAATACCGGCTCAGATTCTCAAAGACCTTGTTAATATCGCCGGTGCCGCCCGAGATCAGCAGCGTGCGTGAAAAATCGGCGATCTGCTGAAGCACTTCTTTTTCGGCGTCCTCACCGTAGGCGATCGGGAAGATCGAGATGTCGGTCTCGTTGAAATCGCTCTTCACATCCTCGAAGGTGCTGGTCTGGGCGGTATCCGCGCCATCCGAGAGCAGCACGATCGCGTTGATGCGGTTGCGATCTTCGATATCCGCCTCCAGCACCCGGCGCGCCTCACGCAGCGCATCGAACATCGCGGTCTGGCCGTTGACCTCGATATTCTGGATCGCGCCCTGAAGCTGCAAGCGATTCTCGGTCAGCTCGCCCATCGGCACGACAACCTCGGGCGTGTTCGAGAAGGTGATCATCGCCACGCGATCCTCGTTGAGCAGGCGGCTGAGAAACAGCTCAAGACCGGCCTTGGCCTCTTCGATCTTATCGCCGCGCATCGAGCCCGAGGTATCGACGACCAGCACAATGTTCGCGCGCTTGCGGTTGGCGGCCCAGGCGTTCTTAGCGGCGACCAGCACGGTGCTCTGCGGCACTTCCAGGAGCGTCTGCGGCTGATTAGGATCAGCTCCGAACTGCGCCGAGATCGGCTCCCCGATCGCGACCTGCGTGTTGGCGGGCCGGAAGCCGAACTGCATCGCCGCGCTCTGGCTTTCCGAGCTGTACAAGAAATCGTAGAGCTTCGTCGCGGCCTCCTGCTCTTCCTGCGAGGCCGAGGCCATCACGATAAACGGATTATCGTGCCAAAAGGTGCCTTCGCGCGGATAGATCGCCACCAGCGGCGTCGGCGGCGCGCTCTTGTTGAAATCGATCAGCGTGATCTCTTCCATCGGAAAGGCCGAAATGTAGGACATGCCGTACTTTTTCATGTTTTCCGAGAAGACCACGGTATCGTAGCCGTAGTGCTTGACCGCCAGACCGAGATCGCGCAGAAACTTCTGGCTCTGCTCCGCCTGCACATCGGCCTCGGTCAGACCACGCGACTTGTTGGTCGCGGCGTAAAACTCAGCCAGCACCGTGGAGAGCGCCGTCGTGCTGATCTCGGGATCGGTGTGGCCCCACGAGAAGCGGCCCCACTCAGGATGGCCGTACTTGCCCCAGCCCTCGGGCTCGTTGATCAGCGTCAGCAGATCGCTCCAGCCGAGCTGCTTGTTGGGCCAGCCCAGCGCCTCGGCCATCGGCTTCCACATCGAGATCACAACCGGCGTCAGCAGCATGGGCTTGCTCGACACCGCGACATTGGGATTGCCGGTCTCCTGCTTGAGCACTTCCAGCCACACGCTCGACGACGGCGACCAGACAGTGGTCTGGAGCGCGCCCTGCTTGATCTCGGTGCGGGCGGCGCCCGAGGATTTTCTGATACCCTCGACAAAGATCGGACGATTGCCGACCTTTGTGTTGCTCTGATTGAACTCTGCCAGCCGCGAGGTGAGCCAGCTTTCTTTCTCGGGTGAGTACGCGATCGAGATTTTGACCGCGTTGGACGGCGCATCGGTGCCGGGCGTGTCACTGCCGGTGCCGCAGGCCGTCAGCAGCAGCGCCATCAGCAATACCAAACGAATAAGCTTCATGAATCAATCTCCTTAGCGCTGAGCAGCGCGAGTCGAGGCTTCGAGCAAGGCATTGAGAACATCGGCAGGCGGGACTTCCACCAGCGTCGGCACGTCGAGCTGTACGCCGGCAGATGCGTTGCGGGTAAACGGCGAGCCTGGGCCTTCAAGCGTTATATCGCTGAGCGCGGGCCGAAAGCCGTGCTGCACAGCCTTTTCTTGCTGAGCACGGCTGAGCAAGAAATCGCCGAACTGTCGCGCCGCCTCGCGCTTTTCATCAGTGATCCAGTCGGCGTCGAGGACCGCGTAGGGATGATTGCTCCACAAATTGGCCGGCGGATAGATCAGCCGTAGATTATCGTTCCAGCGGCTGCGGGCGTTGGCCATCTGCTCCAGCGCGAGATTTTCGTAAGTCGCCACCAGATCGTAGCGCGACGGCCCGTAGGCGATCATATCGTTCATCAGCGCGCCGCTGCTGTCGCTAAACGATGCGCTGCGCTCCATATCGCCGAGCCAGCTGAGAAACTCAGGATTCTGAATATCGGCGGCACTCAGCCCGCTGGCTTTGTGGTGATAATCGTAAGCGATCAGCAGCAGCGTTTGAAAGCCGCTATTCGACGCGCTCGGCCTGGTATGGCCCCATTTGACGAAGCCCCACTCAGGACGGCCCTTCGCACCCCAGCCATCAGGAGCAACAATCGCATCGTGCAGATTCTGCCAGACGCTCTGGCCGCTATTGTCCAGCGCCGCCGCGCGCGCCTCCCACGCGACCAGCACGAGCGGTGTCAGCACTAGCATCCGTGGAGCGTTCGCGCCGCTGGTTGGGATCAGCGGGCTGCCGTTGCGCTGCTGCCACTCCTGGTTGAGCATGGTGATCCATAGATCGCTGGCCGGGCTCCACACGTCGGGCTTGAGCGAGCCATTGAGCAGCTGCTGCATAGCATCGCCTGAGCCCAGGCCACGCAGCTCGATATTGATCGGTGCGCCGTTCGCGGTGATGCCACTGGCCTCAAACGCCGAGACCGCCTCGGTGAGCCAGCGCTCCTTCTCGGTGCTGTACACAATCGTCAGGGTAACAGGATCGGGCTCAGGCAGGATTGAGAGCGGAGCGGATGGGCGAGGACCGCCTAGAAACGGCACAGCGGCTGTAACCAGCACCAGCAAAACGTATCCGACGGTGATTGCAATTCTGACTAGGCGCACAGGTACTCCTTGATACGGGGCCTGTCGTTTATACCTTAACTCGTCCACTTTGAGCAACCGCCCTTGGTGTGAGCGATTGGTAGTACGGGAATCGAGCGGCGGGGGTTGCACGCATCAAAATAGCGCCATTTCTTCTGGCGCTGTTTCCACTGATAATGCAGTCATCTACATGAATAAATGAGGATTATTGCCCATATCCCCTATTCAGGATCTGGCGGCGGATGTTCGCCAGCATCAACCAGCAAGCGACGCAAATTGACAAGACCAGGACGGTTTAACCTCAGCGCCTCCACTGTGGCTCGTCCAGTAGGAGTCAATCCGGCAATGATCGTAAAATCTTCACTCCAGGCAAAGTGATCATGCCAACGGTTCTGTCGAGGATGAAAGAGTGGAACCATGGGAGCTTTAGGATCACTCTCAGGATCTCGGCCTTCGGTTTTAGTGTACTTGTGGTTATTGCAGCCCTGGCACGAGAACGCAAAATTGTCGAGATCATGCGCGCCGCCACGCTCATATGGAGCGATATGCTCGATCGAGAACGATTGCATCGCGAAGCGCTCCTGGCTGCGACAATATTCGCAACAGCCTTGCGCACGGTCGCCGACAGCCAATCTTTGTTCCCGCGAAATGTATGGCCTAGACATACACGGATGGACGAATGCCTAGCTCTTGGATCAGTTCTGTAACAGTGGTGTTGCGCAGGCGCGCTAGCTCGACCAAATATTCAACCCGCTGCGCTTCTAGCTGCTCCACCTGATCTGTTAGATCAAGTAGCTCTTCGTGCTCGTCGGAAGTCAGATCTTCGGCATCTCGTTTCTCAATCAGAGCACTATAACGTTGTCCGAGTTCGGATGGAAGGCCCTGGTTAATCTTTTGCAGGAGTTCAACCTCGGCTAGTGTAAAGTCCAGAGGAGTGGTCGCTTGTGGCTCTTCAACCACATTGCTATATCTGCCACCGATGACAATACGTATCCATGCTTTTGCGATAGGAGACACGTCCACCAGCACGGAATATTCTCCAGCTTCTGTGATCGGCTCGTCAAGCTTAATCTTGTTAGGATCGATGTTAAGGTTATATTTTGCTCGCATTTCCTTGGCAATATCACCATTCGTGATCGAACCATCAAAGCGAGTAATCTCTACAACGTAAAGGCCAATAAAAGTAGGCGGAGTCCACCCAACATCGGTGGGAGATTTGAAACTGCGCTTTTGCTCATCTTCCCTGCCTTGCTGAGACTGTTTGATCAAGACTTTGGGCGCTAATGCGGCATAGCCTTTGGGCAGCAAATCATCACGAGCATAGTTATCATCAACTTCTTTGATCTCGCCAGCTTTGCCGAGACCGGGCACATCTTGTGTCAAAACAACCTGCATAGCATCATCCTAGCCAGACTTTTCGCCTCTTATAAAGATCCTACCACGGCTCAGGATCGAGCGTCAACGCAGCTACTCGTGTTTTTCTCGCTCACCTACAGTGCAATACACAGAAATTGAGAACAAAAAGAAAAGCCCGCGCCGGATAAGAGCACGGGCTAATCATCGAGCAATGCTTAGAGCTGAACGCTGTAGGCGTGATCGAGGTCGGTCTCGGCCTCAAGCTTGGTCAGGATCTCAGACGGCACTGGCTCGTCGACGGTCAGCACCATGATCGCCTGGCCGCGCGGCTTTTGACGGCCCACGTGCATCGACGAGATGTTAATATCGGCCTCGCCCAGAATCGTGCCCACGTGGCCGATCAGACCGGGGCGATCCTGGTGGAAGGTGAAGAGCATCGACTGCGACGGCACCAGATCCAGCCAGTAGCCGTCGACCTGCACGATGTGCGCCTCGTCCTGCACGGCAGTACCGCCAAAAGTATGCGTCTGGCCGTCGCTGGTGGTGACGTGCAGCTCAAGCAGCGCGGCGTAGCGCTCGGCCTCGGGATGCGTGCGCTGATTGACGACCAGGCCGCGCTCGCGCGCCAGCAGCGTGGCGTTAACCGGCGTGACGCGCTCCTCGCTGACGCCTTCGAGCAGCCCCGCGACGGTCGCAAGGCGGATCGGCTCGGTGGTGGTCTCGGCCAGCTCACCGCTGTACACGATCTCGTAGGTGCTGGCGGGGGATTGGACCAGCTGCGTAGACAGCCGGGCCAGAATTCGGCCGAGCTTCACATACGGCGCGACAACCTGCCAGGTCTCGGGCGCGACAAACGGCGCGTTCACGGCGTAGCGCGGCGTGCGGTTTTGCAGCGCATCGAGCACGCCCTCGGCCACGTCGGCAGCCGTGAGCGCCTGCGCCTCCTCGGTGGAAGCGCCCAGATGCGGCAGCGAGATCACGCGTGGATGCGTGGTGAGCGGATTATCAGCCGGCGGCTCTTTCGCCCACACATCCAGCCCCGCGCCACCGATCTGGCCGCTTTCGAGCGCCGCGTAGAGCGCCGCCTCGTCGATGATGCCGCCGCGCGCGCAGTTGACGATAAACGCGCCGCGCTTCATCTGGCTCAGGCGCTCGGCGTTGAGCAGATTGCGGGTCGACTCGATCAGCGGCGTGTGGACCGAGATCACATCCGACTCGCGCAGCAGTGTATCGAGCGTGACCGCCTGCACGCCCAGCTGCTGAGCGCGATCCTGCGAGATGAACGGATCATAGGCCAGCAGCGTCATCTCCAGCGCTCGCGCCCGTCGCGCAACCTCGGCGCCGATGCGGCCAAAGCCGAGCAGGCCCAGCGTCTTGCCGCGCACTTCCCAGCCCATAAACTTGCCGCGATCCCACCTGCCGCTCTGCATCGACTGCTGCGCCTGCGGGATCTGCCGCGCCATGCTCAGCAGCAGGCCGATCGTTAGCTCGGCAACCGCGATGCTGTTGGAGGCGGGAGCGTTGACCACCAGAATACCGGCGCGCGTCGCGGCGTCCACATCGATATTGTCGACGCCGGTTCCGGCACGACCGACGACTTTCAGCTGCATGCCCTGCGCCAGCACATCCGCCGTCACCTTGGTCTGGGATCGCACGACTAATGCGTCGTAGCCGGGCAGCACTTCCTTGAGCAGATCGGGCGTCAGATCCAGGCGCACATCGACGTCGAAGGCAGATTGCAGCGCCTGCAAGCCCTCCGCGCCGATCTTTTCGGTAACAAGAATACGAGCCATTGAATGAATCCTCACGTGATAGGCAATATCGCAGTCGGCGATCAAATTGCAGCAAAAAAAGCATCGGCAAGCGATCTCGCCGACGCCGCTGTCGAAACGTTGGGCGCATTATACCCCAGACCAGGTGTCGTTTCTGCAAGATTTATCCGAGCGTTACGTCTTAAAGACTGAGACGATCTAGGTCGAAAAGCGTAGCCTGACATCGGGTATAAAGCGTTTTGATAAGGATTCTCACCTGTGCTATACTCCACAAGGACGTAGAAAAACCAAGTTGACTATAGATTTCTATAGATTTTATGACAGATTCAGCAACAAACGGGCAGGAATGGCTTACGCTGAGCGAGGCAAGCAAGTTGCTCGGCGTGCATCCCGCAACGCTGCGTCAGTGGAGCGACGAGGGCAAAGTGCGGATCTTTCGCACGCCCGGCGGCCATCGCCGTTTCTCGCGCCCCGACATCGAGCGCATGCTTCAGGTCACGCCGCTGCGTGGTGCCGGCCTTTCCTCCTACGTGATGACTGAAACCCTGGAGCGCACGCGACAGGAGCTTCCCGCCGCGCTACGCCAGGATTGGGCGCAGGGCATCGGCGAGGACGATCGGCGGGAGCGGCGCGAGGCCGGGCGACAGCTCGTCGGGCTGGTCACACAGCTGGTCAGCCGCTCGGCTCCCTCGGCTGAGCACCGCCAGATCGCGCAGCGGCTGGGCCGCGAGTATGGCGAGATGATGGCGCGCACCGGGCACACGCTGCCGGATGCTGTCATGGCCTTCATCTTCTTCCGCGACTCGCTGCTGGAAACGGTTTTTAGCCTGCCCGAGACCACCGGCCTGGATCGCGATGCCACGCTGGCGATCGTGCGGCGGATCAACGATCTGCTCAACGACGTGCTGCGGGCGATGATGGACGCGCACGCGGAAACGCTTACCCTGGAGCAGAGCTGAGATGAGCGAAGCCCGCTTCAAGCCCTACCCGATCGTTTTGACACAGCTTGACCAGGTGCGCTGCGTTGTCGTCGGCGGCGGCGAGGTCGCGGCGCGCAAAGTTCGCGCTCTGCTCGACAGCGGCGCAAACGTTACAGTGATCAGCCCCGAGCTTCAGCCGCAGCTTGCCGATTGGCGCGGCGCCGGGTTGCTCGCTCACGAGGCGCGACCCTATCAGCCGGGCGATCTCGCAGGCGCGTTTCTGGCGATCGCCGCCACCGACCGCCGCGAGGTTAACGCGGCAGTCGCAGCCGAGGCACGCGAGCGTGGCCTGCTGTGTAACGTCGTGGATGATCCCGGAGACAGTACATTCCATACACTTGGATCGGTCACGCGCGGCGATGTGCTGCTGGCTGTGGCAACCGGCGGCGATAGTCCGGCGCTGGCCGCGCATATTCGGCGCAAGCTCGAAGCAACGTTCGGCCCCGAGTACGGCGTGCTGGCGCATAGGCTGGGCACGCTGCGTCGCGAGATCGGCCACACGTTGTCGCCGGCGGCACGGACACAGCTCTGGCGCACGCTGGCCAGCGACGAGGTACTGGATTGGCTGCGCGGCGGCGACGAGGCGCGACTTGATCGCTATATCGAAACGTTAGTTGCTGAGCTAGCGGAACACTAGGTTTTGGCTGTACATCAACAGAATCGATAGAAGCAATGCACATTCTTGTTATAGGTCTCGACCACCATACATCGCCCGTCGAAGTGCGCGAACAGGTAGCCTTCCGGCCTTCACAGTTCGAGGCCGCGTTCGAGGCACTGCTGCACGCCGACGACGCGCCGCTCTCCGAGGCGGCGATCCTGTCGACCTGCAACCGCGTCGAGATCTACGGCGTGGCCGAGGAGCCCGAGACGGCGGCAGCGGCGGTCAGCGCCTTTCTGCACAGGTTTCATAACCTGTCTGAGCAAACGCTCGCCGGCGCGCTCTACACGCATGTCGATCAGGCAGCGATCGATCATCTCTTCGGCACCACCAGCGGGCTCAACTCGCTGGTCGTGGGCGAGCCGCAGATCCAGGGTCAAGTGCGTGCGGCAGCCCGCTACGCCGGTGAGCATCAGGCGCTCGGCCCGATCCTCAACACCCTGTTTCGTACGGCGCTTGAGGTCGGCAAGCGCGTGCGCACCGAGACCGGAATCAGCCGTCATGCCGCCTCGGTGAGCCAGGCCGGCGTCGAGCTGGCGCGCAATCTGCTGGGCAGCCTTGAGGCCGCGCATATTCTGCTGGTGGGCAGCGGCAAGGTGAGCGAGCTGGCGGCTAAGAATCTCCTCGACAACGGCGCAGGCACGATCACGCTGGTCAATCGCACGGTAGAGCACGCCCAGGAGCTGGCGGATCAGTGGGGTGGCCGCGCATTGCCCTTCGAGAAGTTGCAGGCGGCGATCAACGAGGCCGACGTGGTGATCTCCTCGACCTCCGCGCCGCACACCGTGATCCATGCGCAGCACGCGATCACGGCGCTCCAGGCTCGTGAAGGCCGGCCGCTGATCCTGATCGATCTGGCGGTGCCGCGCGACATCGATACCGACGTGGCGCAGGTTCCCGGCGCGCATGTTTTCGACGTCGACGATCTGCACAGCGTCGTCGAGACCAATATCGAGCGCCGCCGTGGTGAGCTAGCCGCCGCCCAGGTGATCGTCGCGGCCGAGACCGAGAAATTTATGCAGTGGCTGGGCGCGCGTGCTGTCGTGCCGACACTCAACGAGCTGCGCGCGCACGCCGAGCGGATTCGCCAGGCCGAGGTTGCCAAGGCGCTGCGGCGGCTCGGGCCGCTCTCAGAGCGCGAGCAGCAGACGATCGAGGCGCTGACGCAGGGCATCGTCAACAAGCTCCTGCATCAGCCAACCGTGCGGCTCAAAGCGCAGACGAGCAACGGCTCGGCGCTGCTGTACGCCAGCGCGCTGCAAGAATTGTTTGGCCTGGAGCGCGCCGATGCGTAAGCTGACTCTGGCTACGCGCGGCAGTAAGCTGGCGCTGGCACAGGCCGAGACGATCGCCGCTATGCTGCGCTCCGCTCACAGCGGCCTTGAGATCGAGCTGCGGATCATTCAGACCAAAGGCGATCTGGTGCTGGATCGCGCGCTGTCACGCATCGGCGATAAAGGCTTATTTGTTAAAGAGATCGAGCAGGCGCTGCTGGACGGCACCGCCGATCTTGCGGTCCACTCGTGCAAAGATCTGCCCTCGGCGCTGCCCGAGCTGCTCACGCTGGCCGCCTTTCCCCGCCGCGCCGATCCCCGCGATGTGCTGATCTCACGCCACAATCTGCGTCTACACGATCTCCCGACCGGCGCGATCATCGGCACGTCGAGCCTGCGCCGCGCCTGCCAGATTCGGCATCTGCGACCCGATGTCCAGGTGATCGACCTGCGCGGCAATGTCGACACGCGGCTGCGCAAAGCCCAGAGCGAAGCCTACGACGCGATCGTGCTGGCGGCGGCAGGTCTGGAGCGGTTGGATCTGTCGGATGTGGTAACGGAAGTGTTCGATCCCGAGGTTATGCTGCCAGCGGTGGCGCAGGGAGCGCTGGCCGTCGAGTGTCGCGCCGACGCCGCCGAGGTACGCGCCCTGCTGGCCGCGCTCAACGACAGCGCGACCGAGTCTGCGGTTCATGCCGAGCGCGCATTTCTGGCCCGGCTCGAAGGCGGCTGCCAGGTGCCGATCGCGGCTCACGCCACGATCGAGGGCGATACCGTGCGGCTTCACGGCTTGATCGGCACGCCCGACGGCGCGCAGGTGGTGCGCGGCGAGCAGATTGGAACGATCGCAGATCCGGCGGTAGTCGGCGTGGCGCTGGCGGAGGCGCTGCTCGATCAGGGTGGCGCGGCGATCCTTGAGCGGCTAAGCCGCGCGGTGCCGGCGGTCGAAGCGCCAGATATGAAAGCAAATTGATGCGAGAGCATATGACGATACAGGGTTTCGTTTCGTTGATCGGCGCCGGTCCTGGCGATCCCGGCCTGATCACGGTCAAAGGCTACAAGCGGCTGCAAGAGGCCGACGTGGTGATCTACGATTACCTGGCCAACCCGGAGCTGCTGGAAGCCTGTCGCGCCGACGCCGAGCTGATCTACGTCGGCAAGCAGGCCGGGCGGCACACGCTGTCGCAGGACGAGATCAACGCGCTACTGGTGGAGCATGGCCAGGCGGGCAAGCGCGTGGCGCGGCTCAAAGGCGGCGATCCCTACATCTTCGGGCGCGGCGGCGAGGAGGCCGATGTGCTCCAGCAGGCCGGGATTCCCTGGGAGGTCGTCCCAGGGATAACGGCGGGCGTGGCGGCGCCGGCCTACGCCGGGATTCCGGTAACGCATCGGGAGCTGGCCTCGTCGGTGGCGTTTATCACCGGCCACGAAGACCCGACCAAGCCCGAGACCGCGATCAACTGGCGGCATCTGGCCACGGCGATCGATACGCTGGTCTTCTACATGGGCGTCGGCAATCTGCCCGAGATCGCCGAGAAGCTGATCAGCAATGGCCGCGATGCGCAGACGCCGGTCGCTGTGATTCGCTGGGGCACCAAGCCCGAGCAGGAGGTCGTCACCGGCGTGCTAGCGACGATTGCGACTACGGTGGCCACCGCTGGTCTCAAGCCGCCCGCGATCACGATCGTCGGCGATGTGGTGCGCATGCGTGAGCGGCTGCGCTGGTTCGACAATCGGCCGCTGCAAGGCAAGCGCATCATCGTGACGCGCGCCCGTGAGCAGGCCAGCGCGCTCAGCGAACAGCTGCGCGCAGCCGGCGCCGAGCCGATCGAGTATCCGGTGATCGCGTTCGCGCCGCCCGAGGACTGGACGCCGCTTGATCAGGCGCTGGCTAAGCTCGACGAGTACAGCTGGATTATTTTCACCAGCGTCAACGGCGTGCGCTTCATGATCGAGCGTATGAAACACTTCGATATGGAGCCGAACCTGCTGCATCATCACCGCATCGGCGCGATCGGTCCCGCGACCGCCGCCGAGCTTGAGGCGGTTGGACTGCGCGCCACGTTTGTGCCGACCGAGTTCGTGGCCGAGGCCGTGATCGAGCAGATCGGCGACGTGAGCGGCCAGCGCATCCTGCTGCCGCGCGCCGACATCGCCCGCGAAGCGCTGGCGACCGGCCTGATCGCCAAAGGCGCGCAGGTGGATAACGTGGTGGCGTATCGCACGGTGCTGGGAGTAGACGAAGAACCAAGAACCAAGAACCTAGAACCAAGGGAAGAACCAAGAACCAAGAACCTAGAACCTAGAACCGAACAAAGAACAGAGAACAAAGAACAGAGTCTGACGCTTTCCCCCTCGCCTGCGGCAACCGAGGCGGAGGCCCGCCAAGGTTCGGGGCAAGGGGACGCAGGGGGTGAGGGCCTCGCCTCGCAGCCCGAACACGACAGCGTCGTGCAGTTGCTGCGGGAGCGGCAGATCGATGCCGTGACGTTTACGTCGTCCTCGACGGTCAAGAACTTTTTCGCGCGGCTGGAGCAGTCAGGCGTGACCAACGACGAGGCCCGCGCGCTGCTTGAGCCGGTCACGGTCGCCGCGATTGGCCCGATCACCGCCAACACCGCCCGCGAGTTTGGCCTGCACATCGCCATCGAGGCCGAGAAATATACGATCGATGGGCTGATGAGCGCGCTGATCGAAGCCTTTGGAGCGAGGCAGGCCGCGCCGCAGGTTTAACGTATCAAGAAGAGATAGCAAAGGTATGGATACACTAGCTCGCTTTCCGCAATTTCGTCAGCGCCGCTTACGTCGCACACCCACGCTTCGTCGCATGGTGCGCGAGACGCTGCTGACGCCCGACGATTTTATCTACCCGATGTTTGTGGTGCACGGTAAAGGCCAGCAGCGGCCGATCGGATCGATGCCGGGACAACACCAGTGGTCGGTCGAT
This sequence comes from Herpetosiphonaceae bacterium, assembly GCA_036402055.1. GTDB lineage: Bacteria > Chloroflexota > Chloroflexia > Chloroflexales > Kallotenuaceae > LB3-1. The sequence continues at coordinate 18,718 of DASWTQ010000274.1, forward strand.
CTGCTGCCGCGTCAGGCCGAGGAGCTGGCCGAGCTGGGCGTGCCGGCAGTGATTTTGTTCGGCCTGCCCGCGCACAAAGACGCCCAGGGCAGCGAGAACTACGCCGCCGACGGCATTGTGCAGCAGGCGATCCGCGCGATCAAAGACGCCGTGCCCGAGATGATCGTGATCACCGATGTGTGCATGTGTGAGTACACCGATCACGGCCACTGCGGCATCCTCGACGATCGCGGCTACGTCGTCAACGACGCGACACTTGAGGTGTTGCAGCGCGTGGTGGCCTCGCATGCCGAGGCCGGCGTGGACATTGTAGCGCCGAGCGGGATGATGGACGGCGCGGTTGCGGCGATCCGCGAGGAGCTGGACCGCGTCGGCGCGCGTGACGTAGCGATCATGGCCTACGCCGCCAAGTTCGCGTCGAGCTTCTACGGGCCGTTCCGCGAGGCCGCCGACTCGCCGCCGGCCTTTGGCGATCGCAAGCAGTACCAGATGGACCCGGCCAACGCCCGTGAGGCGCTGCGCGAGGTCGCGCTGGATGTCGCCGAGGGCGCCGACCTGCTGATGGTCAAGCCGGCCATGCCCTATCTAGACATTCTGGCCCAGGTGCGCCAGCAGTTCGAGCTGCCGACCGCCGCGTATCACGTCTCGGGCGAGTACGCGATGATCAAGGCGGCGGCCCAGAACGGCTGGATCGACGAGCGCCAGGTTGCGCTGGAAAGCCTGCTGTCGATCAAGCGCGCCGGCGCGGATCTGATTCTGACCTATTACGCTAAAGAAGCCGCGCAGTGGCTGCGCGAGAGCAGGTAACGACAATGACAACAGCGATACATGCGTTGAAAGAATGGGCCGTCGCCACCGATGCGCTTGAGCGCGGCGAGACGATCGTGCTGCTGCGCAAGGGCGGCATCCGTGAAGAAGGCAAGCATTTTCGCGTCGCCAATGACGAGGTGCTGCTCTACCCGACCTACGAGCACCAGCAGCCACATCTGCTCAAGCCACGCTACAGCGAGCTGGTGCAGCCGGTCGAGTCGGGTTGGCATCCCGAGACCGTGCGCATCGGCGCGTGGGCGCGCATCACCGATATTTTCCAGATCAGCGAGAAAGAAACCGTCGAGGGACTGCTACCGCATCACATCTGGAACGAGCAGTTTGCCGCCGAGCGCTTCGGCTGGAAGCCGCGCTTTCCGCTCTATGTGCTGCTGCTGCGCGCCTACAAGCTGCCGCAGGAGCATGTCATCCCGTATCGCGCCGAGTATGGCGGCTGCAAATCCTGGATCGATCTGGTCGAGCCGATCGCGCTGGACGGCATGACGCCCGCGCTCAGCGACGACGAGTACGCGCGGCAGGTCGCGGCGGTGAAGGCGATTGTAGAGAACGAACAGCTAACGAAAGCTTAGAACCAAGAACCAAGAACTAAGAACCGTCCGGCCTCTAGGCTTGGTTCTTGGTTCTTAGTTCTTGGTTCTCCCAAAGGAGTCATTATGCGCTACGTACCATTTGGCACGACAGACTTAAAAGTATCACAGCTCGGCTTCGGCGTCTGGACCGTCGGGACGACCTGGTGGGGCGTCAAGGATAAGCAGGTTGGCCTGGATCTGCTGCGCCGCGCCTACGATCTCGGCGTGACCTTCTTCGACACCGCCGACACATACGGCGACGGCTTCGGCGAGGAGATCGTCGCCGAGGCGCTGGGCGATGTGCGCGACAAGATCGTGCTGGCGACCAAGGGCGGCTACAACTGGTACGAGCACAAAGAGCGCCGTGGCCAGCAGGAGCGTCCGCAGGACTGGCGGCCGGAGTTTATCCGCTTCAGCGTCGAGCAAAGCCTCAAGCGGCTCAACACCGACTACATCGACTTCTGGCAGGCGCACAACACCAAGATGGACGCGATCGAGAGCGACGCGCTATGGGAAACGCTGGAGCGGCTCAAAGAAGAGGGCAAGATCCGATCGTATGGCGTGGCGCTCGGTCCCAAGATCGGCTGGCGCGACGAGGGCGTTCAGGCCATGCGCACGCGGAAGATCGACGGCCTGCATATGATCTACAACATGCTTGAGCAAGAGCCGGGACGCGATCTGTCGCGGGTGGCGCAGGAGGAAGGCGTGGCGCTGCTGGTGCGCGTGCCGCACTCAAGCGGCATGCTGGAAGGCAAGTACACCAGCGAGACAACCTTCGACAAGAACGATCACCGGCAGCACCGGCCCAAAGAATGGCTCACCGGCGGCCTGCAAAAGGTCGAGAAGCTGGCATTCGTGCACGAAGATCGCGGCCTCACGATTGGCCAGGCGGCGCTCAAGTTCATCTGGCAGACGCCGATGTGCGCCGTCGCGCTGCCCAACATCTACAACGTCGAGCAGCTTGAAGAGTTTGCCGCCGCCTCGGACAAGCCCGATCTGACGGCTGACGATATGGCCCGGCTCAACGATCTCTACGATCACAACTTTTATCTTGAGCCGTCCGAGGCTGAGCAGGTTGCGTAATATCCTGTGCGGGACGCGATCGCGTTCCGCCGGCTGATTGGTGTTGATTCAAAGCATGGAGGACGAACGTGGCGACACTTTCGGAAAAAGAGCGCGACGAGCTACCCGACTGCGCCTTTGCCTACATCGACAAGGACGGCGGACGGCATCTGCCAATCCACGACGAGGATCACGCCCGCAACGCGATCGCGCGCTACCCGCAGACCAACTTTGAAAGCAAGGCGGCCAAAGAGCGATCGCGCAAGCACATTCTCGAAGCCGCCAAGAAATTCGGTATTGACGTTTCTGAAGACGCTGAAATTAGCCAGAGGGCAGACTAAATTAAGAACAAAAGAACAAGGAAACAAACGAACAAATTATCATTCGTGCTTCTTTGTTCCTTTGTTCGTTTGTTCCTTTGTTTCTCCGAAGGAGCTTATTAATGGAAACCACCGCGCGACGACAATTCGTCAAGTGGTCATTCTTCAAGATCGATCCGGCCTGGCGCTCGCTGTCGGCTGGGGAGCGTGAGCGCGGCAAGCAGGAGTTCGAGGCCGTCGTGAAGCGCTGGGCCAGCCAGATCGTGCTGCGGCCATACACGCTGGTCGGGCTGCGCGGCGATGCCGAGATCGGCCTGTGGCTCGTCAGCGAGCGGCTGGAAGATTTCACCGAGCTGCACGGCGAGCTGCTGGCCACGCCGATCGGCCGCTACCTGTCGGTGCCGCACTCATTCCTGGCCATGACCAAGCGCTCGATGTATGTCGACAAGTACGCGACCGAAGAAGAGGCCAAGCGCCGCGACATCATTGTGCCGGGCGAGAGCAAATACCTGTTCGTCTATCCCTTCGTCAAAACGCGCGCCTGGTACGCGCTGCCGGCCGCAGAGCGCCAGCGCATGATGGACGAGCATATTCGGGTCGGGCGTAAGTACCCCGACGTCAAGCTTAACACGACCTACTCGTACGGCCTCGACGATCAAGAGTTTGTGGTCGCCTTCGAGACCGATGTTCCGTCGCGCTTCCTGGACCTGGTGCAGGAGCTGCGCGAAACCGAGGCCAGCAACTACACCCTGCGTGACACGCCGCTGATTCCGTGTATCGCCACCAGCGCGCGCGGCATGCTCGACTCGCTCGACGGCGGCACCAGCGCCACGACGCAGCCAGAGCCAACCGTCGAACCGCAGCCGGTCGCGACGACGGCGCCCGTGGCCGTGCCGGCGCATGTCGACGAGTTCGTGCCCGTGTGCAAGGTAAGTGAGGTGCCGGCCGGCGAATCCAAGCTGGTCGTCGTGAACGGCGAGCAGATCGCGCTCTACAACGTCGACGGCACGTTCTACGCGCTGAGCAATCGCTGCTCCCACGCGCGCGGCCCGCTGGTCGACGGCGAGGTCGGCAACGGCACGGTGACCTGTCCCTGGCACAGCGCCCAGTTCGATCTCAAGACCGGCGCGGCGCTCTGCGCTCCGGCGCGTGGCCCGGTGCCGGCCTACCAGGTCAAGATCGAGGGCGACACCGTGCTGGTCGGGCCGCAGAAGCTCGAAGAGCAGGCCGAAGCGGCACAGCCGGTCGAGCTGCCCGAGCGCGTCGACGATCAGATGGACCCGATCGACAAAAAGCTGGTCAATACCATGCAGTGGAAGTTCCCGGTCGTGTCGCGGCCCTGGCAGGCGCTGGCGGAGGAAGTCGGCACCACCGAGGCGGATGTGCTTCAGCGCATCGCGCGGCTGCGTGAGATCGGCGTGGTGCGCCAGATCAGCCCGATCTTCGATACCCGCAAGCTGGGCTACAAGTCCAGCCTGGTCGCGGTGCGCGCCGCGCCGGAGCGCCTGGAAGATGCGGCGGCGATCGTCAACAGTCATCCGGGCGTCTCGCACAACTATCGCCGCGATCACTACTTCAACATGTGGTTCACGATCGCGGTGCCGCCCGAGCAAGATCTGGAGACCGAAGTCAAGCGCCTGACCGATCGCGCGGGCGTCGAGAAAGTGCGCATGCTGCCGACGCTCAAGATGTACAAGATCGCGGTCAAGCTCGACATGGAAAAGGACGAGACCAAGGTCGGCAAGGAAACACAACAGTACGTCAAGGCCGACGAGATCCGCCCGCTGACGGAGCGCGACAAAGAGCTGATTCGCGCCACGCAGGACGATCTGCCGCTGGTCGAGGAGCCGTTCAAGCTGCTGGCGCAGCAGGCCGGCATCGGCGAGGCCGAGCTGTTCGCCTGGTTCGACGAGATGCAGCGCATGAACTACCTGCGGCGTGTAGCGGCGATCCTGCGCCACCAGAAGGCCGGCTTTACCGACAACGGCATGATCACCTGGAAAGTGCCCGAGGACAAAGTCGACGAGGCTGGACGCATCGCGGCGGCCTACTCGACGGTCTCGCACTGCTACCGTCGCCCGGTCTACGAAGACTGGCCCTACAACTTCTTCTCGATGGTCCACGCGCGCTCCCGCGAAAACGCGCAGGAGATCGGGCGGCAGATCGCCGAGGAGCTGCGGCCGCTGGGCGTGACCGAGTACGTAATCCTCTTCTCGACCAAAGAGTTCAAGAAAGATCGCGTGCGCTACTTCGTGGATTGGAACCAGGAAGAGGCCGTCGCGCAGTAAAACCGGCGACAGATCGCAGCACAGGACGCGGATACACTCCGCGTCCTGTTTTTTTATCAGCCCTTAACTCCGGTTTTATCACGGCGGTTGTATTGAAGCGCCGGCGGCTACTACCTATGATCGCAGCAGTGCCCCCAAGCAAGCGAGGTGAAAGATGAGACATCGATTTCGAACGCTGCTGCTCCTGCTGATCATCGGCATAGCAGCGGCCACACTTCAGCCCTCGGCCAATCTTCGCGCCGCCGCTCCTGATCTGCCTGTCGCAGCAGCAACGGCTGAGTCGATCGAGCTGAGCGCGAGCATCGGCGGTCCGTCCACCGGCAGCGCGCTAGACGGCTCGCTGCTCTACGTCAACGAGTACGATACGCTCGTCATCGTCGACGTGAGCGATCCCGACCAGCCCGTACGTCGCTCATCGCTGAAGCTTCCCGCTCCGATCTACAGGTTGACCGTACACGATGGCTTTGCCTATCTTGTCGTGGGTGACGACAAACTTCAGATCGTCGACGTCCACAATCCCGACCAGCCGGTTTTGCGCGGCATGTTGCAGGCCGATAGTTTTATCTATCATATTCAGGCACAGGCCGGCCTGGTGTATATGGCAATCACGATCAGCGAGTACATGGTCTCGCAGTTTCAGGTCGTCGACGTCAGCAATCCAGATCTGCCGGTGCGCCGTGGCAAGTACCGTGGATCGAGCAGCATCCATGATTTCCAGGTCGTCGGCAATCTGGCGTATCTGGCCGTCGGCTATATGGAGGGTATTCATATCCTCGACGTGAGCAATCCGGCTCAGCTGACGCTGCGCGGTCGCTTCGTCAATCCGCCTGGAATATACGTCCTGAGCGTTGTCGATCATTTCATCTATGCGCTCAGCGGCGTCACCGCCAACGATATCTTGATCATCGACGCGAACGATCCCAGTGCGCCGGTTCTGCGCGGCACCTACCGAGAGCAAGGTGTTAGTTTCGATGAAGTGCAGGCCGAAGGTACAATCCTGTACCTCGTCGAGTGGCCCGGGAAAGTTCATGCTGTCGACGTGAGCAATCCGGCCAGCCCCACCTTGCGCGGAACATACACCACGCCATACACGATCTACAACCTGGAGCTTGTCAACCGGATTGCCTATCTTCAGCTCAACACCGATCTGGCGATCGTCGACTTCAGCAATCCCAGCAGCCCCACACCGCACGGCACGTTGATCCTCTCGCAAAACATTATATTGACGCAAGCCACAGCTGATCTGGCCTTCAGCGCGGTGCCAAGAAGCGGCTTACATATCTTCGATACCAGCGATCCCGCCCAACCTGTGCTGCGCAGCGTGTACCGCGACACGGACACCACTTCCGCGCCAGATCTGAGCGATGTAGCCATTCGGGGCAGCTTCGTCTATCTTGCAAGCGACTCCGTCCTCAAGACGATCGACGTCGGTGATCCTGACAGCCCGGCGTTGCGCAGTGAGTATGAAGGCTTGAGCGGCTTTCCCCGCCTCCATATCGCCGGAGATCGGCTGTATGTATCGGCCGATAACCGACTCTTGATCTTCGACATCGCCACGCCGGCCACGCCCACTCTGCTGGCAAATCAGCCTATTGCGACAGCGCCAATCCAGGATTTTCAAGTCGTCGACAATCTGGCGTATATCCTGACCGCAGACTGCCCCGTTGCCTGTATCGGCGCGCTCCGCATTATCGATGTCGGCAATCCCGACAGCCTTGTACCGCTCGGCAGCCTCAAGCTGGATTGGCTCTCCAGCTTGAGTGTTGTCGGCAATGCGGTGTATGTGGGCGGCGCGGGCCTACAGATCATCGACGTGAGCGACCCAGCCAGGCCGCAGCTTCGTAACACGTATCGTGCGGCGGGCGAAGTTACCGCGATCGAGATTGCCGATGGGCTGATGTATGTCATCGGACAAGGCGGCTTCAGCCTCCAGATCGCCGATCTTACTGATCCATTCTATCCACGTCCGCGCGCCAGCTACCCGCTGCAAGGCTATAGCGCCGATGTACATGTGGCGGATGATCTGATCTATGTCAGCGCAGGTAATCTCTTCATCTTCCGCGCTCATCCCGAGCATTTCCCCGCCAGCATCTTTGTGCCGCTGATCGCGAAGCCCGCTGCCGGCGCATAGAGCGGATCGCGGCCAGCCAGGGCTCGGGTGGGGATAGGCCACACCCGAGCCTTTTTTCTCATCGTCGCGCTATTGACGGCGACGTGCGCGATCACTACAATTTTCTTTCATCCATCTTCATGCTACCCCTTAGCAAGAAAGCGAGCAGCTCCGTGCTTCACCGTCGGTTTCACCTCGTGATCGCGCTGACCGCGCTGGTCATCCTTTGTTCTCTCGCCGTCACGCAGCGATCGGCTGCCGTCCACGCCCAGCCCAGCGCCGCCACTGTAGCGCCGCAGGCCACCGCCGAGCCGATCGAGCTGTTGAGCAGTATCGGCGGCAGAGTCAATGTGCTTGACGTCGAAGGTTCGCTGGCCTACATCGGCGAGGGCGGCGGGCTGGCGATCGTCGATGTGAGCGATCCGACCCAGCCAAGCCGGCGCGGCTATCTGCAACTCCCGGAGTTTCCAGAGGCGGCAGAGGTGGTAAACACAACCGTGTATGTCGCCACGGGCAGCGAAGGCTTGCAGATTGTCGACGTGAGCAACCCGAACAGCCCACAGATGCTTGGCCACTACTCGCTTCTCGGGACAGCTTCGCGGGTCCAGGTCGTCGGGAACCTGGCTTACGTGCTGGTTAGCCTTCTGATCGACCACACGGCGCTCTACATCATCGATGTAGGCGATCCAGCTCAGCCGGTTCTGCGCGGCAGCTACGATCTTCCGTACGATCCGTCTGACTTTGAGCTTGAGGGCACGCTAGCGTATATCACAATTCTCGGCGAGGGCTTGCAGATCATCGATGTAAGCAATCCAGCCAGCCCTGTGCTCCGTGGCAGCTATCCATCTCCTGACTACCCGACCAGCGTTGCCGTCAGTGGCAATCGCGTCTACGTCGGCGGCTCTCAAAGCACGACCGATGATAGCGGTCTGACGACTCTGGATGTGAGCAATCCGGCCAGTCCAACGCTGCTCGGCAGCTATCAACCAAGCTTGTTTGCCGTCTATGATATGGCGATCGCAGGTGATCTGGCCTATGTCGTCAACGGCTATGGCTCCGAGCTACGAATTATCGATGTGAGCAATCCGGCCAGTCCCGTGGTGCGCAGCAGCTACACCGCTCCCAACGACCTCGATCGGGTGCTGGTCGCTAATGGCCGTGCATATCTGACGCTCACCTATGGCTTGCAGATCGTCGACGTGAGCAATCCGGCCAGCCCAGCGCTACGCGGCAGCTATGACACGCTCTGGCCAGTGGCGCGGGTTGACAGTGCCGGATCGTTCGCCTACATTGTTGCGGAGGGCGCGCGTGAGGGACTGCATATCGTTGATGCCAGCGATCCCAGCCGGCCAGAGCTGCGCGGCTTCTACCCAGGCTTCGTTAACGATGTGCAGGTGGTGGGCAGCCTGGCCTATCTTGCCACGGACGACGCGTTCCAGATTGTCGACGTCAGCAACCCGGATGCGCCAGCGCTCCTTAGTAGCCGCTCCAGCACCATCATGCCACAGCATATTCTGGTACGCGGCAACCTGGCCTATGTCTCCGGCACCACCGGCCTTACCATCTTCAATGTTTCGGACCCGAGCGCACCTGTGACTCTCGGCACATACACCCGCCAGCTGTCGCCGGGCTATAACTTCGATGTCGCCGGAAACTTCGCCTATCTGCCCTCAGGATATTGTCTCCGGCCCTGTACGTTTCTGATCGAGATCGTGGATGTGAGCGATCCCCTCAATCCTACATTGCATGGCCTGTATGAACAGTATGCCTCAAGTGTAGACGTGGTCAATAATCGCGCCTATCTTGCGAGTGGCACTGTCACCATTCTGGATCTGAGCAATCCTGGACAGCCTGCGCCCTTCGCCAGCTACCGCACACCACACTACGCTAGCGAGATGGAATTTGCAGGGAATCTGGCCTACATCGCAGACGGCGGCCAGGGAGGGCTGCATATCGCAGAGCTGGATGCTTCAGGGCGGCTCCATGCACGCGCAACGCATCCCACCCCTGGGATCGCTAGCGATCTCAGTCTGGCAGGCGATGTCGTCTATGTAGCGACGCGCTCAGGAGGACTTAAGATCTTCCGCGTCCACCCCGATCTGTTTCCATCGGACGTCTTTGTCCCGGTCGTTTCTCAATAATTCCAGGCTCCACGCGGCGGCAGCGATGGCTTTGCGCCCTTGCTGCCGCTCGTCAGGTAGCGCTTGCTATCCTCGATCCATCAGCTATAATCCTTCGTATTCCACCCCTTTATCGAGGATAGCGCGACAATGCTGCTTCAACGACGATTTCATCCGCTGCTCCTGCCGGTTGTTCTGCTCTCACTCTTGAGCATTCCGGCCACCTACCAGCCGGCGCAGGCCGTGTCGCCCGGCGCCACGACCGCTGTCACTCCCGCCCAAACGATCGCCGCCGCCGGCAGCTCGATCGAGCTGGTTAACAGCCTGGGCGGCATCGTGACTGTGCTCGATGTCGAAGGTTCGCTGGCCTATGTCAACGAGGGCCACGGTCTGGCGATCCTGGACATCAGCGACCCAGCTCAGCCGAGCCGACGCAGCTATCTCCAGCTACCGGATTCGCCCGCAGCAGCCGACGTAGCCGGTACGACCGCCTATATCGCCGACACAACCGCCGGCTTGCAGATCGTCGACGTGAGCAATCCCAACAGTCCGGTGCTGCTGGGCGGCTACCCGCTGCCGGCGACCACGCTGGATG
>DASWTQ010000275.1:0-24212 GCA_036402055.1 Herpetosiphonaceae bacterium
AGGGTGAAGTGCTCTCGATCGCCTACGCGGGCGAGGGCCAGCACCAGGACGCGGGCGCGAAGATGATCCATGCCGCGCCGGATACGACCAGCCGTATCACCAACAAGTCGGTCTCCAAGAACGGTGGCCGCACCACCTACCGTGGCCTGGCTAAGGTGCTGCCGGGCGCGACCAACGCCAAGGTCAACGTCGTGTGTGACGCGCTGATCCTTGACGATCGCTCGGCCTCGGATACGATCCCGTTTATCGAGATCGAAGAGGACAAGGCCACGCTGGCGCACGAGGCGACGGTCGGCAAGATCGGCGAGGATCAGCTCTTCTACCTGATGTCGCGCGGTCTGAGCGAGGCCGAGGCGCTCTCGATGATCGTGCTGGGCTTCATGGAGCCGTTCACCCGCGAGCTGCCGATGGAGTACGCGGTTGAGCTGAACCGGCTGATCCAGATGGAGATGGAGGGCTCGGTCGGCTAAGATCGAGTTGCGCGGCGGGGTAGAGGTTGTGTCCTCTACCCCGCTTTTGTATGTTCGGCAACGCTGCCGATGCAAGCATGACTACGCTGAATAAGGTTTAGTAGCATGGATCACGGCGATAGTCGATGTACCCGGTTTGCTGGCCCGATGTGTGAATATGTCGCTCACAGTCGAACCACCACCAGCCGACCTGTTCAGTCTTCGTAGAATCGCTGTAGAAGTAGCGCACCTCCTGATAGCCTGGCGGTGGAAAGTCAGCCCGTGCGGTTTGAGCCAGGAAACCAAGCATCAACAGCGCGATCAGGACCGCCAGCGCGATCAGCGTGCGGCGGTAGAGGTTGAGGGACAGGAAACGAATAGACATGGTGCCTCCTTTCCAGTCGTGGGGGTGGGCCGCTGGCTGGGCTCATTCTATAAAAGCCGGTGACGGGCGTCAACCACTAGCTGAGTGGGAGATAGACATCCCAAGTTTAAACTTTTTGACAAAATTTTAACTATCGTGTAGGATGCTGCTGACATACCCATTCCTCACCCTCCAGCTAAGGAACAACCATGAGCATCCTACACCAGCTTCGCTCACATGTTCGCCGTTCGGTCTTGTTTATCGTAGCTGCCGCAATCCTTCTGTCTACGCTCACGAATTCATCCGCCACGACCAGCGCCGCGCCGATGATGGCTAACATCAGCTGTAGTCCATCGGGGCCCAATCAGGTTAATGTTCTAGACACCAACGGCTATGTGTTTCAATACATAGACAGCAGCAGTGGCACAGGGGTAAACCGCCTGTACACCGCGCCTGCGGGACGTGGCTTCCGCTCCTACACGGACTGTGACCGACCCGTCAATGGTCGCTGGTGGACCTATGGACACTCAGCGGTAGATGGACGCAACGGCTGGATACTGCTGTGCCACCTCTACTGGGAAGTTCCCTGCTAGACCAGATTTTACAGCCCGTTCTCGCGACGACACCGGCAGGCAGCGATTCCCGCCGGTGTTGCTGTGTTTAGCGCAGCTTGATGCGGCGATTTCCAAAACCTGCCAACTCAAGCTATACTTGACGAGATCACATAGCTGATAAATAATAGAGTATGTTGAGTAACAAACAGGAGTTTCTGCATGGCGGAGTTTGTTACAATCGCCAGCGTGAGCGATTTTGCTGAAGGAACAGCCAAAGCGTTCACGGTCAACGGAGAAATGATCGCGGTAGTGCTCTGCGAAGGGCAGTTCTACGCGATCAACAACATCTGTAGCCATGCGTACGCCGAGCTTCATGAGGGCGAGGTCGATACCGACGAGTGTACGATCGAATGCCCGCTGCACGGATCGCAGTTCAGCCTGGAAACGGGCCGTCCGCGCACGCTGCCCGCAGTCACGCCGGTCGCAACCTACCCGGTGCAGGTGATCGGCGACGAAGTTCAGGTGGCGGTTAGCTAAAACTCTCGTCAGGAGCGAGTGCTATGACACAATCTTCATCCACGTACGCACGTCCAGAGGTGCTGGTCGATACTCAGTGGGTGGCCGAGCATCTCAACGATCCGAATGTCCGCATTGTTGAGAGCAACGAAGACGTGCTGCTCTACGACCTGGGCCATATTCCCGGCGCGGTCAAGCTCGATTGGGTCAGCGATCTCAACGATCCGCTGATCCGCGACTACCTGAACAAGGAAGGCTTCGAGAAGCTGATGAACAACAAAGGCATCTCGAACGACACAACGGTTGTTTTCTACGGCGATAAAAACAACTGGTGGGCGACCTACGCCTTCTGGGTCTTTCAGCTTTTCGGCCATACCAACGCCAAGCTGTTGAACGGCGGCCGCAAAAAGTGGATCGACGAGGGCCGTGAGCTGGTGACGGAAGTTCCGAGCTATCCGGCAACCTCGTACACTGCGCCCGAGCGCTCAGACGACGAGATTCGGGCCTTCCGCGATCAGGTGCTGGCCGCAGTCAAGAGCGGCGATGTCGCGCTGGTCGATGTGCGCTCGAACGACGAGTACACCGGCAAGAAGCTGCACATGCCCGAATATCCGCAGGAAGGCGCGATCCGTGGCGGTCACATTCCAGGCGCGCAAAGCATCCCGTGGGCTACGGCGGTGCGCGACGACAGCACCTTCAAGTCACGCGAGGAACTGGAGCAGATCTACGGCAGCAAGGGCATCACACCGGATAAAGACGTGATCGCCTACTGCCGCATCGGCGAGCGCTCGTCGCACACCTGGTTTGTGCTCAAGTACCTGCTGGGCTACGACAACGTGCGCAACTACGACGGCTCGTGGACCGAGTGGGGCAACAGCGTCGGCGTGCCGATCGAAAAATAAGTGCCGGGCAAGCATCCACAGAGGGACAGAGGCCGCGCGCTTCTGTCCCTTTTGCATGTCGGCTCTGCTACAATACAGACGATAGATTGAGCTTAACGATCGCAGAGATTCTGCGGCTGGAGGAGATAGATGGCCGATTCACAGCTTCCACCTCGACTGGAAGAGATCGTCGAGGACTTCAAGCTGGCGGAGGGCTCCGAAAAGCTGGAACTGCTGCTGGAATACGCGCGCAAGATGCCGCCGCTGCCCGAGTGGCTCCACGACAAGCGCAACGCCATGGAGCAGGTTCACGAGTGCATGACGCCGGTGTTTATGTTCGCCGAGAACCAGAGCAACCATCTCAAATACCATTTCGACGTGCCCGAGGAATCGCCGACCGTGCGCGGCTATGCGGCGCTGCTCAGCGAGGGCGTCGAGGGATCGTCGCCCGAAGAGGTGCTGGCTATTCCCGGCGATTTCTACCAGGAGATGGGCTTGCAGGATGTGCTGTCGCCGCGCCGGCTACAGGGCGTACATACGATCCTGGCCTACATGAAGCGCCTGGCGACTAAAGAGCTGGCAGGATAACCAAGTTAGTAGAGAACAAAGGAACAAGGGAACAAACGAACAAGATCGCAGACCCTTTTGTTTCTTTGTTCTTTTGTTCTTTTGTTCTTTTGTTCTTCCCAATAAGCCTGCGGCACGACCCATGCTCGACACGGTCGAAACCGAACGAGCGAAAGGAGTGCTATGGCGATCACAGTAATTTTACCGAACGCGCTACGGCCGTACGCCGCCTACAACGAGCGCGTGCCGCTGGAGGCGAGCACAGCCGCCGAGGCGCTGACCAAGCTGATCGAGCGCTATCCGGCGATCAAAGATCGTCTGCCGCAGGATCTCGCTGTGCTGCCGCCGGGCATGGGCATTTACCGCAACAGCCAGGATCTACGCCGGCTGCAAGGACTGGAGACGCCGCTGCGGGAGGACGATCGACTAACGATCGTCGTGCCGGAAGGTGACATGTAGCGCCGATTTTGGGTGGTACAATGCATGCAGCACGTCATTTAAGGAGCTAAGTTATGTTGAATGAAGATATGGTGCGCGCTGCACTACGCAATGTGTACGATCCCGAGATCGGTCTCAATATCGTCGATCTTGGTCTGGTGTATAACGTGGACGTCGAGGACGAGGGCAAGCAGGTAAAGATCGATATGACGCTGACGACGCCCGCCTGTCCCGCCGGCCCGATGATCATCGAGAGCGCGCAGAAAGAAGTGCTCTCCCTGCGCGATGTTCATCCGCAACTCGAAGACGCCAAGATCAACCTGGTCTGGACGCCCTTCTGGAACCCGTCGATGATGAGCGAGGACGCGAAAGAAGAGCTGGGCTACTTCTAAGCGAGAACAAAGAACAAAAGAACAAGGAACAAAGCAGTACCGAAATCTCCCCTCGCCTGCCGCAACCGAGCCAAAAGCCTGGCGAGGTTCGGGGAAGGGGGAAGGCCGAAGGCCGGGGGTGAGGGCCTGTTCCTTCTAAGCCCGGACGATCAGCTCGGTAAAGCCTCAGGAGGTGGACGCGATGGATTCGACATCGTGTCCACCTGCTTTTTTTATCCCACTTAGCGCACGCCTCATGCGAACAAATATTCAACTAAATGGTTGACAATCAACGCATGACGTGCTATATTAAACCATATGGTTGAACAAAGTTCAGCAACACTCGACAGCGTATTTCATGCGCTGGCCGATCCGACCAGACGCACCATGTTGCGCAGTCTGGCAGCGGGCCAGCGCACGATCGGCGAGCTGGCGGCACCGTTCAGCATGTCGTTTGCTGCGGCATCCAAGCATGTGCGTGTGCTGGAAGCTGCGGGTCTGGTGCGCCGCCGGATCGAAGGGCGCTCGCACATCTGCCGGATCGAGACCGCGCCGCTAGCCGCCGCCAACGAATGGCTACGCTTCTACGAACGTTTCTGGACCGATCAGTTCGACGCGCTCGACGCCGCCCTCAAGGCCGAAGACGCCGCTCAAGCTCAAGGAGACACAGCATGATCAAGATCAGGCTTACCAGCGTGATGGTTGACGACCAGGACAAGGCCGAGAAGTTCTACACCGAGGTGCTGGGCTTCCAGAAGAAGCAAGATATTGCGATGGGCGAGGCCCGCTGGCTGACGGTGGTCTCGCCGTCGGAGCCGAACGGCGCCGAGCTGCTGCTTGAGCCGATGGGCGGCGTGGCCGAGGCAGCCGTCTTTCAGAAAGCGCTCTACACGGCCGGCATTCCGATAACCTCCTTCGCCATCGACGATGTCGACGCCGAGTACGAGCGCATGAAGGCGCTGGGCGTGCAATTCCAGGGCGAGCCCTCACAGCCTGAGGTTGGCCCGGCCACCTTGCTGCTCGACGATACCTGCGGCAACTTGATCCAGCTGTTTCAGATCTGACGGACCTCCCACACTGCAATCCTCACCCTCTAGCGGAGACAACTCACCATGAAGAGTTTTAGCGCAGGCATCGACATAGACGCGACGCCCGCTGCGATCTGGGCGGTGCTGGTCGATACGGCAAACTGGCCCGAGTTCGATCCGTACTCGGAGCGGATCGAGGGACAGCCGGCGCTCGACGAAACGATCACGGTCTTCAGCACGCCGGCGCCGGGCCGCGCCTTCCCGGTAAAGATCACGACGCTGGAGCAGCCACGGCAGATGGCATGGACCAACGCCATGCCGCTGGGCGTGCTCAAAAGCGTGCGCAGCCACACGATCTGCCCGAACGGCAGCGGCAGCCGCTTCGAGATCAGCGAAGTCGTCTCCGGCCCGATGCTGGCGGTGCTCAGCGGCGCGCTGCCCGACCTGACGGAGCCGTTCGCGGCGTTTTGCAGCGGCTCAAGGCACGCGTCGAAGACCGGAAGTACACCAAGCTGCTGATACGAACTGCATTACAAGGAGAGCGTGAATGACTGTCGACACCGATCGTAAGCTGCGCATGACGCGCCAGTTCACCGCCTCGCCGGAGCGCGTCTTCGACGCCTGGATCAATCCCGAGATCGCCCGCAAGTGGTTGTTCGCCTCGCCCATGGACGAAGCGTACAGCGCCGAGATGGACCCGCGCGTCGGCGGCAAATGGTCGATCACGGCCCGGCGCGACGGCACCGACTACACAGCCAGCGGCGAGTACCTTGAGATCGATCGGCCACGACGGCTAGCCTTTACCTTCGCCATGCTACAATTCTCGCCCAACAGCGATCGCATCATCGTGGAGATCGCGCCGAGCGAGACCGGCTGTGTTATGTCTTTCACTCAGGAGGGCGTCGACATCGCCGAGGAGCTGCGCCAGCTGCCGTCTGGCGAGACGGGTGGAAGCGAGCAGGGCTGGATCTGGATGTTCATGGGGCTGGAGCAGGCGCTTCAGTAGATCTACGCGTCAGGCCAGGAATCAATCGTCGGCACGAACCGGCGCGGAGCTGCATACGCTCCGCGCCATCATGATTCGCGAACCGGTTGTTGGCGCTCAGGCTAGCGCACCCGGCCGACGCCGGCCAGAATCGCCGAGCGCTCGGGCTGCTCGAAAAACACATCGTCCGGGCCTTCGGGTCGCCAGCGCGGCACATACACAATACCGGGCTCGACCACGTCCAACCCATCGAACAGCGGCTCGACCTCGGCTCGCGTTCGGGACTTGAACGGCGTGGTTGTGCCGCTATATATCTTCTCGATCTGGCTGTTCACCTCTGCGGGCGCTTCTTCCAGGCTCACATGCGTGATCGCAAGGTAGCTGCCGGGCACCAGCGCCTCACGGTAGCGCGCGAGCATCTCGTGTGCCGCCTGATCGTCGGGCACGAAATGCAGCAGCGCCAGCAGCAGCACCGCGACCGGCTTCCTGAAATCCAGCAAGCTCTGAACCTCGGGATGGCGCAGGATTTTCTCGGGCCGGCACGCATCCTCCTGCACGATCGCCGCCCGGTGATTGCCGCGCAGGATCGAGGTGCTGTGCAGCACAGCAACCGACTCAACATCGACATAGATCACACGCGCCGCCGGATTAGCCGCCTGCGCCACCTCGTGGACGTTGCCGGCCGTGGGAATGCCGGACCCAAGATCCAGAAACTGCTCGACGCCCTGCTCGGCCATGAAGCGCACCGACCGGCGCAGAAACGCGCGGTTGGCCTGAGCGGCGCGGCCAATATCGGGGTAGATCGTTCGCAGCCGCTCTGCCGCCGCCCGGTCGGCGGCGAAGTTGTGATGCCCGCCCAGAAAATAATCGTATATGCGCGCCGAGTTAGGCTTATCTTCAGGGATCTGCTCCATGCTCAACCGTGAGTCGTTCATAACCACCTCCACATCAATCTCTCCCTGCGCGGGGAATACGCTACAGCTACGCGTGATCGCGGGATTGCGATCCGCTGCCGGGCAGAGGCGCGCTTCCCGGCTTGAGCAACCGGCCTTAGCAGCAGGCTGATCTGGAACTCGATCACCGAGAATACGTTGCAGCCGGGAAGCGCTGCGACAAGCTGGGGAATACAGGATCGAGAGCGGGGCTTGACCGCAGGCACTCGCTGCTGATCCGGGCTGTTTCGCGCCCGAAAGTATAGCAGGTGACGTGCGACGCTTGATTGCAGATCGATGACATTTGCGCTGCCGGTCGGCTGCATGAAAGCGTGATACTGATCGCCGCATGGAGGCGATTTCTGGCACACAGCTTGCACGACCTATGGCTCGGCTTCGTCTTGAGAGGAGAAGCCGCCTTGGAGAAGCAAGGCAGCGGAGCCATACACACGCGCTTTTCCTGTCGGGAGGCGCGTGTGGTTCTTGGAGCAGTGGGAGCAAGGGGTTAAACCGCAGCGCACCGGTCTTAAGCTTAAGGCCGGCGCGCCGCTCTATCGTGCCTAGAGGACAGGCCGCATGCGATGCCTCCTCCAGCCTTTCAGATCCCTGGTTTAGCGCCCGATGCCGACCTGCTTGATCTCGACAAAGTTGATCTTGTTGTTGATCGCGCCCGAGGCGTTGCCGATCGTCAGGCGGCCGTCCGAGGCGAACACCTGCACTGTGGACGTGCCTTCGAGCCATTTGCGGGCGCTCGTCGGCGTGCCGCTGACCGTCAGCGCATACTCGGCGTTGATCTTGTACACGCTGTCGATAAAATCGGGATCGCCCGCCACGACGCGCACGGCGAACTGACCCTCGGGCACCGCGATCTCCCAGCTAAAGTTGCCGCCGTTCTGCATACGCACCAGCGTATCGTAGCGCTGATCCGAGGTCGTATTGCGATCGCGGGTGTTGGCGCTGTTATCGGCGTTCCAGCCGTAGGTGTAGCCGCTGCCGCGCGGCGCATAGACCTGGCCGTAGTCGGGCAAGTAGCCGGCGACCAGTGGCGTACCGCTGGGCTGGAAGTTGATCTTCGCGCTGAACAGCTCCGTGATGCGAATCCAGTTGATCTTGTTGTTGACCGCCTGCGGGCCGCTGCTCAGCGTCAGCCGGCCGTCTTTGACCTCGACCGTGGCCGAGCCCTCGATGCTCTGCGGCTGGCCGGGAATGCGGTAGTAGGCGCGCTGCCCCTCCAGCGAAAGATCATAGACGCTATCGGTATAGCTTGGATCGTCGGCGTACAGCTCGACCCAGTAGACCGCGTTAGGAACCGCGATCTCCCAGGTGAAGCTGCCGCCACTCTGCATGTGGATCAGCGTATCGACGCGCTGGTCGGCGACGACGTTGCGCTCACGGGTGCCCGCGCTGTTGTTGGCGTTCCAGCCGTAGGTGTAGCCGTTACCGCGACTGCCGTAGACCGCGCCCAGATCGGCCTCGGCGCGTGGATTGTTGATGTAGCCGTCAGGCAGCAGCGCGCTTGATGGCTGAAAGTTGATCTCGACGTTGAAGCGATTGGTGTTTTTGCGAGCCTCGATCCAGTCCACGTAGAAATTGCTGGGCGCCTGCGACTCGCGAATCCAGCCGAAGTGGCCCAGCGCCGGATAGCTGGTATCGGTCGCGGTGAGCACGGGCGTCGTCGCCTGATCGATGTAGACCTGAGTCAGACCCGACACGCCGTTGCGCGCCACCCGGAAGATGTAGTAGCGCGACGCCGAGAGCGAGACCGTCGCCTGCGCCAGGGTAGCCGTCGTAAACTCAGGCCCGGCCCCGATCTCATACACACGCTGGAGCGCTAGCTGGCTGTTGAAGGGAAAATAGATCAGGCGGTAGAAGTTGGACCTCGCCAGATCCGCGCGGCCAAACACCAGATCGAAGGAGTCGCCCGGCGACGGCCCCTGGGTCGGGCCGAAGCCCAGCGCGCGCGTCTCGATCACATAGCCGGTCTCGCTAAACGAAGTCACCGTTTGCAGCGGCGCGTAGCCACCGCTTGAGTTCCAGGCATCGGAGGCCCAGATCGACCAGTTGAAGCTATCCCAATCGGAGCCGATGCTTGAGCGCCTGAAATCGTCGGTGAAGAGCACATCGCGCGTAACATTCGAGGTAAACATACGCTGCGGCGCGGAGTGGATCGGCTGGACGAGCAGCGTGCTGAACAGCGCCAGCAGACCGATCGTCGCAACCACGGATCGCCGAAAGCTAAACATTGCACAAACTCCTGATACAGGAACAGCTGAAGACGCGAAACAGTACATCACAGCGAGCGCCGACAGCGCTATTCCTCAAGATTGAGCCGCGCCGTAGCCTTGATCGCGGCATCGTGAAACTGGCTCCAGAGCATCGGCGTCACATCGTCGATCTGCCACAGATCTGCGACATCCGCCGCCATGAGCAGCCGGCCGAATGTGGTCGGAATGAAGGCGACGCGGCGCAGGCGCTGGCTGGGAATCGGGCGCTCAAGCCGGCGCACAGCTCCCAGCGTGATGCGGTAGTAGCGCTCATGGGCGCGCGGATGATCCGGTTCGGCGGGCAGCAGTTCGCGGCGGGTGACGAGCTGATAGCGCAGCGTGGGCGCGTACCAGACGACCTGCCAGGCATCGGCGCCGAACGGCCGCGTCAGATAAAAGGCCAGCGCCTCGGCTGCGACCGGCTGCGGCACATGCTTGAGCGGGATGCGATACCAGCCCTCCTCAAGCACGCGCTGCCAGTCCCGGCGGTTGTTGACGACTACAACCAGCACCGGAGCTGCTCGATCCAGATCCATTGTTGGCGGTAGCTCGGCCACTGTGTCATCTCCGGCGCAAAGTCCCCACTTCGATCGCTATCGTAAACCATGTGTGCGCTGCGGATCAACTGAGACGATAGCAGCAGCGTACCACTTCCAAAAGTCAGCCGGCTCGATCTACGCTGCCTGCCGCCGATAGCCCAGCCACCGCGCAACCTCGGGCTCGTAGCGCAGAAGATCCTGGCGCAGCCGCAGCAGGGCCAGATCCGAGGCTTTGGCCTCAAGCATCACGTCGAAGTCGCGCAGGCCCGCCGCTGCTCTGAGAAACGCCGCAAACTCGAAAACGTTAATGAAATCCGCGTGATGGCCAGGGCGCGGTGGGCTGAGCAGCCAGCGCTTGTGGCCGGTGCTCGGCTCGATGCGCTCCACGGCCCGCAGCTCGGTACGCGGCGACGAGAAGTGCACCTTGGGCCTGCGCTCGTGCGGCCAGGTGTTGAGCGCCAGCGCCAAAGCTTCGTCAAGAGTCCAGCTTTCAGGATTATTCAAACAGAAATGCAGATGATCGAAGACGAGCGGCACGCCGGTTGCGCCATGCACCCGCAGACCGTCTCCCAGCGACGCCCCGCTGTCCTCATGTTCCAGCACCAATCGGCGCCGTGTAGACTCGGGCAATCGATCAAAGGCCCGCACCCAGCGCCCGATCGCGGCGTCAGGATCGCCGTAGAGGCCACCCAGATGCACGACGATCACCGTGTCGGCATCCAGATGCATCGCGTCCAAAATCGTGGACAGGCAGCTCAGCGTTGCACAGCTCTGCTCAAGAATCGCCGGATCGGTCGCCGCGAGCTGCACAAACATCGGTGCATGAAACGAGAGCCGCAGCTCCTGCTGCCGGGCAAGCGCTCCGATCTCGGCCAGCTCAGCGCGGCACTCCTCGATCTGCTGGAGCGGCGGCAGCGTCGGGGCAGCGAGCGCGGGTGCCAGATCCGAGGCCATGCGGTAGAACGCGATCCCGGTGCTCGCCAGGTAGGTGAACACATCGCGAAGATGCGCCAGGCTGACGCTCAAATGCGGCGCGCTCGCAGAGCGACGCGTGTCGTAGGCGCGCAGACCACGCCGGCCCAGAACGCGAACAGGAAAGCCTAACTTCATACAAACAGTGCTCGACGATGCAGCGACGATGCCGGATTGTTACGCAGTGTAGCATACAGCGTAAACTGTGCCTAGACCGTTTGTTCGAAAGGTTGACACATGGCATGTTGCGATTTACAAACAACCTGTTCTATTGTAGAGTCGTGCCAGGTGGAGATACTGTGCAGGGAGTTTTGGTCATGCCGGTCCTGGTAACTGAAGTCATCGATGGTGAGCCATATAGCTATTACCCGCTTGGTCAGCATGTGGTGCGGGCGATCGGTGTGTGCGGGGAACGACCGACGTTCAAATACACCAGAGTTGAAATCACTGGCGTCCTTGAGCGGCTGGCTGCCGGAGAGACGATCACAGAGATTGTACAGGGATTCCGCGATCGAGTCCCACGTGATGCGATCGAAGAAGCCGCACGCATTATGACAACTCAATTCATAAAAAATCTGCCCTCGATCGAGCCAGCGGCATGATCGTCCTGGATGAGCAACTCCTTGGACGTAACCTGGAAACAATGATCGCGGCCTGGTATCCGGGCCCGGTCGTCTACATTGTCGATCTACGCCCAGGCACAGTTATCAAGGACGATGCGATCCCCGCACTCCTACGACAACAGTCACAGCCAACCTTCGTAACGATTAACGAACGAGACTTTTGGCAAAAGGTAGCGCTCGATAGCCATTTCTGCATTGTCTGCTTCACGCTCCCTGACGCCAGAGTTCGCGAAATCGCGCCGAAGCTGCGTGAGCTACTGCATTACCCTGCATTGAGCACAAAAGCTAAGCGCATGGGCAAAGCGATTCGTGTTACCGATACAGGCAGCAGCTACTACAGCTTCAACGAGCCCGAAATAAAGGCGCTTGCCTGATCAAACATCTATCACACACTCACCGAGGGCCTTCGTCGGGATCGTGCGCCATCTCGTCGATCGCGACCACAACCGCCAGCATCAGGCCGTCATCTTCGCCGGGCGCAACCTCAATCCCATAGGTATCGCTGAACGAAAACCAGTGCTTCGAGATCGCCGCGACGACGTTACCGCCCTGCGAGATCGTGTACTCATGGTCGAGAATATCGCCCTCCACCGTTAGATCGCCCTGGCCATGCAGATCGATGTCAAAGGTTGTGCGGAAGGGCGAGAACCAGGCTTTGCGGATCGTGGCGATGGTCTGGCCGCCGCGCAAAATATCCATCGAGTCGCGCAGGGCCAGCTTGCGCTCGCGGATCGTCGCGATCTCGTTGCCGCTCAGGTCTTCGATCACAAACGTTTCGCGGATGCGCAGTACCTTGCCGTCCACGTTATACACCGGATTGCCGGCCTCATCCTCGATCGTGAAATCTTCGCCCAGCGCGATCAGCCGCTGGCGCATCTTGTAGCGAGCCATGTCTACCTCCTGACCGAGTCTGTTGCTGTAAACGGCGAGCGATCGTAGTGTGCCAGCGCGTCGGCGGGATCGTCGTAGATCGCCAGCGCGCCGGAGAGCTGCTCGTCGTCGAAGCCACCGCAGCGCACCGCGATCACGCCAACGCCGCAGCCGGCTGCCGACTCGATGTCGTAGGGCGTGTCGCCGAGCATGATCACCTCGTCAGCGTCCAGGCCCAACTTCTTCAGCGCCACGCCGACAATATCCGGCGCCGGCTTGGACTCCTCGGCATCGCTTGAGGTCGTCGTCTCGCCGATCAGATCCTCGACCTGCGCGGCCTTGAGCAGCGTTTGCAGCTCATCTGCTTTCGCGGAGCTAGCGACAGCCAGATCCAGACCAGCCTCACGCAGCCGCAGCAGCAGATCGCGCGAGCCCGGCGCCGGCTTGAGCGTAGCCGCGTAGCGATCTTTGAAGATCTGTTTGCGCCGCTCGGCGATCTGCTTGCCGACACCTTCTTCGTCGCTCAGGCCGGGAACCACCGTCGGCATCAGCTTATCGCCGCCCATGCCGATCAACGGCCGCACACGCTCAAACGGCACCTCGTAATCGTACTCGGCGAAGGCATCGACCCAGGCCCGCGCGTGAGCATCGTTGCTGAGCACCAGCGTACCGTCCACATCCAGTATTACACCTTTTAATCGCATAGCGCACTCCTCAATCTGTCGATCCGAGCCTGCAACAGCAAGGCCAAGACCAGCAAGCGCTGGCATATCAGTTGCTCGAATACGGATTAAAAGGAGAGGAAGAGTATGGATCAAGTCTATGTAGGCATGACTGTTGAGGACGCAACCGGCCCGATCGGTGTGGTCGAGTCTGTCACGGACGATCCGACTACGGGAGCGCCGCAGGTTGTGGTACAGCGCGACGACGGCGAGATTCTGACGCTCACGCCGGGCATGTACATGGTTGTCGGCGATGTGCTGCACATTGACGAGGCCGAGCGCGAAATTGGGCTGCCGGCGGAGCAGGCTACGATTTCCGGCGCGGGGATCGGCACGAGCTATGATCCGCTGCGGACCCAGGAGCTATCGACGATCGAGGGCAGCACGCTGAGCCGGCAAGATCTGGCGGCAGGCGAGGAGCTGCGGATTCCGGTGATTCGCGAAGAGGCGGTTGTGCGCACGCGCGAGGTCGAACGCGGCGGCGTGCGCGTCCATAAGACCGTGAATGAGCGTGAGGAGGTGATCGAGCAGCCGACGATGCGCGAGGAGGTCGACGTCGAGCGCGTCGCGATCGGACGCGTGGTCGATACCGTGCCGGAGGTTCGTGAAGAAGGCGACACGCTGATCATTCCGGTGCTGGAAGAAATGCTGGTCGTCGAGAAGCGGCTCGTGCTGAAGGAGGAGATTCGCGTTACCAAGCGGCGAACAACCGAGACCGAGCAGGCGCGAGTGGTGCTGAACGAGGAGCAGGTTACGATCGAGCGACTCGGCGAGCAAAGCGTCGGCGAACAGTTTCGGCCGGATCGCTAGCTGTGGCACGCCACTTGCGAATGGTCTCTCAGGTTCGAAACCCGTAGCTGGAGAAGAGGCTACCTATACACAGCAGCAGACGGCTGCGGAGTAAGAAGGGGAGGAAAGAATGGCTAAGAACGTTGTAGGCTTGTTCGACACCATGAACGACGCGGAGGCTGCGGTTCGCGATCTTCGCGATGCAGGGTTCAACAGCAACGACATTAGCTTTGTCGGCAACAACGCCGACAAACGGTACAACCTGGACAACACGAGCTACGATACCACGACTAGCAACTCGGAAGCCGAAGAAGGCGCGGGCCTCGGCGCGACCGGCGGCGCGGTGCTCGGCGGTCTGGCCGGCCTGCTGGTTGGCCTCGGCGCGCTGGCGATCCCAGGCATCGGCCCGGTAGTGGCGGCCGGCACGCTGGCGACAGCACTCGGCTCGACGGCGCTGGGCGCTGGTCTTGGCGCGGCGGCGGGCGGTCTTGTCGGCGCGCTGGTTGGCGCGGGCATTCCTGAGAATGACGCCAACGTCTACGCCGAGGGCATCCGCCGTGGCGGAGCGCTGCTCTCAGTGCAGGTGGCCACGGATGACGACGCGGATCGCGCGGCCAGCATCATGGATCGCCACAACGTCGTCGACATCGACGAGCGCGGCGGCACCTATCGCGAGAGCGGCTGGTCACGCTTCGACGAGAGCAGCGAGCCGTACAGCACTACGTCGGGCAGCTATGCCAGCACGGGCTACGGCGACGCGGATCGCAACATCGGCAGCGACGACTATGATCGCAGCAGCAAGGTCGGCACGGCCGGCGGCGGCCTCGCGGGCGCGGCAACGGGCGCGGCGATCGGCTCAGCGGGCGGTCCGGTCGGCGCAGTGGTCGGCGGCGTGGCAGGCGCGGTGACCGGCGGCGCGATTGGCGCGGCGGGCGATGCGGCAGGCGCTGAGGCGACTGATAACGATGCCGATCGCACCGGCTACGACACGACGAATCGCGCGGGCACGGCCTACGGCAGCGCGACGACCAACTACGATACGACCCGAACCGACTACACGACGACCAACACGGGCATGAGCAGCACCAACCTGGATCAGGGCGGTGAGGTCAAGATCCCGATCGTCGAGGAAGAGCTGCGCGTCGGCAAGCGCGAAGTCGAGCAGGGCGGCGTGCGCGTCAACACGCGAGTCGAGGAAACGCCGGTCAACGAGCAGGTCACGCTGCGCGAAGAGACTGTCGACGTGCATCGCAAGCCTGTCGATCGTCCGGTCTCGGATGCCGATGTGGCCAACTTCCAGGAAGGCACCTTCGAGGTTCGCGAGCGCGCCGAGGAAGCGATCGTCGATAAGCAGGCGCGTGTGGTCGAGGAAGTGCACATCAAGAAGGACGTCGAGGAGCGCACCGAGAACATTCAGGATACGGTTCGCCGCACGGATGTCGATGTGGATCAGATCGGCGGCCAGCGCACCGTCGGCTCGACGGACGTGAACTACACCGACACGAGCTACACCGGCACGACCGGCACGACGGGCTACAACACGACCGGCACGACCGACGAGGGCGCGATCGAGCGCGGCGCCTCCAAGCTGGGCAACGCCGCAGAGCGCACGACCGGCGCGGATATTGACCGTGACGGCGATGTCGGACAGCGCGACCCGCGCAACAACTACTAGACGATCTTCCGGGGAAATAGCCAGGACGCCCGACTCTTGATGAGTCGGGCGTCTTTGGTTGTACATATATTCGTTAGAAAAGCCAGGATCTGTGGTGGCACACATATTGCCTAGATGCGCTCCTCCAAGAGGAGAACATACATTCTTATGACGCAACGAGAACGCATCGATGATGCCGACCACAACGCGAACATGTACGAGACGGGAACCAACTATCGCCAGGGCCCGGCGGTAACGCAGCAGATCACGCCGGATGTCGATGTCGATGTGGTTACGCCCACGGATCGCGTCCGCTGGGGGCCGATCATCGCTGGTATATTTACGGCACTGTCAACACTGGCCGTTTTGAGCGTCCTTGGCCTGGCGATCGGGGCGTCGAGCTTCGATCCCGGCGATCAAGCGCGCAACTTCGGCATCGGCGCTGGCGTCTGGGGCGCGCTCAGCGCTCTGCTGGCATTTGGCCTCGGCGGCTGGACTGCCGCCCGCACAGCGGCGGTAGGTGGCCGGAATAACGGCCTGCTTAACGGCACAATGGTTTGGGTAGTTGGTATTCCGCTCTTGCTGTACCTGCTGAGCAGCGGAGTCGGCTCGCTGCTGAATACCGCCGGAAGTATCGCAGGCACAGCCGCCACGGTTGCAGCGCCCGTCGCTGGAGAGGCCGCAAATAATCCGGCGCTTCAGGCAACAGCGCAGGCCGGCGCGCAGGACGCGACTGGTGCCGTCCAGGCGACAGCGCAGGCGCTCCAGAATCAGGCGACCGACCCTGCGAATCAGGAAGCGGCGGCAGATGCCGTTCGCAACGGTGCCTGGGGTACACTGGCGTCACTGCTGCTCGGACTGGCTGCCGCAGCGCTCGGCGGCTACCTGGGCGCACGCACACCAAACACCAATTCCCGGCGTGCTTATCTTGGCTAGCGCCATAGGTTAATCGCTTGCAGCCCGAGTTGGACAGCCGCTCATCTGTGTTCAGATGAGCGGCTTTATTTGCGGCCCTGGTTGGCCTTACGAAAGGCTGCCGCGAAGGGATTCTCGGTCTCCTCGTCTTCCGGCGTGGAGTAGAGCGGCTCATCGCTAGGCGGCGGCGCCTCCTCGATCGGCTCGTCCTCGTCCCAGTCCAGTGACAGCGGCATGTCTCCGGCCAGCGCGATCAGATCGTCGAGGCTCAGCACAACCAGCTCGATCGCCGTGGGAAACGGCTGAAGCTCGGCCAGCACTGCAACCTGGCGCACCTCCTCGTGCTCGGCGATCGCCTCGGCCAGAGTTTGCGGCAAGCGCTCGGGCGCGTCGGGCGCCGCCGCCAGCTCGTCACGCTCGGCCTCGGTGATGATGCCGGTATCGACCAGCAAGACGGTTGTGCTGACGGATGGAAACGCCAGCGACAGGATCGCGCGCGTATCGCGGAGCTGCCGCAGAGCGCGGTGGATCGAGCCGGTTCGGCGGCTGGCCTTGATCTCGAAAACATGGATGCGCGACTTCCCATCCAGGATCACGGCGTCCAGCTCACGGTACTTGCGCTGCATGCCACGCCCGATGCGCTCCTCGTACTCGACGATGCGCCGATCCGAGAGTACAAAACGCTCGGATAGTGCGCTGCGCAGCACGGTCTCGACCTCGCCGCCAAACAGGTCGCGCTGCGACGGCGGCCTGATCGCGCGATGGTTGGCCCGCTGAAGCATCATCTGCGCGACGTGTTTCTGGTACGCAGGATCGTCTTGTGTGATCAGGCGTGGACGATAAAACCGGCTCATAGCGCCTCCGTATCGAATAACCTAGAACTGAGAACCTAGAACCTGGGAGCGAAGATAGCATTCGATGATCTTTTGATCAGGCCCTCATCCCCCGACCCCTTCTCCCACTGCGGTAGGAGAAGGGGAAGAGTGGAGTCCTTTTTGCTTTTTGTTCCTTGGTTCTTTTGTTCTCTTGTTGCGTTGTTCCTTAGTTCCTTTGTTCTTTGTTCCGTTGTTCTTTGTTCTATTTTGTTTTTCCGCCCAGATCCTGCGCCCGCCGATACGCCGCCCAGATGCCGTCGGCCATGACTGTACGCAGGCCGCCGCGCTCAAGGGCGTGCAGCGCCTCGGCCGTGGTGCCGCCGGGCGACGTGACCATGTTGCGCAGCTCGGCCAGATGCTTGCCCGACTGCATCGCGAAGAGCACCGAGCCGTGCATGGTTTGCAGCACCAGCTCCTCCGCGACACGCCGGGGAAAGCCCATATGCACGCCGGCATCGACCATTGCCTCAAGCAGCAGGAAGCAGTACGCCGGCCCGGTTCCCGACAGCGCGGTCGCCATATCGAGGTATTTTTCGTCGGCGACGTAGTGCTCCTTGCCGAGCGCGCCCAGGATCGTTGCGGCCATACCCTGCTGCTGCTCGGTGACAGCCTCGGTCGCGGTCCACACGGTCATGCCCTCCGCGATCTGGGCCGGCGTGTTCGGCATCGCCCGGACGATCGCGGCGTGGGCCAGCGTGTCGCGAAAGGTGGCGATCGTGGCTCCCGCGATGATCGACAGCACCAGATCTTTGGAGGTGACCGCTCCGCGCAGCGTGGGCAGCACCTTGGGCAGCGTCTGCGGCTTGAGCGAGAAGACCAGCACATCGGCGGCGTGCGCGGCCTCGCGATTATCGTCAGTCACACGAATGCCGAACTTCTCGTGCAGCGCCTCGCGGCGCTCGGGACGCGGCCCCGTGGCAATGATCTGATCTGCCGGAACCAATTGTTCTTTGAGCAATCCGGCGATCATCGCCTCGCCCATCATGCCCGCGCCGATGAAAGCGATCGTTACATGTTGCAACATAGTGTATCCAGCCTGGTAAAGATTAAACCCGTGAGCAGTGTAGCTTGCGCAAGCGAATCGAAAATGTCTCAGCCTGTGCGGCGCTAGAGCTTAGCCTCTCGGTCACGAATCCAGCGATTCAAGATCAGATCGCGCTTGTCGGGAGCTTCGCGCCACATGCGCAGCAGATCCGGAATCTGCTTCCAGGCCATCAGCAGCAGTAAGCCCAGCGGCGCGACAACATAGCTCATGGGATACGCCCACAGCCAGGCGCTCACGGCCAGCGCGAGGCCCAGCGCCACGCCCGAAAAGGCCAGATTGCGAGTTAGAATCAGCAGCAGCGCAGCCCCGGCGGCGATCAGCCAGATCAGCCCGGGGAAGAGCGCCAGCCCCACGCCGAGACTGGTCGCCAGCCCTTTGCCGCCTCGGAAGCGCAGCCAGAGCGGATAGTTGTGACCCAGCGCGGCCAGCCAGCCGGCGATCACCGGCAGCCAGCCCGGCCCGGCGGCGTAGAGCGCGATCCCAACCGCCAGCGCGCCTTTGGCCGCATCCAGGGCCAGCGCGAGCCAGCCACAGCCACGCCCGACATGCCGCATCACGTTGTGCGCGCCGATGTTGCCGTCGCCCAGCTCGCGCAGATCGTGCCCGGCCCAGCGCGACACCAGATACGAACATGGTATCGCGCCGAGCAGATACGCTGCGACCAGACTGAGCAAGGCTACCATCTTGCGCTCGCAGGCACGTCGCGGCTACTTCGTGTCGTAGCCGTCGATGTGGGTCGAGTGCCACTTCCAGGCGCTCTCCACGATTTCCTCAAGGCCATACTGCGGCTCCCAGGCCAACAGCTCGCCCGCCTTGTCGTTGTCGGCGAAGATCGCGACAGGATCGCCCGGGCGGCGGCTGGTGTACTCGACCGGAATCTCGACGCCGCTCACGCGCCGAGCTGTATCGACAACTTCCTGCACCGATGAGCCGGTGCCGGTGCCGAGGTTGAAGATCTGCGACGTGTCCTGCGCCATCACGTATTCTAGAGCCCTGATATGCGCATCGGCAAGATCGTTGACGTGGATATAATCCCGGATCGCGGTGCCGTCCGGCGTGGGATAGTCGGTACCAAACACTTTGACGACCGGAGCGCGACCAAGCGCGGCTTTCATCACCAGCGGGATCAGATTCAGCGTGCGCGTCCAGTCCTCGCCGATCTGCGCATCAAACGACGCGCCGGCCGCGTTGAAGTAGCGCAGGCTGGCGTAGCGCAGGCCGTGACACACGTCGAACCACTTGAGCATCTGCTCGACCATCAGCTTGCTCTCACCGTACGGGCTTTCGGGATGGAGCGGATTCTGCTCGCTGACCGGCAGCTTGTCGGGCGTGCCATACACGGCGCAGGTCGAGGAGAAGACGAAGTACTTGATCCCGGCCCGCAGCATCGCCTGGAGCAGCGAGAGCGTGGCGCAGACGTTGTTCTGGAAATAGCGCTCGGGCTGTTCCATGGACTCGCCCGGCGCTTTGTAGGCCGCAAAATGAATCACCGAGTCGATCGCGTGCTCGGCGAAGATTCGATCCAGCAGCGGTTCATCACTCGTATGCCCTTCGATCAAGAGCGCATCGCCGACGGCAGCCGCGTGGCCATATTCCATGCTATCCAGAACGATCACCTCATGGCCGCGCTCACGCAGCAGCCGTACCGTGTGTGAGCCAATATACCCGGCGCCGCCGGTTACTAACACCTTCATGCTCGTCTTCCTTCCTTAATCGGCTGTCGAGACCAGCCATAAGCATAGCCGAAAACCGCAGATTCCGCGATCCTGGCTCATCCCGCGAGGCCGCTCTCATACTACAAGAACGCTGCCGCGTACAGGATGGTTATGGTAGCCGCGAATCAAAAACGACCGCGCGGGCAGTCGCTGGCAAGACTGAGTATGTATTTACTGGCGATGCTGCGGCGGGCCGGCATGACGCTGCGACCCCATACCTACCTCGGCCGCCGGTTGGCTAAGCGCGAAGAGATATGGGGTCGATCAAAGCGAAGCGCTGCTATGAGCTACGGGCTGGAAGGTTCACGCGTGGTGTGCGCCGCGAGGAGCTTAGGACCACTCGCCTTTGCCGCCGCCGATGCCCAGCACGGTCGAGACGGCTCCCGACTGGAAGTGACCCAGCAGGTTGCTGTTGCCGTCGAAGAACAGGATGCTGAGATAGACCGGCGTGGCGTTGAACTCGAAGCTGACCGTGTCGCGATAGAGCCGGTCGAGATCGTCGGTGTACACGTCGCCGAAGAGCGCGCCGCCGCCCGGGCTCGACGCGCCGCCGGCGTTGCCGTTGAAGGTCTTGCCGCCCTTGATGCTCACCTGAAACTTCAGGTAGAAGATCAGACTGGCGACGCTGCCGGTCGCGGCGTACTTGGCCGTCGTGGCCTTGAGCGCTGTGACCGCCGCATCGATCTTCTCCTGCTCCAGCTTGCCGTGCATAGCCACCAGAAAGTCGTGCGCTACGATGTTCGTGTCGACCGGATTGTGCGTTGTCATTGCCGTGCTCCTTTGGATGATAGTAAAGGGATACGAAACAAGAAGGCTCTGCGCTCAAGAGCGCATGGTTATCAGAAATTGCTTCCTGACCTGGTTTGGATTCTCAGACAATCAGCTGTCGCGAAGATTAAGACCACTCGCCTTTGCCGCCGCCAACACCGATGGTTGTGAAAATCCCTCCCGCCTGGCAAGAGCCCAGCAAATTGTTCTGCGCGTCGAAGAACAGGATGCTGAGATAGACCGGCGTGACGTTGATCTGAAAGGTGACGGTATTGGCATAGAGGGCGTCGATATCGTCGGTGTAGACCGTGGCGCCAAACGCCGCACCACCGCCAGGAGTGGTCAGGCCGCCCATCGTGCCCCGAAAGGTCTCGCCGCCCGTGATGGCCACCTCGATGACCGTGTAGAACACCAGATTTGTAAACGTGATCGTGGCCGGATACGCTGCCATATCGGCTTTGAGCGCCGCGATCGCCGCGTCGATCTGGGTCTGCTCCAGCTTGCCGTGCATGGCAACCAGAAAGTCGTGCGCCACGATGCTCGTGTCGACTGGATTATGTGTCGTCATGGCTCTCCTTTGGCCTACCGGTCATTCGCCGATGCTTTGGCTACCGTGTCAGCCTGCATCGAACATGGTGTTACAATAGCAGGGCGCTCGATCTAGAACTATTGGTTTTGTCGTACAAAAAGCGGTACATCTCACCGGGACAACCAGCCTCGATCCACAGGAGCATCCAGAGCTACCATGCCAGAAACCGATCTCCTTTCCTTTGACCGCTGGCTGCGTCGCCGACGAAAATCTTTCGACCTTACGCAGGATCAGATCGCCCGGCAGGTTGGCTGCTCGGTTGAAACGATCCGTAAAATCGAGGCTGGCGAGCGACGGCCCTCGCGCCAGATCGCGGAGCTGCTGGGCAAAGCGCTTCAGCTGAGCGAAGACGAGCAGGAGCTGTTCGTGCGCATCGCGCGGATGGAGCCAGGACCACGCCAGGACGAGCTGGTCCAATCGCTGCCGGCCTTTCCGCTATCGCCCGCAGCTCAGCCTCAACCCCTCACCGCTACGATCTCGTCGCGCCGCCGGCTGCCAAATCCACCCTGGCTGATCGGACGCGAGCGCGAGCTGGCCGGTATTCGCGCCTACCTCGACCAGCCGAATATTCGCCTGCTCAACCTGACCGGCCCCGGCGGCATCGGTAAAACCAGCCTGGCGCTGCGCATCGCCGCCGATCTTGAGGCTTCCTTTCCCGATGGTGTGTTTTTCGTTCCGCTGGTGACGCTCGCGGATGCGACACTGGTCGGCGAGACGATCGTCCACGCGCTTGGCCTTCAGCATACCGACGCGCAGAGTGTGGCCGAGGTAATGGGCGCCGTGCTCCACGATCGGCAGGTGCTGCTGGTGCTTGATAATTTCGAGCATCTGCTGGAAGCCGCCGCCGTGATCGACGCGCTCCTGGCTGCAACGAGCCGCCTTAAAATCCTGGTCACCAGTCGCACCAGGTTGCGGCTGTACCATGAACATATCGTTCCGATCCAACCGCTGAGCCTGGCCGTTCGCGCTGCCGCTCCCGCCGCCATCACCGCAGAGCAGGCGCTCCACAGCGATGCGGTCAAGCTGTTCATGCGCCGCGCGCAGATGGTTCAGCCCAGCTTCACGCTCGATCAAAGCAACGCCGAGATCGTCGCCGAGATCTGCGAGCGGCTGGACGGCCTGCCTCTGGCGATCGAGCTGGCCGCCGCGCGAACTCCGCTCCTGCCACCGGCGGCGCTGCTCCGGCGGCTCAAGGATCGCTTTGCGCTGCTGAGCACAGGGATCGCCAACGTGCCCGAGCGGCATCAGACGCTGCGCGCCACGCTCGACTGGAGCTATCAACTGCTGACGGTGGAGGAGCAGCAGCTTTTTATGCGGCTGGCGATCTTTCCCGGCGGCTGTACCATCGACGCGATCGAGCACATCATCGCCGAGCCGCCCGGCTCCACAAGCCTGGCAATGGTTGAGTCGCTGCTGCACAAAAGCCTGCTCAACCAATCCAGCGCCGGCGACGAGCCCGGGTTTTCGATGCTGGAAACGGTATTCGCCTACGCCTGGGAGCGACTGGCCGAGAGCGGCTCGCTGAAGGAGCTGCGTCAGCGCAGCGCGCGCTATTACGTGGCGCTCGTCGAAGCGCTTGAGGACGAGCTGTCGGGACCGCACCAGGAGCACTACCTGGCGCTGGTGGCCCGCGAGCACGACAATCTGCGCGCGCTGCTGGTCTGGCTGCTGGATGTCGCCGCCGAGGACAAGACCAGTGAGGAGCAGGCGCTCAGGCTCTGCGGCGTGCTCTGGCGCTTCTGGTGGGTGCGCGGCTATCTCCAGGAGGGCCGGCGCTATCTCGATCGCGCGCTCGATCACGGCCAGACTGCGTCGGCGCAGCTTCGCGCGAAAGCGCTGCATGGCGCGGGAATTCTGGCGCGCGCTCAGGGCGATCTTCAGCGCGCCGAGACGTTTCTGACCGACGGCCTGGCGCTCTGGCGTGAGCTACACTACCAGCCGGGGATCGCGCTGGCGCTCAACAGTCTGGGCGTGCTGCTTTTCAATCAACGCGCCTACGATCGCGCCGCGCCGTTCTTTGAGGAAAGCAAGCTGTTACATCAAGCCCTGGGCGATCAGCGCCGCGTGGCTGTGGCGCTCAACAATCTGGGCAACATCGCCTACAAGCAGGGCGATCTCCAGCAGGCGACCGAGCGCTATCAGGCCAGCTTGCAACTGCTGCGCGGCGATCATTCCCACCGCCAGACGATCGCGCTGATCCAGACCAATCTGGCCGACATTGCCCGGCTGCGCCAGGACTACGTCGGAGCAACCCGCATGCTGTATGAGAGCGCCGGCATCTACCGCGAGCTGAACGAGATCGAGGGCATCCTGTTTTGCCTGAATAATCTGACCGAGATCGCGATCGACCAGCGGCAGCCTGAGCAAGCGGCGCGAATCCTGGGCGTAGAGGACGCCCTGTATGCACAGATCGGCGCGGTTCGCTCACCGGATCAAGCTGCCGACTACGAGCGGCAGGTCGTCGCGATCCGCAGCCAGACCCAGCCCGAGGTATTCGAGACCGCACGCCACGCGGGCCGCGCAATTCCCGTCGATCATATGCTGGAAGAGGTGCTGACCACGCTTGGCAGTGCGTAATCCAGCGACGAATCGCCGTAGAGCACCCCCCATCAATCATTCTCACCAAGGAGGACCACATGGCGACCGAAGACACGTTCACGATTGAGATCACGAATCAGCTTGGCGGCGGCATTACGCTGGAGATCAACGGTGAGCGCACGATCAACAAGAACGTTGCCTTTACCGTGTCAACCCCGCAGCCGGTCACGATCTCGCGCCAGGGCGATA
>DASWTQ010000276.1:0-3356 GCA_036402055.1 Herpetosiphonaceae bacterium
TCCCCTGGCTGCTGCTGCTGCTCACGGTCGCGATCGGCCTGCCCTACTTTGTGATCTCGACGAGCAGCCCGCTGCTGCAATCGTGGTTTGCGCGCACGAATCATCCGTCGGCTCACGATCCCTACTTCCTGTATGCGGCCAGCAATGTCGGGAGTATGCTCTCGCTGCTGGCCTATCCGTTTGTGATCGAGCCGCGCCTGGCGCTGCTTCAGCAGAGCCGCGTCTGGTCGATCGGCTACGGGCTGCTGGTGCTGCTGGTGCTGCTGTGCGTGGTTGTGGTCTGGCGCTCAACCGGCGCTCAGGCGCAGCGCTCCACAGCTGAGGATCAACCTGTCGCCGAGTCTGACGCTCAACCGGTCGTAGAAGTGACCTGGCCGCGCCGCATCCGCTGGGCGCTGCTCTCGGCGGTGCCTTCCAGCCTGATGATCAGCGTTACGGCGTATCTATCCTCGAATATCGCGCCGTTTCCGCTGCTGTGGATCGTGCCGCTGGCGCTGTTTCTGCTGACCTTTATTCTGGTCTTTGCCACGCGTCCGCCGATTCCGCACTGGATTATGCTGCGCGCTCTGCCGATTGTGCTCACGCCGCTGCTGATCTGTCTGGCGATCAACGCCGTCGAGCCGCTGATCGTGCTGTTTCCGCTGAACCTGGTCACCTTTTTTATCGCGACGATGGTCTGCCACGGCGAGCTGGCGGCGGATCGGCCTCATGCGCGGCATCTGACCGAGTTTTATCTCTGGATGTCGTTCGGCGGTGCGCTCGGCGGTATGCTGACTGCGCTGGTCGCGCCGGTGGTTTTTAACTCGGTGCTGGAATATCCGATCGCGCTGGTGCTGCTCTACCTGCTGCTGTGGCGGCCTGGGCAGCAGCGCGGCACGGCTCGTCCCGATCTCCTGCGCGCGCTGGGCGTGACCGGGCTCAGCCTGGTTATGCTGCTGATTCTGATGCTGGCGGGTGTAGGAGAAAGTCCGCTGCGGCTGGCGCTGGTCTTCGGGCTGCCGGGCATGGTGGCGTTTAGCTTTTCGCGACGGCCGCTGGCCTACGCGCTGGCGCTGAGCGCGCTGCTGGTGATCGGCCAGACCGTCGATAGCAACCGGCGCGCGACCGAGTATGCCGAGCGCAGCTTCTTTGGCATCAACCGCGTGCTGTCGTCGCCGGAGTATATGAAGCTGGTTCACGGCACGATCGTGCATGGCTTGCAGAGCACCGACCCGGCGCGGCGCACCGAGCCGCTCTCGTACTATCATCGCACCGGGCCGCTGGGCCAGATCTTTGAGCGCTGGAACGCTGCCGGATCAGGTCAGCGCGTGGCGGTCGTTGGGCTGGGCGTGGGCTCAGCGGCGTGCTATGCGCGGCCGCAGCAGGAGTGGACCTTCTACGAGATCGATCCGGTTGTGGAGCAGATCGCCCGCGACGAGCGCTTCTTCAGCTATCTGCGCGACTGCACGCCGGACGCTCCGGTCGTGCTCGGCGATGCGCGCCTGATGCTGGCCGACGCTCCCAGCGCCGCCTACGACATGATTATTCTGGACGCGTACAGCTCGGACGCGATCCCGACGCATCTGATCACGCGCGAGGCGCTGGCGCTGTACAAGTCCAGGCTGGCGCCGGGCGGTCTGCTGCTCTTCCATATCTCGAATCGCTACCTGACGCTGGCGCCCGTGCTGTCGACGCTGGCCGCCGATGCCGAGATGGTGGCGCTGGAACAGTTCAACGATGCCACGCCCGAGGAGCAGGCGCAGGGCAAGTCGCCGTCGCAGTGGGTGGTGCTGGCCCACGAGGCCGACGACCTGGCGCTGCTCAACGGCGACACGCGCTGGAAGCCACTAGGTACGGCCGCGCCCGAGTTGCTGTGGACCGATGATTTCCTGAGTATTCTCAACGTGTTTCACTGGTAGCCTCAGCGCTTTATCGAGTCGCTGAGCTGTTTGAGCATGTCGCTTGATGTGGCATGCTCGTTTTTATGGTATGACTTAACGTAGTCTTCCGATCTGAAACCTGCATAATCGCCAAGGACAAACTATGAGTGGTCGCCGGGTGTTGCTGTGGGGCGTTGTCGCCAGTGTGGTGTTGACGGGGTTGATCTGGCTGGGCGGATCGATTCCCGCGAGTGTGTACAAGCTGCCGGATCAGGGCGCGTCGTGGTACTACTGGAAGCTGCCCGAGGCCACGTTCTGGAGTCGCGCGACGGCCTGGGGCCTGTTTGCCATGCATCAGATCGCGATCTGGGCCTGCATGTGGTGGGCGCAGCGTACCAGGCTCAGCTACTCGTCGTTGCTCCACCCGATCAACTACTTGATGCTGGCGATCAACGGCCTGTTTATCACGCTGCATTTTGCGCAGACCTACATCTGGTACGACGGCCTGGCGCAGGACACCTCGATCTGGAGTTCGCAGGGCTCGGTCGTGCTGCTGCTGGTCTTTGTGCTGATCATGGAGACGCCCCGGCGCGGATTGTTCTTTGGCAAGGGCGTACCCTTCAAGCAAGAGTTTACGCGCATCGTCCGCAAGTATCACGGCTACTTTTTCTCGCTGGCGGCAGTGTACACCTTCTGGTACCATCCGATGGAGGCGACCTGGGGCCATCTGATCGGCTTTTTGTATATGTTCCTGCTGCTGCTGCAATCGTCGCTGATCTTCAACCGGGCGCATATCAATCGCTGGTGGACGTTTGCGCTAGAATTTATGGTGCTGCCTCATGGTGTGATCGTGGCGCTGATCCAGGGCAACGGGCTCTGGACAATGTTTTTCTTTGGCTTTGCGGGCATTACGCTGATCACCCAGCTGCACGGATTGCCGATCGGTCGCTGGACCAAGCGGCTGGTCTACGGCGCGTTTTTGCTGAGCGTGCTGGCGGTCTATGGCCTGACCGAGCGCGGCTTTGGCCGGCTGGATGAGATTATTCGCATTCCGGTGATCGATTATCTGCTGATCGGCGTGCTGTATCTGCTCTTCTTGCTGATCTTCTGGTCGATCCGAGGCATCGGGCGGCTGCGCACGCAGCGAGCATCTGCGGCATCATAAGCTTCTCCGCGTCGTCGTACGAGCTGCACGATCGGCGGCGCGTTTTCTTCAAGCGAGGTTTTCATGGTTGACGAACAAGCACTCCAGCAGGCGGTCGGCGAGTATGGCATCGGCAATATTCAGCGGCATATTTTCATCTGCGCCGATCAAACCGAGCCCAAGTGCGCGCCCCACGCCGATACGCTGGTCTCCTGGAATTTTTTGAAGCAGCGTCTCAAGCAGCTTGGCCTCACCGAGGGCCAGAAGATCGTGTTTCGGACCAAGGCCAACTGCCTGCGCGTCTGCCTGTCTGGTCCGATCGCGGTGGTCTATCCCGAGGGCACCTGGTATCA
>DASWTQ010000277.1:0-38971 GCA_036402055.1 Herpetosiphonaceae bacterium
GGCGTGTAGGTGCGGCTGTCCTCGATGCGCGCCACGCCACTGGACGGAATCGTCGTCAGAGCACCGCCGCCGCTGAACGTGTCGTCGGGCGTAGCCGAGAAGCGCCGACCAAAGCTGCCCGCGCCGACCGGCTGATACACGCCGACATGGTAGTCGACCAGAATGCTCTCTGGCTCGGGATCGTAGACCAGTAGCCGGCCGCGCTCAGGATCGATCAGCGCGCGCTTGTGCAGCGGGAAGGCTTCCCAGTCGCGCAGGTTGGCCGATGCGATCTGATGATTCGGCAGCGGCGCGGTCGAGCCATCCAGGCGGATCGAGACGGCGTTGGGCAGCAGCGCGAACTTGCCGCACTCCGGCAGCTCGGCCAGGCGCAAGATCTCGGGATACACGCCGGGGCTCAGCAGCTCCACCGATTCGGGCAGCATCGACAGGCGCGTGCGCAGATCACCTTCTTTCTTGAAGGTGATCCCGGCGATCGAGCGCAGATCATCGGCGGCGGCGGCGGTCAGACCCACAGCGGCGATCAGCGCGTCGGCGTCCTCCAGATTGACACGATACTGCGCATCCGACAGCAGACGGCACGCGATCGGCTGCGGCAGCTCGTACTCGCGGGCACTGCGCCAGCTTTCCCACTGCTCGGGCCGGGTGCGCGGCGCGAAGAGCGGCACATCGCGGCCGCTGGGATCGAAGGTGAACGCCGTTCCGGTGGGCGCGGCATGCGGCAGCGGATCGACGCCACGCAGCTCGACCGGGCCGACGCGGTTGAGATGAAAGATCAGCTTGGGAATGCCGTATGGCTTCGTGCGGCGCACGTCGGGCGTGTAGGCGTACTCGTCGAACGCGCCGCCGACCAGAGCGACCACATCCGCGCGCCTGAGATCGGGAGTGCCACCGGTCGGCGTCGGCGTGAGACGGCCGCGCGGCGTTGGCGGCAGATCCAGATTATGGAAGGCTCGCGTCAGCGTCTTGAAGCCCTCGACGACCACGCCCTCCCAGCCGGTAATATCGGCGATTAGCTCTTCCAGCACGCGCAGGGTTCCCGCCCGGCGACGGTAGTAGATCGTTTTGGCGACGTCGATGCGCTGGCCGCGTGGATTGCCCGGCCCCAGCAGCCGCGTGCCGACCAGATCGCCGATGTAGGGGATCGCCCAGGCGCTGCACAGCTCGATAAACAGATCTTCCCAGGTGCGATCCTGGCTGCGCCGGAGCACCGCCGCCTGCCGCGCCCAGGTTGTCACGAGCGCGCGCATCACGCCGGGATTCTGGGCGATCCCGTCCTCGTGACGATACACTTCCGGGATCATCGCCCAGAGCTTCTCGGTGTAATAGGTGACGTAGCCGTCGTCGATCAGCGGCGCGTCAGGCGTGTCGGTCATCGCGCGATCCTTTCGTGCTCCAAAACGGCTACACTCCGGCGGTGATCTGTGTAAACTCGACGTACGCGCCCAGCGGCGGGCGATAGCCAGGGCTGAGATAGGGATAGCCGTTGATTGCCAGGCCCGTGGGAGCGACAACACCCTCGACGCCGGCGGCCAGCGCCAGAATCTTGCTGCGGATGATCGCCGCGCCGATGCCGAGCTTTTCGGGAGCCAGCGC
Source organism: Herpetosiphonaceae bacterium (assembly GCA_036402055.1). GTDB lineage: Bacteria > Chloroflexota > Chloroflexia > Chloroflexales > Kallotenuaceae > LB3-1. The sequence continues at coordinate 1,597 of DASWTQ010000277.1, forward strand.
CGCGCTGAGCGTGCTGACCACTTCGGCGATCACCGGATCGGCCAGGTAGTCGGGATCGATCTCCAGCGACACATGCAGCGAGGCGTTGATCGCGGTGGCCGCCGCGACCTCGAAGGGCACGCCCTCGGCGCTGAGCGCGCGCAGCCGATCGGCGATCAGCGCGCCGAGATCGCCCGCGCCGATGTACCAGATCTTGACGACCGGCCGCTGCTGCACGCCGCTCCAGCGCCACTCGGCTTTGGCTGAGCGCACGCCGGTTGTTGCTGCGGCAGCCGCCTCATAATCGACCAGCGAGACCGCCCGGCCCAGCATCAAGGCCGAGCGCGGCGCGTAGCTTTTGATGTTGGTCTCGTCTTCGGCGTCCGCTCCGCCAAAGGCCGGCAGCGGATTGATCAGCGAGGTTACGCCTTTGACCGGCGTGACCATCTGCGTGACCGTGCGCGCCGGCGGGGCGGCCTTGCCCGCGCCGAAGTAGTAGCTGCCCACGACGCGCGCGCCGCTCGCCAGGCGCATGCCGCGCACGCCGTCGCCGAACGTGATCCAGCTCTCGCCCTTGTCGTCCTGGCGAATAATGTAGATCCGCTCGTCGGGCTTGCGACCGTAGAAGCGCGGCACCTCGCGCCACTTCACGCCGTCGACGTAGATTTCGAGCGTACTTCGCACACCCGAGTCCGCGTCCGAGGCGCTCAGATAGGTCAGCGGCTTCTTTTTCAGCTTGAAGGTCTGGTTGGGCATGCTGCCATCGCCGACGCCGAGCAGCTCATTGCTGACGCGCTCGCCGCGTGTGGCGCGCAGAATCGCGCCGTAGACCGTGACCGGCGGCGTGAGATCGGCGTTCCAATCGTCGGCGTTGCTGACCGTGAGCGTGCCGCTGGTGGCGAGCGCGCCGTCGACGCTGACGGCCTTTTCGTCGAGATCGCGCAGGATGAAGCGCTCGGGCTCGGCCTCAGGCGTGACGGCCTCGACTTTCTCGCGGACTTTGAGCGGATCGTTGGGGCCGATCTTCGCTGCGGCCTCGCCTGCCAGATTGCCGGCCGCGCTCATGCCGAAGTAGAACGTCATATCGCCGGTGTGGGACCAGTCCCAGTACTCGGTATCTTGCGGCGCGCGCTGGGCGTTGCTGTTCCACTCCTGAACAAACGTCAGCCGCGTTACCGGCGTCGTCACAGCCGGAATCGTCGTCGTGCTGGTCTTGCCGTCGATTTTGGTCGTGATCGTCTGGCTGGACTGCACCGTCCAGTTGTAGGACTCGACTTTTTCGACGGTGAACCAGCGCACGTGATCGCCTTTGCGCAGCAGCACCACATCGCCGGTTTTGATCGAGCGATAGAGCGCGTCCAGGTACACGCCGCGATAGTAGTAGCCGGCCGGGCTCAGGTTGGGCGAGTAGACCACGTAGTAGGTGTTCACGAACGCGGTTCCGACCGGGCGCTGGATTGTGCTGTTGCCGAGCGCCGTTCCGCCGCTCAGCTCAAGCGAGTCCTTGAAGCTCACGCGCGTGATCGGATTGCCGGCGGCATCCTCGGTATTAGCCACGCTCTCGACGAGCGCCGCCGCGTAGCTGCTGCCGGCGCGCACCAGCGCCGGATCGCCGGCCTTGAGCGTGACCGAGCCGCGCTCGCAGGTCAGCGACTGGGTGAGCAGCGTACTGCCGATCGCGCCCGGCAGTGTGGTTTTGGGCCGGGGCAGCAGCGTGAATTTGGAGCGCAGCGGATAGAACGATCCGCCCTCAAGCGCCGTGAAGACCTGCGGCTTTTCTTCGCCACCTGGGCCAACAAACGACGCCGAGCGGAAGGCGGTTCCGGCCGGCACGTCGACGGGCAGACGGCCTTCCAGCGCGAGCGCCAGATCGACCAGCGAGGCGATCGCCGGACGCGGAAGGTAGCCGATCAAACTGGTCAGCTTGCGCACGTCGCTCAGGCGCTGCGCGGTGCGGAGGTAAGACTCGCCGGCGATCAGGCCGTCGTAGAAGGCCAGCACATCGCAGAGATAGGCGAACATCTCGGTCAGCATCACGCCGAAGTCGTCGACGTCGCGGCCGAGCCAGTTAGCGCCGCGCAGCGCAACCTCCCGCGAGGCGTCTTCCAGCATGGCCGCTCGAAACGCGGGAAAGATCCCGATCTGGCGGCGGGTCAGAAGCGTGGACAGCCCCGGCGCGATGTGGATCTGCGACGGCTCGTGGGGCCGGCCGGGCTGTGGCGCTGGTGTGGAACTCACTTATGCCCCTCCCTTGACGATCACGTCGATCATGCCGCGCTCGGGATACACGCGGTCGTTCTGCACGCGAATGATCGTATCGATGCCGGGCGCGTAGAAAGCCTCGAAAACGCCGAACTGCCGCCACTGGAAGTGGCCGCGCCGCCGGAAGCGGATCTTCTCGACCGCCAGCACGCCGGGAACCGCGCCCACGGCTGCCTCCAGCGCGCCGCGATACAGCACCGTGCCGAAGGTGAAGTTGTCGGGCGAGAAAAAGCCGCGTGGCCCGACCAGCGCCGCGATCACGGCTTCTTTCACAGCGCCCGCGTACGACGACGGCTCGACGCACACAGTAATCTCGACATCAAGATCGGCGAAGCGCGGCGGTCGCTGCTGGGCGTCCTGGCCCGCCTGCCGGAAACGATCGATCTGCTGATTCATCTCGCCGCGCTGAGCCTCGGTCAGCTCCACGGCACCACGCGGATCGGCGCTGGCGAAGATCGTGCGCCAGCTTCCGGTCCAGCGCATCGACGCGCCCGCGTTCTGCACCCACGCCAGCCGCTCGACAGCCTCGGCGTAGTCGTCCGGCTTCACAGCGCGATAGGTGACCGCGCGAAAGGCTTCCGGCGCATTGGCGCGTACGCTCTCGGCGCTCTCGGCGGGCAGCGCGCCAAACGTGGCTTCGGGATTGGTCACGGCCACCGCGAAGGCAACCGGGGTCGCCGGATCGATGCGGGTCAGCACGGCGCGCGGCAGGTTCTCGCCGGTGTTCAGGCGATAATCGGCGACAAAGACCGTGCCGTCAGCCGGGATCATGCCGAACTCGCCATCGCCGAAGCGGATCGTCAGTCCCGCGCCGGTCTGATAATCTTCATGCACAAACTCGCCGCCGGGAATCGGGTAGCCGACCACGCGGCCCCACATGCCGTCGTCGAGCGTAAAATGCGCATCGAAGGGCGTGGACGAGGCCGTCCCGAGCAGCGAGCCGCGCCACTCCCACTCGTCGGTCAGGATCGGCTGCCACTGGCCGGCGATCTTCTGCGCGCGGTAGAGCCGGATCTCAGCCCGCAGACCGCCGCGCGTCTCGCTGAACAGATAGGCGATGCCCGACTCGTCGGTGCCGGGCAGGCTGACGCGATAGATCGGCACGCCGTCTGCGCCGCGCCGCTGAGTCGTGTGCAGCGCGGGCGCGTCGGGATCGGATGACGCGCCGACCGTGAAGGCCAGCCGCTGCGTCAGGCCGGCCGTCGCCGGCACGAGGTTGCCGCGCACTTCAAGCGCTGTCTTGTCCAGGCGATAGGGCGTGGGCGTGTCCCAGGTCAGGCGGCTGATCACGTCGCCGGTCAGCGGATCGGTCTCGTCGTTGACGCTCAGCAGCCGCACAAACAGCCGCGCCGCCGGATCGGAAGGATCGGCCGGGTTGGTTTGCAGCAGGATCGGGTAGCCATCGCTCACGGGCGGGAAGGCCGCCTCAGCCGCGCCGACCACAAACAGCTCGGTCGCGCCCTCGGGCAGCTCGACGTCGTCTTCGTCCCAGAAGTAGGGCCGAAAGCGATTGCGCGCCGGATCGATCGCGTAGCCGCCGCCCGTATCGAACAGGCCCTCGCCGACCTCAAAGGTGTACACGCCGTCCGCGTCGGTCACGCGCGTACCGACCGGCAGCACGCCCGCCGCCGAGGCTGTGAAATCGAGCACGGTGCTGGCTGCCTGACCGTCGAAGGGCTCGTAATCGACCAGCCGCGCCAGCTGCCGCAGCGAAAAGCGCTGCGTGGCCGTGGCCAGAAACGCCTCGCGGCTGATGCGATCCTGGCTGTAGGCCATCTCGTCGGCCAGCGCGCTCATGACTTCGACCAGCATCACACCCACATCCGCCTCCAGGCGGTCGATCCAGCGCGGGTAGCGCTGCGAGGCAAAGTCGAAGAGCGCCTGGCGAAAGCTCAAAAAGTCGCGCGCCGTGTAATCGACCGGGAAATCGACGTAGGTTTCGGGGAAGGGCGGCGGCGTGTCCGGCTCGCAGTCCAGGCCGGTCGGACAGTTGGCCTGGAAGCTGAAAATCTTGCTGGCGTAGTAGGGATCGATGCGCGACGGCGCGGCCGGATCGGCGATCGTCAGGCGATGATCCGCGAACGAGGCCGGGCGGATCACCTGCAATTGCAGCACCGTGCGCCCATCGACGACGCCCCAGCTCAGGCCGGTGATCAGCACGGGCAGCATATTGTCGTCGCGCACATTCTCGATGCGGATCGCGCTGACCGGCAGCGAGCCCGGCAGCGGCACGTCGAGCGTCTCCGGCGGGCGCAAAAAGTACACATCCAGCCGATCCTGGGTCTCGTGGACATAGATAAAATCGATGCCCGTCAGCAGCGACTGGCCGCCCAGCAGCTCCAGACGATCTTCGGCGGTCGTCATCGCGTCACCTCGATATTCAGAATCCGCCGCTCCAGCCGCGCCTTGAGCACATAGCTGACGGAGACTTCGAGCGTTGACTCGAAGGCGTGCACCTCGACCGCGCCGACCTCGATCACGGAGCCGAGCCAGCGGGTGAGCGCCTGGTAGACCGTAACCTGCGTCAGCGTGGCCACTGTCGGATCGTTGGGCGCGAACAACATGCGCCGCAGCCCACAGCCGAAATCCGGGCGATGCGGCCGCTCGCCGGGGCTGGTGAGCAAGACCTGCAAGATCATCTGCTCGACGTGTTCGGCGTAGTTGGTCTCCACCGCGATCCGACCCAGCGCCGAGTCGACGCCCATGGGATGCCGGATGCTGTAGATCGGCTGTGTCGGCATGTCGCTATCCTTTCTTGCCCATCGATCGCCGGAGGAGCCGAGCGATCATTGGCTCTTGGCCTTCAGCTGCGTGCTGACGACGACCACGCTTCCCTGCGGCGCTTGCTGCGCGCTGAAGCACAGACCTACGCTGGTCTCGCTGAGCGTTGGCTGCCCCGCCATGGTGCGCATGTCGGCGACCAGCCACTGCACGCGCACGCACGGGCTGGGAATCGTGCCTGAGGGAGCGGGAATCTGGAACGGGCAGCCGGCGATCGTAAACGTGTCGTTCATGCGCAGCACATACGCGCCAGGCCCCGCGCTGACTTTGGTATTCGAGCTGATCGCCTGCACTTTCCCACCGTGCGGGCACTGCATCTGGCTCTGAGTTGTCAATAAGCTGCCTGCCATGCTGAATCCCCTTGGAAGAACAGACAAACAAAGAACAGAAGATTCGTGGTTCAAGGGTATTTGTTCTTTGTTCTTGATCTGGCCCTCATCCCCGCCTCACTTCGCTCGGCACCCCTTCTCCCGTTGCGACAGGAGAAGGGAAGTTAAGGTACTTGCTTGTGTTCTTTGTTCGCTTGTTCTTTGTTCGCTTGTTCTTTGTTCTTCGTCCCCTAGGTTCTTGGTTCTTGGTTCTTGGTTCTCCGTTAGGTTACTTCGAACGCGCCGTCGTTGATGCGCACGCTGACCTGTGTGATCTCGATCTTCTTGCCGCCGCCGTCGATCGTCACGCCGGTGCCGGCGACCGTCGCCGATGCGGTGCTGACCTCGGCCTTGATCTCGCTGGCGATCGTCAGGGTTGCGCCGCTGCTGGCGGTGATCGTCATCTCGCCGGCCGCGTCGTCGATCTTGATCGTGAACGAGCCTGTCTTCCACAGCTTGATGTTATCGTCGGTGCCTGCCTCGGAGGGCATTTCGTTGTCGCCCCAGAAGAAGCCGACCCACACCGGATAGCTGATGTCGCCTTTTTCAAACTCGACCCACACATTCGAGTCGACCGGCGGAAAGCTCTTGAAGCCGATCTGATCGCCGGCGTACGGCACGCAGGGCATGGCCCAGACGGTGGTGCCATCGGTAAACACGTCGGGCACCCTTACCTTCAGCCGGCCCTTGCCGAGCGGATCGTTGGTATCCACGACCTGCCCGGCGTACTTGCCGAAGTAGCGCGACCGAATCCAGTTCATTACAGAAGTAAGATTCTCGGTATCCAGCAGCATCTTTCCTGTTTCCTATCCTGGGATCTGATCGATCGGACGTCATGACTTCCAGCCGTTGCGCACCAGCGTCAGCGTCATCAGATGCGCGTCGTTGGTCATGACGTGCCGCACCGCCGCCACGAAATACGAGCCGCTGAAGCGTGTCCCGACTCCGTCCACGTTGACCAGCGAGTGCGCGTGGATCACCGCGCCGACCTCCTCGGCGCTGACGGTGCAGGTCGCCTCCACAAACCAGCTTGAGTCGTTGAGCACGCCGGCCGCGCGCCCGGTCAGATCGCCGACATCCGCCACCGCCGCGATCACACTGGTCGAGCGCGTCTCGCCGACGATCGCACTGAGCGGCAGATCGCCGGGAAACGTGGTGGGCGGCGCTACTCCCGAGCCGTCGATCGTGGTTTTGGCAGCGCCATCGTAGGCCGCCGCGATCACACTGGTTGGCCGCTCGACATCCCAGCTGATCTCGAAGCTGCGCAGATTCGGATTATCAAGATTGATCCGCAGCAGCGGCGCGTCGGCGACGGCATCCAGCGCGGGCGGCTTGAAATACGCGGTCTCGGCCAGTGTCTCGTCGGCGCGCACCCAGAAAAGATAGCCGTTGCGCCGCGCCAGCATCCGAATGAAGCTCAGATCGGTATCGTGCTGGATCAGCGTGCGCTTGTTTTCCATGTGCCGCGTGTTGGTGCTCTGCACATCCGGCGTCAGGCCGTAGCCGCCGACAATACTGCTCACCGCGTCGCTATCGCTGGTGTTATCAGCCCACTGGCTAATCTTGGTCTCGCGATCCATCAGCAGCGTGCTGTCGGCGCCGATCACCTCGACCGTCGAGCCTTCGACGCCATGAACCAGCCGGATCTGGTGGCTGAAAACGTGGCCTTTGACCAGACAATCGTTGAAGCCGGCGCCGCGCTGAAAGACCGCGATCTCGGCGCCAGGAGCCAGACGCGGCTCCTTGAGCGGAAACAGATCGCCGTCGGCATCGCGCTCTACCGGATAGCGCAGGTAGAACGTCGTCGGCTTGCCGACCTCCTCGTGCACCTCGGCCAGCGCCAGGCCCATCAGGTCATCCGCCCGCGCGCCGCCCGCGACGATCACAGTGCCCCAGGCCATAGGCTCAGCTGCCTTTCGCCGGAATAGCGATCTCGATCGCCTCGCTGATCTGCTCGGCAAACATCGCGTCGTTCATCTCGGCCAGCCGCCAGTAGCCGTGCGGATTATCCAGATAGCGCGCTGCCAGATGATCGAGATGTTCGCCCTGGCGCCGCACATGGTAGCCCAGCAACTGCTGCGTGGGCGCTTCCGGCGGCATCACAGCGGCGACCACACGTCCGCGCGCGTCGGTCGCAGTCGTGGTTTCGGCCTTGGCGTAGCGGCTTTTGGGATCGAAGTTCATGGTTTTTTTCCTTTAGAACGGCAGCATATTGATGATCGACTCGACCGAGTTCGCCAGGTTGGCGGTGGCCAGCACCTGCTTCTGGACCATCGTGAACTTGTACGCGCCGACGGCCAGCTCTTCCTCGGGCTTGAGCGGAATCGCCGTCGCGCTGTCGCCGGTGCCCTGAAAGCGCTGAAACGCGCCCGGCTGAAGCACGGTCATGCCCAGCGAGACCGTTGCGCGCAGCGGGTAGAGCAGCGGCGAGAACGTCTGCTCCTCCACCGTGAAGCTCGTCACGCGCACCGGCACGATGCGGCCAGGCCCCCAGATAAAGAGCGTGACCGGCACATTGCGCGGCGGGATCTCGCTGCCGGACGGACTGCCGCCGCCACCGCCGAGCGAGCCGCTGATCGAGCCGGCCGCACCACCGACCGCGCCGCCGAGCGAGCCGCTGATCGAGCCGAGCAGGCTGATCCCTTCCGTGATCGGGTAGAGCAGCATTTCCAGCGCGGCCAGCCGATCCGCCACGCCGGTAGCGACTGCCACCGGGTGAAACTCGGGCTTTTCCAGCGCGTCGGAGGCGTCCACGATCAGGCGTAGCGTAAACGATTCCTGCGGATCGTAGGGCTGTGAGCGCGCCGTGGGCGACGCCGTCTCACCGCCGCCCTGTCCCCCTGCCTGCCGTGCGCCGGGAGCGTTGCGAGCTTCCGCCGAGTACTGCGGCTCGTACGGCGTCAGCGAGCGCGACAGCGTCTCGGGGTTGTATTGAAAAATAATAATGTTCGGGATCGGAATCAGCAGCGGCGCGTCGAAGCGGATCAGCGCTCCCTTGAGCAGCACCGGCGTTCGTGAAAAGCCATTGCTCATCTTCGCTCCTAGGTTATGAACCAGTCGGACATGATGCTGCGATTCTTGGTATCAATCGCGTTCACCACCGCCGCGAGCTGGGTGTTGTGCGGTATATATTCGGGCTTCAGTATTCCCGGCGCGGTCTGGGTTTCCGGGCGATTAAGCGCAAACGTTCGGTAGCTCACCGCCTCCCAGTGCTCGACATCGGTTACGTCTTTGGTGAGCGTGCGCCGGAGCGCGCCCATCATGCCGCGAAACATCCACATGTAGGTTTCGCGGATCGCCTCGTAGACAGCCTCGGTATGCTTCGCCGACGCGCTGTGGGCCGCTCGCAAGATAAGCAGCGGATCGTCGGGCGGCGTCGGCTTCATCTTGGTGCGCAAAAGGCCGTAAAACATCCGGTCCAGGCGAACACCCTGTGTCGGCGTGCCGGTAAGCTCGATCGGGGGCTTGGAGTCGGTGAAATTGCCCCAGGTCGACGCGGCGTTGATATGCAGCTGCCCTTTCTGGTGCGTCTTGGCCGCCAGCGAGATCGCGGGCAGACCACGGCCGCGATCGCCGCTTGTGCCGGGATCGAGCTTGTCGAAATCGATGCTTTTACCTGCGCCTCGAAAGCCACTCGCCGTGTTGCCCGTCCGAACAAAGCCCGGCGGAAACAGCTTCTGGGCGCCGTCGTCGCGGGCGATCTTGGTCGACGAGCTTGCCAGATTCTGAAAATACTCGACCAGCAAATACTGCGGGATATGGTGCGACTGGCGTCCGGCGCGCGCCGCCTGCGTCATCGATCCAGACCCAAGCCCGGAGGCGGGCTCCAGCGTCTTATCGCGCGTCGGGTCGCCCGTGAGCTGACCGTGCGTGCCCACGCGCAGACCGCCAAAGGTCGCGTTGCTCACGTTCGTCGGGGTCGTATAGTCGAGCCAGGTATCGACCGAGCCACCCGCCACCGCGTCGAGCATCTCGCGCATGGTGCGAATAAACACATCGCTCAGCCGATACTCGTCAGCATCCCAGATCTGCACGTCGGTTGCGCCGCCCGCGATCTGCTCGCGAATCTTGGCCCACTCGACATCGTTAAAGGCGCGTGTCACGCCCGGGATCGGCAGCCGCTTGGGATTGCTGGGGCTGGCGTGCGTAACACGATCGTTGGTCTCCTGCTTCATGGTCTGATAGACGCGATTGTTGCCGTGAACCTCGGCCAGATTAAGGTTCATAACCTTGACAAAATCGATCGTGCTGCCGTTGGGATCGATCACCAGGTCGAAGCCGGTAGCCCCGGCGATATAGTTGGCCAGGTTCTGCTTGAAAGCAGCGGGATCGAGACTCAGCTTGTTGCCGTGAATGGTAAAGCTATAGAATGTCAGCGCCCGCAGCCGCTGCGAGGGCATATCGAAGCTGTTCGTGAAGTAATAGGCGATCACACGCCGCGCCGTCGGATTATTGAATGTCTGCGGCCCGTGATGCATCGGGTTGCTCGCGGCAGTCGTCAGCAGCAGCTTGGCGTGCGTGCCATCCCAGATCTTCTTCGCGGCCGCCACGGCATTGTTGAACTCGCCGCGCCGGTCGTTGGAGATCGCCGATGGGATCGAGCGCAGCGTGTCGATCGAATGCTGGAACGACTCGGTCACATCATTCGAGCCGAGCTTCTCCAGCAGCTTCTGCGCAACATCGCTGGCCACGATCGGCAGCAAGCCGCCCAGCTCGTCGGCCTCTTCCACGGTCACCGGATCGTCGTTCACGCGACCGGTCGTCGCCTTCTGGGCCATGCGAGTCGCGCCCGCCTCGCGCCGCGAATCCAGCCGCAGGCCGCGTCGGGGCTGTCCCAGCGTCGGATCGGGCTTTTGATCGATCGTCAGCGGTCGCGATCCGGTCTGCTGAAGCACATGCGCCAGCTCGTGTTTCATGACACTGTCGGCACGCGGGCTGGACGGCGGCAGCTTTTCGCTCAAAAAGATGTGGCTGCCGCTGGTCAGGGCCTGCGCGTGATAATGCCGGGTTATCCGATCCGCGCGCTTGTCGTAGTGCAGCCGCACATGCCTAAAATCGTGGCCGAACGACCGCTCGTAGCGCAGACGCGTGCTCGTGGGCAGCGGCACGCCACCGGCGGCGACGATTCTGGGCGGCTGGCGCTGCGCATCGTCGGCCTCGTCTTCCGCATCCTCGTCGAGATCGTCGTCCAGCATCGGCTCCACCTCGGGCTCGGCGCTGAGATCCGCCGGCTCACTATCAGCCGCGACCTTGATCGACGGAAGATTCGTGGCATCTACCTGGAACAGCGAGCCGAACATCTCGTTGAAAACCTTGTTGATCCCGGCGATCAGATCGGTGCGCGCTTGCTCAAGCATGGTTTGCAGCTCGCCCTGGAGCAGCTCCTGCCAGAGAATGTTGGGATCTAAGCCTTCCGACTTCAGCGCATCGGCCAGCTTATCGGCCAGGATCTGGCGCAGATTTGTGGTTTCCAGCGCCAGATTGAGGACTTTACCGCGCCAGCCCAGCGCCATCAAAAAGCGCTCGATCACCAGGTCGAGGACAAGATTCATGGGCAGAATCTCGGCCGGGACTTCCAGGCCGTTCAGGCCATCAAAGAACTCGTCAAGGGTTTCGCGCATATGGGTCGCGATCGTCGCCGGCCCGTTGCCGTCCACGAGGTCGCCCAGCACCTCGCGCGCCGACTGGATGTCGCTCATGCGCACGATGCTGCCGACCTGGATGATGCCGGGAATGGCGCGCAAAAAGCGGCGTAGCAGGGGGCGGCGCTCGATCATGCGGTAGACGCGAATAAACGAGCGCTGCATACGATGACGCAGCCTGAAAAACGCATCAAGAATGCGCGCTCCCGTTCGCCGCACAAACGAGATCAGCCGCGCGAATCGACCGCTGCGCCTGGGCCGTCCATGCCGCGCCTTGCCGCTCTGGCCGCTCATCACGCGCGCTTGAATGCGCTCGGCAAAGGGCAGATCGCCGGTAAAGATCAGATATTCCCACAGCTTCGTCAGCATCTCATCGCGCCTGTCGGGCGACAGAAACTCCTGGACCGCCTCGACGACGAGGATCGGCGTGCGAACCAGCTCTTCGCGGATCGTCGGCAGCTCGTTGACCAGGAACTTGATGAAATCGGCGGCAATAATCGCCGCCTGCGCCGGTGGAAAGATAACGCCTATGCCCTCGATGATCGCTTCCTGCGCAAACTCCATGACCTTCAGCGTTGCCTGTAATCCTTCAAGGATCAACTGCATGGCCACGGCATGCGAGAGCTGCTCCAGCAGCAGCTCCTGGCTATCGTCCTGGGGCGTGAGCAGCGAGGTGATCGTGATCGGCGTCTCGCCCCGGTTGTAAACCACATCCAGCAGCTTAACCGGCGTGTGACGCGTGATCGGCACGCCGCTGAGATCGGTCAGAATCGAGGGCTGGTAGGCGGCGGTGTGGCGACCGTAGGCGGGATGAAAGATAAACGCCGTGTGTACGTGCGTGACCTGATACGTGATGCCGTCGATCGTGAAAGACGGCGCGTCCTCGCCGACGGCCAGACCACTATTGCGGCCGCGAGCCTCCGTCACCTGTTTCAGGTCGGCGCTCGTACGCAGGCCGCTTTCGCGCTGGATCGCGTGGATAACGGTCAGCAGCTGCTCTCTGAGGTCGAGCAGGTCGGGACGCTTGGCCAGCAGCGTCGTGGGGTTTTCGCTGGCGTGCAGATACGGACGCAGGCGATCGGCGATCTGCGTTTCTGCTGAAACCCCCAGCGCGAGATTCAGCGGCCCGAAGACATCGGTGATCAGATCGTAGCGGCGCTCCACATACGGGCCGCCCAGCGCCGACGGCCGGATAAACGCCCGGCGCAGATCGTCGGTCAGGCTGAGCATCAGCGCGGTCATGTGTAGATCGCGATGCCGCTCGTTGGCGTCGTTTTCGATCTGCCGCTGAAACTGGAGCGCCGTCGTGAGATTGCGATCTACGCCGCGCTCAGGATAGGCGTGCAGAAGCTGCACCCGGAAGCGCTCGATCAGATCGAAGGCTTTGCTCGACTGCGAGTAGTTGATGGCTCTGGCGTCGGCGCCGTAGGTTCTGAGGTGCCGGCCCGCCTCCGCGACGATGATCCGGCGATCATGGATCAGCGCGCGCAGAAAGAGCTGATCGCGCTCGGTGATCGTGCTGGTGGTCTCGCTCGAAATGTCGCGAGTTGCCTCGTCGAGCGTAAACCGGAGCTGCGCGGCAAGATCAGGATCAAGCTCCGCATCGCTGTGAGCATCCTCCAACAGGGTCAGCACATTCTCAGGCGTGAGCGTCTCGCCGACATACTTTTTGATGTATTCGCGCAGCGCCGGGATCGTCGCCATGTAGTTGCGGACGGCCTCGAATTTCGGCAGCACCCAGGCAAACGCCTCAGGCGGGCGGGTGTTGGGAGCGGCGATCACCCAGTCATAGGGCGACACCGACGCCAGCTGCTCTAGCTCCCTGCGGCGCGGATGATTCTTGATGATGGCGAACAGATCGCTGCGCTCCGGGGCATTCTTGTCGCTCGGATGCCAGCGCAGCATGGCACGAGTGGCCCGGTAGCGGACCGGATAGGGCACGTCTTCCTGGGCCTGGCGGATCGCGCGCTGCATGATGCCGTAGCTCTGCGGCGAAAGATCGTTCTCGCTCTGGCTCAGCATATCGCGCAGCAGCTTGACCAGCGCTTGCTGGCGCAGCAAAAAGAAGATCCGCCGGAACTGAGCGATCCGCAGTCCATATCCCAGCAGCAGGGCGTGCTCGGGAAAATCCGACTCCAGGCGCTCCACATCAGCCGGATCGCGCTCCCACTCGCCGGTAAAGGCCAGGTAGCTGTGTCCCACGTCGTCGGCCAGCAAGACGCGCAGCATCGGGTCTTTGAGCGTCGCATCGCCGACCATCAGGCCCAGAATATAGCCGGCGCCGGCCACCATCCAGCGATGACGCAGGCGCACATCGGGCAGCGCTCCATACAGCGCCGTCAGCTGCTTTTCGCGGGCCTCGTCGTACTCGTCGAGCGTGAGCGCCAGCTTATCGATAAAGACCTGCGCCACGCCAAGCCAGACCGCACGATCGAAGGGAGCCTGATCGGCGATCTGCTCCTGCTTGTCGAGATTCGGCAGATGCTCGGAGAGCGCCGTGCGCTGGGTGGCGAGGATCTGGCGCAGCGCGGTCAGCGCCGCAGTGTATGCGGGGGTGTCGAGGAGCGTGAGCGAAGGACCGCCGAGCACCGTTTGCAGGCCGGTCCTGGTAGCTGTAACAAACTTGGAAAAAACGCGATCGGTGAGAAGCTCGGGCGGCGCCTGCGGAAATTGCACGCTGGGCGGCGCTGGAGTGGCGCCAGCCGTTCCCGGCGCATTAGTTGGGGCGGGCTGCGACGCGGCTTGCAGCAGGGTGTCGGCGGCACGAGCGACCTCGTCTGCCACCACCCGGGCACGCTCCCAGAACGCGACAGCCTTCTGCGCCACTTCTGCTACACGCGGACTCAGCTCCTTGTACACACTGAATTCGCTCTTGGCCCAGTTCTGCGCGGTCGCCAGGATCAGGTGCGATGCGGCTGCACGCCGTGACGAGAGCGGCATCTGCTCATAGCGCTGCTCGGTCTCCTGAAGCAAGGTTTTCAGCTCGGTATTCACCAGACCCAGATACTGGTACGCCCCGCGTACGCGCTCGTTGTCGTACAAAAAGGTGCTGCCGAGCCCGGCGAGATAGTTGCTCTCGTACTCTTTTGCCAGCTGCTCGTACTTCAGCGATCCGCTGGGCACGGATGCCGGACGGAACAAGTAGCGCCAGATCGCCTCCAGGTAGTTATACGGATAGCGCTGACTAATCTCGGGGATACGGGAGAAAAGGCTGGTGAAATAGTTTGGCCCATACTTTTTCGTGCTGACCAGCCAGTCGAGGAAGATGCCGAGCGGCTGATGCGTTTTGAGAAACGGGTCCTGCTTAAGCAGCTCAGCAGCGCCGTCGAACCGGCCGAGGTACTTAAAGGCATCCAGCAGCACGGTGCGCGCAAAAGCCTGCTTGGGCTTGAGCGTGCCTTTCATCACGCGCTCTTCGATCTTTCTGATCTCCGCCAGCGCACCGGTCGTCGGCGATAACGTCGTCGCGGTGCCGAGCGCGGTTCGGAAATCGCCCAGGACGGCGTCGACTTCAAGCAGCGTATCGAAGTTTTCGTTGCTGGTCGTATAGTCCCGGTACTGGGTTTTAAACTTTTCGAACGTGATCGAAGGCGGGTCCGCGCGCTGAACATCGGCGCTGCCCTGCGTATCGGTGACAATCAACCGGCCGTCGCTCCGCCGGCGCGCGGTCTGCTGCAACACATGGGCGACCTCGTGGGCGATCAGGCGCTGTCCGGCAGCCTGGCTGGGCTGATATTCGCCAGCGCCAAAGAACAGGTGCCGGCCGCTGGCAAAGGCGCGCGATCCTTCCAGGGCCGCGATCTCGGCAGCCAGCGTATCGTGATGGATGCGCACCGCGCTCAGGTCAGCGCCAAAGCCCGGCTCCAGCCAGTCACGCAGCGCGGTAGGCAGCGTCTCGCCCCGGCTGGCGCGATAGCGCAGATCCACACGCCGGGCAGCGGGCGCGACGGTCAGCAGACGCGAAACATCAGCCTCGCCGTCGAGGAGACGCGCGGCAGCCTCACGCGCCTGGCGCTCGTGCGTGTTGGTCGCCGAGGCCCGCCGCTTTTGCTCAGCTACTGCTGCTGGTTTTTGCGCCGCCTGCCGTTTCATCGCCCGTCCTTGCTGCGCGCTCCGCTCCGTTGCCTGCCGCTCGCCGGCACATCTCCGTCACAGCGCCGCGATAATCGCGCTGACCACCTGCGCCGCCAGCTGCTCGACCGTCTCGCCGCCGCGTGCGTCGACGCGCGCCCGCAGATGCCCGACATCGCGCCGGGCCACGTCGCCCTGAGCCAGCTGCTCCACCAGCAGCGCCGCGATCCGCTCGCCGAGCTGCTGGCCCTGCGCGGGAGTCAGGTTTTCCGCCCGCACGCGAATCGTGCCGATCTGAATATCCTGCATCTCAGCCCAACCTTGCCCGCTCACGATCGCTCAGCGCGCGGCCTTCTTTGGCCATCTCGCGATCCAGGCCGCGCATCAGATGTGCGGCTGCCAGCGCCGCGCCCTCGCGCCGAGCCGCAAACACGCCCGTCAGCACGGCGTATTTGATCTGTGCTCCCGTCAGCTCCAGCTCGGTCGCCAGCCGCTCGATCAGCGGTCGCAGCGACTCGGCGGCATCTCCGCCAGCCAGCGCACCAATCAGCCGCGTCCACAGCTGGCGGCGCTGCCCGGCATCCGGCCGGGGAAATTCCAGCACGTAGCGCAGCCGCCGAATGAACGCCGGATCGATGTTGCCTTTGCGATTGGTCGCCAGGATCGCGATGCCGCCGTAGTTTTCCAGCGCTTGCAGCAGATGATTGGTATCGGTGTTGGCAAAGCGATCGTGGGCGTCTTTGACCTCGGTGCGCCGCGAGAAGAGCGCGTCGGCCTCGTCGAAGAAGAGCACCACATCCATATCCGCCGCCCGCGACAGAATGCGCTGCAAGTTGTGCGAGGTTTCGCCGACATACTTGCTGACCACGGTCGACAGATCGATGCGAAACAGATCCAGGCCGAGCTGCGCCGCGACGACCTGCGCGGCCATGGTTTTGCCGGTGCCGGGCGAGCCGGTGAAGAGCGTCGCCAGGCCGCGCCCCTGCGGAAACAATCGTCGCGCCTCGGGCTGCTCCCAGAAAAGCGCGCGATCTTTGGCCTCGTGGACAAAATCGAGCAGCGCCTCGCGCAGGGAATCGGTCACTACCAGATCGTCCCAGCCAAACTGCGAGTCGAGCGGCTGAGCCAGGCCACCGAGCAGATCGCGCTGGCTGTCACGCAGCGCCCGCGCCATGCCCGCGATCGAGGTGCCGGGAACACCCGCCGCCGCCACGATCGCGCCCGGCCGCGCGTTGAAGCGCTCGGCCAGCCCACCGATCTGATCCGCCAGCTCGGCGGCATGCGGCGCGTACTGCTGCCACAGTCGGCGGCGCGTTTGCACGCTGGGCGCGGGCAGATCCACGCGCAGCACAATCGCGTTGGGCACTGCGGGTGCGAGCGAGCCGGCATCGCGCAGAATGAACTGCACCGGAAAATGCGGGATGCTTTCACTCCAGCGGCGCGGCGGAGAGCTTTCGCCGGCGCTGTCGCTCCAGGCCAGCGCTACCCGCTGCAAGAAGGCATGGCGCTGGGCGTGAATAAAGGTGTGCTCCCACTCGTCATCCACGATCGCCGTCGCGTCGATCGCCAGCAGCGGCATGCCGAGCTGACTCGCCACACACGCGGCAAAGGTTTTGCGCCCGCTGCCCGGCGGCGCGATCACCTGGATCACCACGGTACGCCCCGGATCGTCGCCGAGCGCGCTGGCCGCGAAAGTCGCCGCCGTCTCGACATTCCACTCGGCCAGCGGCTCAAGCGGCTGCACCATGCGCGCCCGCCCGACCAGCAGCGGATCGGGATCGTCGCGGCCGCTGAGCCAGTCGCGGATCGCCGGGTCGAGCTGGAGCGCCGCCGATTGATCGCCGCCGGTCGCGTCGGGCGTCTGGCCGATCATCGCCCAGCGTTTGAGCGGGCTGGTGCTGGCCCAAGCGGCAAAGCGTCCGTAGCCGCACAGCCGCGCCGTCAGCGCCAGCGTGGGATACGATCGTCGCGCGTCGTCATGACAGTAGGCGTACAGCCGTGCCAGCGCCGGATCGAGCGCCGCCGCCAGACACACATGCAGCAGATCGCGATCGAAGTCGTCCAGCGCAAACACGCGCGTCAGATCGGACAGCCGCGAGGCGGTATCCTCCGCCAGCGCAGCCTCCACCGCCGCGATCTGCGCGTTGAGACCCTCCTGGCCTTGCTGCCACTCCACCTCGGCAGCCGGATCGTCGCGATCGTCGATCAGCGCCTCGATCTCGCCACCCGCGCCGCTATCCAGGCTGCTCGCCAGCCACTGAAGCCGGCGCTGCGCCAGCAGCCGGACGCGCAGCAGGACCGCAGCCAGCGCCGAGTCGTCGTCACGAATCGTGATCGCTTCACTGGTGATCTGTGGCTCGGCGGTCATGGGTGACGGCTCCACGCGCTGCGGTCGACGATCATGCTCACGGCGCCACCACCCACTGCGGCCCGCTCTCGGCACCGCTGATGATCAGCCGGAAGCTGAGCGACTCGCCCGGCGTGAGCCCGGCAGGCAGGCGCGCAGCAATCGTCGTCGCAGCGGTAACGGCGAACTCGCCCGGCTGAAGGCTACCGGCTGTGCCCGGAGTCAGTCTGGCCGCGCCCACAAAAACGCTCACCTGTTCCGGCGGCAGATCGGCATGCTGGAAGGTCGCGCCGGTGACGGTGAAGCGGCCCTGAGCGTCGGGCGCGCTGATCGCCGTGATGCGGGGCGCGATCGCGAAGGGCGTCTCGTTGCTTGAGCTTTCCACGATGCGCGTGCCGCTGGGCACGGTTCGCCAGCGCTCGACACGCACCGAGGCGGCGTACAGGCCCGGCAAAATATCAGTGCTGTCGGCGGTGGCGCGCACCGTCGCCGTGATGCGGCTGGCCGTGATCGCCGCGTTCCAGCCGGAGTCGACAGTTACGGGCGCGGCCCAATCGACGCGGCGAATCTGGAGATATACGTTGTTGCCGGTGAAGGCCGAGCCCAGCACCTCAAAGCCCTGGTCGTACGTCACCTGCGCGGGCCGCAGCTCCAGCGAGCGCGGGCTGGCCTCGCCGGGAATCGTGAAGCTGATCACGTTGGCGGTCGTATCGACACGCGGCGCATCGCTGGGCAGCACAAAAATGTTGTAGGTCAGCACGCGTCCGGCACGGATCGAGGGCTCCTGCGGCTCAAGCTTGACCACCGAGACCTGATAGTAGGCCGCCAGCCGCTGCGGATTCGAGCCGGCCATCCAGTAGCTCACGGCGTCGTCGACTTTGACCGGCACCATGCCGATGCGAAAAGCGTTGTCATTGCCGCGCAGCAGCGCCGGCATCACCAGCTGCCCATTGACCTCGGTATCGTCGTTCACCAGCGGATGATCATGCAGCGCCTTCATGGCCAGGCCCATCATCAGCTGCTCACGATAAACGCCGCCGGGATCGATGTCGCTGAACGACGTCAGCATGTAGTACAGGTTCAGGCCCAGCGGCGTGTAGCGCACGGGAACATCGCTCACGCCGGGAATGTAGGTGTGCTTCCCCGTTGTCTCCTCGACGGCGTGATACAGATACAGGCCCAGCGTGTTACTGCCCGACAGCTTATCCGGCGGCAGCGGCTCAACCGTGAGCAGATTGGTATTAGTCCAGGCTTCAGAGCTGGTGACGTGCTCTCTGATGAGATTGATCATTGCTTGCGTCACCAGCGAAAGATCGAGCAGTGCCATTATCCCGCTTCCTTGTGCTGCTTGAACGTCCTGCCAATCACCGCCCGCTACATTTGACCGATGCCATAGCCACGCTTGGAGCGCACGCCCGCTCGGGTCGGCGCTGGTGGCTCGGCCGGAGGCGCGACGCGGGGCGGTGCGGCCACGCTCGTGCGGCCTGGCGTCTCGGGTCGGGTCACGATCTCCACCACAATATCGCCGATCGTGATCTGCGGCGCGGGCGACTCGAAGACCGGGGCGGCTGCCGGCGCTTCGGCTTCGATCGGCGGCTCCACCGTGCTGATCGGCGCTGTCTGGCGCGGCGGCTCGACAAACTCGTACCGGATGCGCTCCTCGACCTCCGGCTCAAGCACCGGCTGGGGCGCCGGATCGATCAGCAGCTCCCGGGGCGACCGCTCCTCGTCCAGGGCCGGCGCGACAAACTGCTGCACAATCTGCGTCAGCGTTTCCCAGGCCGTAACCTCGATCGGCGGAGAGTCGAGGCGCTCAGGCTCCAGCACCGGCGCAGGCTGCGGCAGCGGCAGATCGCTGGCCGGCGGCTGAGCTACGGGCGGCTCCAGCGGCTCGCGCGGAGCTGGCTCCGGCGACTCGTGGATCACGCGCTCGACGATTTCGCCCGGCGGCAGCAGCTCGCTCCGCTCCACGATCGTGGGGCTCGGTTGCATCTGGGGCTCGGCTGCGGCCCGTGGTTCGGACAGCGGCGGAATCTCCGCGTCGAGCGGCTCGGCGTCCGCAAATGGATCGAAGATGGCGGGCGCGGGCGTATCCGGCGGCGTGAACAACGGCCCGACGCCGGCCGCCGGCGTGCCCATGCGCGCGACGATTCGTTGGAGATAGCTGCTGCTCGTCATCTTCGCTGTGCCTCGCTTTGCATGCTGCGATCGCTAGACCAGTCTTCGGCGCGCGCCGCTGGCCGGACGTGCTCGCGACTGGCGGACGCTCGCCTCGATCAGCGCCATGTAGCGCCGCCGCTCGGATCGCGTCAGATTCAGGATGTCGTCGTGACTCCAGCCGTACGCCATCGCCAGCATATGCACCTCGTTGGGCAGCCGCTCCTTGTCGTTGAGCAGCCGCCGCAGCAGATACGTGCCCATATCGAAGTCCATGATCTCGGCCGTCGCACACTCGGGGCAGATCGCCTCTAGCTCGGTGTTGAGCAGCGGCGCGACCGCCTCCATCGCGGCCTCGACCCGGTCGGGATCGGCCTCCTCGGTCATCGTGCAGCGCTTGAGCAGCGCCCGCCGCGCCGCCTGCGGCCCCAGCCCGATCACCGCCAGCTCGTCGACGCCGGTCGGCAGCCGGAAGCGCAGGCCATCGGCGGTCTGATACACGCCATCGGCGGGCGGCGGCGCCATCGGGTAGCCGTTGAGCAGATCCGACAGCTTGAACGAGAGATCGTAGTGATTGCCGCACCGCGCGCAGAGACGACTCGACCGGATCAGATCGCCGTAGATCTGGATGTAGACGCAGGCCAGCGCCCGATCGCGCGCCGCCGACGTGAGATTCACGGCCTGGCCGGCAGCCACGATCGCGCCCGGACGATCGATCACCAGGCGATCGATCAGCGCGATCGTGTCGAAAACGCTGGCGCCTTCCAGGCTGCGCTCGTCGCGTCCGGTCAGCGGGCGAAGCTCGATCCACCCGCCCGGAATCGTCCAGATACTCATCGCTGCGTCCGCATCTCTACATCAAGATCTTCAACCTAGGGCTCCATCGGCTCCGTGACGGATTCGTCGCGCTGCCAGCCTTCGTTTTGCAGCACGATGCTCTGGATCAGCACCGCGTTGGCGTTGGCATCAAGCTCGGCCGTCGCCTGAAACTCCGACACCCAGCAGCGAAACAGCGTGTAGGCCATCACGACCTGCCCGGCCTCGTTCATGAGCTGGATCGTGACATCCTTGCGAAAGTCTTTGAGCGACGAGACAACGCCCGCCGACACATCATAGACTTTGTTGGCCCAGGCTTCGAACTCAAGATCCCAGGTTACGCCGCGCTCCAGCGTGACGGCCTCGTACTTGGAGCCGGCCGGCGAGTGACGCGGCGTGCTGAAATCGCCGCCCTCGCGGTGGGAGACGACCTCGGTGGTGCGCTTGAGCGCGCTCACCTTGCTGATCCCGGCCACCGGGCGACCATCCCACCACACGCGAAACATGTAGTTCTTGTAGGGATCGAAGCGATGTGTGTTGACTTGAAAAGGTGCCATGTTGCTCCCTCGTGTATTGTTCAAGCGCCCCGGCGTGTCGCCCGATCACCTGGCGATCTTGAGGCGCAAGGCAAATCAACGCGTGCGGCCTTTACACCTGTAGCTGTCCGGCCATCTGCTGGAGATACAGGATCACAAACTCGGCCGGCCGGAGCGGCGCGAAGCCAACCACGATGTTTACGATTCCCAGGTTGCGATCGCTCTGCGTCGTCGTCTCGCGGTCGCATTTCACGAAGAAGGCATCGCTCGGCTTCGGCCCCTGGAACGCGCCGCGACGATACAGATCGTGCATGAACACGCCGACGTTGAGGCGAATCTGGCCGTACAGCGGATCGTCGTTGGGCTCGAAGACGACCCACTTCAGGCCGCGATACAGGCTTTCTTCAATGTAGAGCGCCAGCCGCCGGATCGGCACATACTTGTACTCGCTGGCGAAATCGTCGTCGCCGTCGTTGGTGCGCGCGCCGTAGATCACCAGGCCGTTGGGGAACGAGCGCAGCACATTCACGCCCTGCGGATTCATCGCGCCGTGCTCGCCATCGGTGAAGCGCTGCTCCAGCCCGACGATGCCACGAATATCGGCCTCGACCCCGGCGGGTGCTTTCCACACGCCGCGCGTGCCGTCGATGCGCGCATACACGCCCGCGACCGCGCCGGCCGCGCCGATCGCTTTGGTCTTCTTGCCGTCGCTGATCAGAATGCGCGGGAAGTAGATCGCGCTGTGATCTTTGACCAGACCGACACGCGCATCGGCAACTTTGGTGCTGGCGTCCTGTGCCGTCTTCCAGGTAGTGGGCGAGTCCATGATCAGGAAGGCTCGCCGCTGCTGGCAGAAGACGCTGGCCGGCCCGTAGACCAGATTCAGCCCGACAGCGCCCGGATCGTTGTCTTCGGGCAGCACCAGCAGATTGAACAGATCGACCTGCTTATCGGCCTGCGTGAAAGCATTGGTGTAGTTCGCCAGCGTCGGCGCGGTGCCGTCGGTGACGGATGCCGCCACAGCGCCACTGGTATCGACGGCGGGGGCGGGCTTCTGGAAAGTTTGCACCAGCGCCCCTTCGCCGACGCTGTAGTAGCGCGTGTTGTTGTTGAAGGAGGGAGCAATATTCTGCGCCGCCGGATCGGAGGAGAAAACCGAGGCGACGGTGTTGGCCGTGCCGCGCGAGGTCGTCAGCGTCAGCCGGCTGCCGACCAGCGAGGCGGTCCAGAAGAAGGTCAGCGGGTTGGCGTTGCGATACGTGTTCACCGCGTCGACGATCCGCTGTAACACCGTGCGCAGACCGCCCTGGCTGTTGAGCCACAGCGGCGTATTGTTGTTCGCGCCGCCGCCGGTGAGCAGATTGACGGGCACGTTCGCAGTCGTCGGCGCGCCGCTGGTATCGAAGGCGCTCAGCTTGAGCGTCGTGATCTGATTGTGCGCCAGATCGCCGAGGTCGCGCAGCACATCCGGGTCGAAGGCGCGCAGGCTGATGCCGCTCGGCGCCGGTCGATGGGCACTGTAGGCCGAGACTTCGAGACCGCCCTGGCCCGCTCCCAGGCGCAGCGGCACCGCGAGATCGTCGGTCGCGCTGGGTGTGATCACCACACTGCCACCGCTGGCGGCAGCGGAGGTAATCCTCAGCACCGAGGCAGCGTTCGCAGTCCCGGGAATACCCGCATCCAGTGTCGCGCCGGTCACGCTCGCCGGAACATCGTTTGCGTTGTCCAGCGCTACGGTAACGGTTGTTCCGGCC
The DNA here is from genome assembly GCA_036402055.1 of Herpetosiphonaceae bacterium. Taxonomy (GTDB): domain Bacteria; phylum Chloroflexota; class Chloroflexia; order Chloroflexales; family Kallotenuaceae; genus LB3-1. The sequence goes on from DASWTQ010000277.1 coordinate 24,310, forward strand.
TGACCCGCCGCCGCGATCGCGTCGTTGATCTCTTTTTGGATCGCCGTCGCAATCTTGGCCGCTGTCGGCGAGGTGATGGCGGCAATGTCGGCGTTGCTCAGATTCACCGGAACCGCCGGCAAGCCGTTCACGCTGATCATAAAGCGATTGCCGCCCGTCGAAGCCTTGCCCAGACGGTTGGCCCACATGCCGCGCAAGGTATCGAGATTGCCGTTGTCAAAGGGCACGGGCCGGCCGCTGACACTGAAGCCGGGATTGGTCGCCGCCAGCGCCGCAGGAACCGAGACCGTCACCAGCGCCGAGTTCGAGGTGATTACCTCGGGCGCGTAGAGCGGCGAGTTCGGGTCCATGGAGAGATTTTTATAGCTTTCGTTGTCGAGAATGGTAACCCGCCCGCCGGCATCGACCTCTTCGCGGAACAGATCGAGGTTGAAGGTTGTCTCGGGGTTCGCGCCGCCATAGCTCACGACTGCCCGAATCGTATTGCCGACCGCGCCGGGATTTTTGGCGGTTAGCCGCAGCACCTGGGTTGTGCCGTCCTCGGCCAGCAGCGTCGTCTGAGCAAACGTCGCGCCGTTGGCGATGCGCATCACGTAGCAGTCGGTGCCGCCGTTGAGGAAGAACAGCCGCACATGATCCGCCACCCGGCTCACCGATGTATCGCTGGAGAAGGTACGCTCAAAGTCGGTGTACGAGAATAAACGCACAGCGGTGTCGAGTGGTCCTTTGCGCGTACGTCCGATGAACATACCGATCGACGTGCTAACTCCTGCGATCGACCTGACCCCGCTGGGGATTTCCTGGACGTAAACACCCGGATAAGTCGGCGTGACTGGCATGGTCGGTGCCTTCCTTTCGTGCGTGTACTAGGCTATGGCAAGCCGCCAATGTTGAACCCTGGGGCGGCACGATATACGCCGCTGTGGCCGGTTCAACCTCGGGCACAAGTTTTGAATCCATGTGTCGTCAGTGGTGACGTGGAGAACGTCTTGATGTATGCAGCCGCCTGCTATGGTGGTGTCATGGCACCTCAACCGATCCCAGCAGCGGCTTCGCGATATTGCGAAGGTGCTGGATGTAGTTGGCGTATCGGTACGCGGCTTGCGCCACACAGTAGGCGCAGGCCCGATCTTTCATGCAGTGCGCCGGTTTGTCACTTTAGCTGTGGCAGCGGCTGGCCCTGGGCCCGAAGACTATGAACACAATCATTGGCGAGGTTGCGCTCATAGGCACATTAAGCTGATCGCGACAGGTAAAAGGTTTACCGATCTCTAATGCTGCTGTGTAGTGCGTTCTCGAAACACGCTGACTGTAATGATGACGTAGGGGGGTTGATCGTCGTCATGTGTGAACGTATGCAGAATATTCCATGAATCGCCCCTTTGTCAAGACAGCAATTTACTGATTAATGAACGTGTTTGTTCCCTTAATGTCTTATTCACCTCAAATATGTCAAGTAACTACACTGGAAGAGGATACGCAGGCAGGTATATTATTTGCTAAAACCGCAGCTACAAACGCAGGTAGCGAAGATCATGCACGAGGAGCAGAGATGACAACGACTCCTGAACAGCCTGAGCCGGGCGCACATGCTACACAAGGACGGCTGGTCGCGCGACCAGCACATGTCACCGCCGGCGCACCGCTCGGATTGCGGCAGCTCGGCATCGTCGGGCAGCGCGATGTGCTGCTCTACGTGCCGCCGCAGTATCGGCCTGGGCAGCCTGCGCCGCTGGCGGTGATGTTACACGGCGCGGGCGGTGACGCGGCCGGCAGTCTGCGGCTGCTGCAAGCGTTCGCCGACGAGCGCGGCCTGATCCTGGTTGGTCCGGCCTCGCGTGGGCCGACCTGGGATCTGCTGCTGGACGACTACGGCCCTGACATCGCGGTGATCGATCGGGCGCTGGCGCAGGTGTTTCAAGCCTATGCCGTGGACCCGCAGCGACTGGCGATCGGCGGCTTCTCGGACGGCGCGTCGTATGCGCTCTCGGTGGGCGTCACCAATGGCGATCTGTTCAGCCATGTGATCGCGTTCTCGCCGGGCTTCATGGCACCGGCGAGTCAGCAGGGCGCGCCCAGGCTCTTTATCTCACACGGCATCCATGACAACGTGCTGCCGATCGAGCGCTGTAGCCGACGGATCGTGCCACAGGTGCAGCGCGCCGGCTATGATGTGCGCTACCGTGAGTTCGACGGGCCGCATACCGTCCCGCCGTCGATCGCGCGCGAGGCCGTGGATTGGTACTTGCAAGAGCCGGTGAAGGAGTAGATGAGTCGATCGCAGCAAGGAGTTTCGCATGACTCACGAGGAGGCAGCGGCGCTTGAGCAGTGGATCAAAGACCACGATACGCGCTTCCAGGCCAGTGTCACATCCGACGATACCGAGCATGGAGTTCAGCTCACGTCGCCCGAAGACGGAACACAGCTCCCGATGATCTACCGCATCGAAGATTATGGCAGACAGCACATCGAGCAAGGCAACGCCAGCCCCACGATCCGCGAGAAGTGGGCCAGCTGGAGAGCGGAGACCGGCTGTGGAGACGCGGCTGAGCACGATTGAGCGACGACCGAGGTTGGATCGCGGGGCTCCGACTGCCGCCGGGAGCGGCTGGTCTACGGCAAGATTGCGCTGCTCCCCAGGCGATGCGGCCGGGCAAGCGACGACTCGATCGTCTGGAGCAGGTCGGGCACATCGAAAGGCTTATGAACGATTGTCACGCCGTCCGATTGGAGCGCCGGATCGAGATCGGTTTTCGTCACGCTGGCAGTGGTACAGACGATCACGGGCAGAGAGGTGGTGGCACGCTGCCGCTTGAGCGCGGAGACGATCTGCCCGCCCACCGGCTGCATGCCTTCAAGATAGTCTAAAATCAGCAGATCAGGACGGAGCTGTGCGATAGCGCTGGCCTCGATAAAATCTGAGCCGATGACCTCGTACTGGCCATCGTCCAGCAGCGCCTGGAACAGATCCACAATATCTTCGTTGTCGTCGATTACCAAAATCCGACGAACCATCTGCGACTCCTTCGCCCGGCACATGGAGGGCCTTCACTCAGCTTGCACTGTACACGATCACCGCTTGGCTAGCAACCGACGCACCGCTCAATCCGATAGCTTCGGCCGCGCGCCCATAGACCGCGCTGCTAGCCCGAGCTTTGGTCGCCGACGATCGGCACGGCGATCCGAAAGGTCGTACCTTTGCCCAGCGCGGACTCGACGCTGAGCGAGCCGCCGTGAGCTTCGGCAATTTTACGCGCCAGATAAAGCCCGAGACCCAGGCCGCGCGAGCGCTGCCCGCGAGCAAAGCGATCCATCAATCGGGAGATCATTTCCGGGGCAATTCCAGGGCCCTGATCCTGGACACTCAAGATCGCCCACGCGCTATCGTCGCGCTGCTCGTTGTGAAGCGACAGCACCACCGGGCTGTCAGGCGCGTGGCGCTGCGCATTGATCAGCAGGTTTTCCAGCGCCTGCTGAATACGGTCGGCATCCACCTCGGCGATCAGCTCGTCCGGCAGCCGTAGCTCCACCGCGAACTGCGGCGTTTGCAGGGCCGCCGCAGTAGTAGCTGCCAGCTCTGACAGATTCACCGGCTGGCGCACCACCGTAAAGAGGCCCTGCTCGATCCGTCCCACATTCAACAGATCGTCGACCAAGCGTTGGAAGCGCTGCAAGCCCTGGTACAGCAGCCTGGCGTCTTGCAGATCGGCCGAGCGGCCTTCTCGCTCGGCGCGGGCACGGAGAATATACGAGCGGCCGATCAGCGGCGTCAGGTAATTGCCGAGATCATGCGCCAGAATCGTCACCAGCTCCTCGGCGACGACCTGACGCGTTTGCTCGGTCGTCTCACGCGTCAGCCGCTCGACCAGCTCGGCGCGCTGCATGATCATGCTGACCCAGTAGGCGACGGTTTGCAGAAACTGGAGGCTCGCGGCCGAGAAGCGATCGTTCTCGGCCGAGGCTACATTCAGCACTCCGCGACGGATTCCGGCCACCTCCAGCGGGACGATCATCTGCGAGCGAATGCCGAGCGCCTCACGAATCCCACGGACCTCCTCGGCGTCCTTGTCGACGTGCCCATCGTAATACGGCTGTCCCGTCTGAAACACCTGCACAGATCGCCCACCATTCGCGATCGGCATCCGGTGCAGGCCAAGCTGCCGCTGGAGCTGGCCCATCGGCGTTTCGCTGGTGCCCACCGCGATCAGCGATGTATTTGCCTCGTCGTACAAAAATACATCGATCTTTTCAGCCTGAAAGGTCACAGCCAGCACATTGGATGCTTCGGTGAGCGCAGTTTCCAGGGTTGTTGCCTGGATCGCCAGTAAATGTTCCAGGGTTTGGAGACGATCCAGCACCTGGGCGCTATCATTGAATTTAGTTTCCGGCAAATCCATTGTCTCTCATGTGCACGCATTCATGACACGCAGAATGTCGGTGCATTGGCCCGGCTCGTTCCAGCGCACGCGTGCGAAATGGGAGCCAGGCACATGATTGGTGGATCACAGGTAGCCAAGCAGGAAAAATGCCAGCGCAGATTATACCCTGGCTAGCGTACAATCCGGCAATCGCCGACGATGGACGGCGCACTGTGGAATGAGGCGTCTGAGGCAAGGACTCATGTATGCAGGAGAAATGCTATGAAATCAACCGTCCAGCAGATTCGCCAGCGTTTCGACAACGATGTTGAGCGCTTTTCCAATCTCGAAACCGGCCAATCCGCGACCATTGACGCGCCGCTGGTGCTGGAATTGATCGTTCGCGCGGCCGCCGCAGCCACGCCCGGCGCCACACAGATTCTTGACGTGGGCTGTGGCGCGGGCAATTACACCCTCAAGCTGCTTCAGCAGATCCCCGATTGCGACTGTACGCTGATCGACTTAAGCCAGCCGATGCTCCAGCGCGCGATTGAGCGGGTGCGGCCCGTGACCACCGGCGCGCTCCACGCCATCCAGGGCGATATACGCGACATCGCGCTGGACGAGGAGCAGTTCGATGTGATCGTCGCGGCCGCCGTGCTGCATCATCTGCGCGACGACGACGAATGGACGGCGGTCTTTGCGAAGCTGTACCGCGCGCTCAGGCCCGGCGGCTCGCTGTGGATCGCGGATCTGATCGAGCACAGCTCGCCCGCCATTCAGGCGCTCATGTGGGAGCGATACGGGGAATACTTGACCGCCCTGAAAGATGCCAGCTATCGCGAGCAGGTCTTCGCCTACATCGAGCAAGAAGATACGCCGCGACCGCTGCTCTTTCAGCTGGATCTCCTGCGCCGGGTGGGATTCGCCAGCGTTGAGATTCTGCATAAACACAGCTGCTTTGCGGCGTTTGGCGGCATCAAAGCGATGTAGAGCGACCGGCAAATACGTAACATTTCGGGCGCAAAAGAGTCGTCCACGTGGCGCATGTTCGACAGAGTAAAGACACCCTGTCTGCGTCACGTGGACGATTTCGTCAGCCTGGCTCAGATATGGCTCGTCTGGACTAACGGTCTGCGGGCATGGCTACCGCACTATCGCCGTTTGTCACCAGCGGCACGTACAGACGCACCGTCTTGGGCGGTTCCGCTGTGCCTGTTGGCGTAGCGGTTGGCTCATCAGTTGGTGTGCTCGTCGCGGTGCCAGTTGGGGTATTTGTCGCGGTGCCAGTTGGCGTGTTCGTCGGTGTGTTGGTGGGTGTGTTGGTCGGCGTATTCGTCGGTGTGTTAGTTGGTGTATTGGTCGGCGTGTTGGTCGGCGTGTTCGTTGGCGTGTTGGTCGGCGTGTTCGTTGGCGTGTTGGTTGCCGTCGCCGTGGGTGTATTCGTGGGCGTCACCGGCGTATTCGTCGGTGTGTTGGTTGGTGTGTTGGTCGGTGTATTCGTCGGCGTGTTGGTTGGTGTGTTGGTCGGTGTATTCGTCGGTGTATTCGTCGGGGTGTTGGTTGGCGTGTTGGTTGGCGTGTTGGTCGGCGTATTGGTTGGCGTGTTGGTCGGTGTGTTGGTTGGAGTCTCGGTTATCGTCGGCGTCTCGGTCGGGATCACCGAGCAGGTTGAGCTAGCATTCTGCGGATTGCTGCTGCTCGCGTTGAGCTGAAAATCAGCCGCATTATCATCGGTATCCTGAGTGTTCGAACCCAGCGGCTTACGCTCATAGCTTTGATTGGTATTCGAGCCTGTTGGCGCAAGCGTCGATCCTTCTTTAAAGGCCGAACCACTGCCCATGCCCACTTGATCAACAGTGATGTTGGACGCATTTATCAGCGCGATGCCGCCGTCATCGGCAATGCCTATGGTATATGGAAGATTCCCCCCAGTTGTACCGCTATAGCCAGAGTTGGTTAGGAGGTAGCGGCAGCCCGCAAGCACAACGGTGTTAGTCGGAATCGTCGCGCGCACGGCAATCGTGCCTGAATTGCTCGATCCGCTGAGCCTCCAGCCACCGATGTTCACCGGCGCTGACGAAAGATTGAACAGCTCGACAAACTCATCCGCAGCGCCATTCGGGCCACGCGTGCGAAACTCGCTGATCACGAGTGTCGTCGATCCAGCCTGCGCCGGCTGTACGTACCATCCGAACAACGCCAGTAGCGCGGTCAGCGAACCGAATACGATACCCGCTCGCCGGCGAGAGCCGCCCAGCAGCCGAGCCGGCGAGCTTCTAAGCAGCGATCCTTGTCGAGACGGCGGGCTGGAGTGTGGAGAGTCCATGGGTACTCCTTCTTTTTGGCAGACACGAGCCTTGCACCGCAACATCAGCCCATCAACGCAGCCATAAGCGAGGTTTGTACGCTACGTGAGACAGAATCTGTTCGTGTAAGGATGGTCGGTTGGGACAGTTGTTGCAGTGCCGCCCAGCAGCTCAGCGTAATAGCGAGTTTGAGTACGGTGCTGTAGGCGATTGGACACATCAGCGGCAGTGCTGACTGAAGAGTCGGTCAATGCTACCGTCGAGAGCACCAAATGTTAGCTGTATTCGGCGGCATAGCCGTGTCATTGTTCCACGAGATCGCCTCGGAGCGACTAGTACTTTAGTCCCGTATGGTCCCCGGCATTACTATAGCGATCGCGTCCACTCCTGCCGCGCACAGGCCAAAGAATCATGTGGTGTCGAATCAATCGTTGGTCTACTTCCAGACGTTGATACTGATGCTAGAATACCCTTTCGATGGCGAGCCGATCGTGTTCGCCGCCAGCTTCGTGAGGAGTCAGAGCTATGAACGAAACTGCGGTTACACACTACATCACGGAGACGTTTGCCGATGTCGAAACTTCCACCGCCTATGACTATACTTTCTTTTTTTACAGATCGGAGCGTAAGCTGCCGTTTGCTACGCTGGCTACCGTCGACAATGAGTATGACCGCGTCTCGCATCTTGATCGTCCCGGAGTATTTCGCCTGAACATCGGCGTCAGCAGACCAACGTTTGAGTCGCTCTTCGGCACAGCTAAGCCGGACCTCAGCAGCTATGACTTCACCGCGCTCGACACGGTCATGCCGCATCCCGATTATGCCCCGCAGTCATGGGTCTGCGTGCTCAGCCCCAGCGATGCCACATTCCAGCAAATCGTACAGCCGCTGCTGGCTGAAGCCTACGATCTGGCCGTCAAACGATTTGACAGAGCACAGTCCAGGCATGAGGCCGAAGCATAGAGTAGCCGCCGCAAAGCCCAGCCTCTGCCCACACATAACAGATCGCAACCACTTGTAGCCAGACACACAAGATACGGCCAGATTGAGGTCACAATCTGGCCCAGCCTGCTCTTTTCCCCCTGCTTACCCAAGCCCCCGATCTGCCCCCTCGAATGGTGAGGTTGTCATCGCCTGCCAATCCTATTACTATGGAACTATGGACGGACACAAAAACTACTCCGCAAGTGGTGGAAGGACACAGCAGGTATGGCCAAGCCGGTGTTGCTAACTGTGGATGATGATCTGGATGTGCTGCGGGCGGTAGAGCGCGATCTACGCAAGCGATACACCGCAAACTACCGCGTTGTACGAGCCAACAGCGGCGCGCAGGCGCTGGAGGTGCTGCAAACGCTGAAGCTCCAAAATGAGCCGGTAGCGCTGCTGCTGGTCGATCAGCGCATGCCGCAGATGGGCGGTGTGGATTTTTTAGAGCAGGCGATACCGCTGTTTCCCGATGCCAAGCGCGTGCTGCTCACGGCCTACGCCGATACCGATGCGGCGATCAAAGCGATCAATCAGGTGCGGATCGACTACTACTTGCTCAAACCGTGGGACCCTCCCGAGCAATCGCTCTACCCGATCCTCGACGATCTGCTGGACGACTGGCAGGCGGCCTATCGACCCACCTTCCAGGGCGTGCGCATCGTCGGGCATCGCTGGCTGGCCGAGGGCTACCAGCTCAAGAATCTGCTGGCACGCAACCATGTGCCGTACCAGTGGCTCGACATCGAGACCAGCAACGAGGCGCGCCAGCTGCTGCGCGCGGCGAACATCGACGAGCACGCCTTGCCGCTGGTGCTGCTCGCCGACGGCACAAAACTTGTGCAGCCCACGATCCGCGATGTCGCCGCACGCGTTGGGTTGCAGACGCAGGCCCAAAATCCCTTCTACGATCTGATCATCGTCGGCGGTGGTCCGGCTGGACTTGCCGCTGCCGTGTATGGCGCATCCGAAGGGCTGTGCACACTGTTGATCGAGAAGGAAGCGCCGGGAGGACAGGCCGGCACCAGCTCACGGATCGAAAACTATCTTGGCTTTCCGTCCGGTCTGAGCGGTGACGCGCTGGCACGGCGCGCAGTTGATCAGGCGCGGCGCTTCGGGGTAGAGATTCTCGCACCGCAGACCGTCACGGGGCTGCGCGTGGACGGCCAGTATCGCTTTGTGCGCCTGGGCGACGGCACCGAGGTCAGCTGTCATGCGCTGCTGATCGCGACGGGCGTAACCTGGCGCAAGCTGGGCGTGCCGGGCATCGATCGCTTTCAAGATCGCGGCCTGTACTACGGCGCAGCGGTGACAGAAGCGATGTCGTGTCGCGATGAAAACGTGTTTGTGATCGGCGCGGGCAACTCGGCGGGCCAGGCGGCGCTGTATCTCGCCGATTACGCGGCAAACGTCACGATGCTGGTGCGCGGCGACTCGCTTGCCAAAAGCATGTCGCAGTACCTTGTCGATCGCATCGAAAGCGCGGCCAATATCGACGTGCGCCTGAACACTGAAGTGAGCGCGGTCGACGGCAACGATCACCTGGAATCGGTCACCGTGCTCAACAACGCGACGGGCGCGACTGAAACGCTGCCTGGCACGGCTATCTTCAGCTTTATCGGCGCCGCGCCGGGCACAGACTGGCTCCAGGGCATTGTAGAGCGTGATGAGCGTGGATTTCTGCTGTCCGGCCCGGATCTCATGCAGAGCGGTAAGTATCCACCCGGCTGGCAGCAGGATCGCGCGCCGTTTCTGCTGGAAACCAACGTGCCGGGCGTTTTTGTCGCCGGCGATGTGCGCCGTGGCTCGGTCAAGCGCGTAGCGTCGGGCGTGGGAGAAGGATCGATCGCCGTGCAGTTTATTCATCAATATTTGAGCGCCGTGCGGTAAGGGCAACGCCCGCACACATTGCGTGCAAAGGTACAATCATGATCACCACCGAAACTGAGCGTGAGGCGCTGGCACAGGAGCTACGGGCCACATTTTTGTTTGAAACGTTTGACGACGAGCAGATGATGTGGCTGCTTGACCACACCACCGTCGTTACGCTGTTCCCCGGCGAGCAGCCGATTAAGGAAAATGAGCCTATCGAGGCGCTGTGGGTACTGCTGAGCGGCGCGTGGCGGCTGACGCGCACGGTCGCCGGCCAAAAGGTGACGCTGGACACCGCAACCGTGCCCGGTGAGTGGGCGGGCTGGCTGCCGATGCTGGATCAGCGCAGTACGCTCGGGGCGCAGATTGTCAAGCCCACTCGTCTGCTGCGGATTCCACAGGATGGTGTGCGTCACATGCTGGCCCACGGCTTCCCGATCATTAATCATCTGCTGGCGGGATTGTATGGCGGCATCCAAAACTTTGAAGCCCAGAGTCGCCAGCAGGAGAAGCTGGCCGCGCTGGGAAAAATGGCGGCCGGCTTAGCTCATGAGCTGAATAATCCAGCGGCGGCGGCGCGACGAGCAGCTTCCACATTACGCGATTCGATCTGCGCGATGCAGCGGCGCGCGCTGGACTACGATGATCGCTTTGGGCCGGCGCAGCGCGAGTATTTATGCAGCCTGCACGACCAGATCGTGGCGCAGCTGCGCACTGAGACGACGCTCGATCCACTGGCACGCTCCGGGCTTGAGGATGATGTAACAACCTGGCTGGATCAGCATGATGTTGTCGACGGCTGGGAGCTGGCGGCCGCGCTGGTGAATGCCGGGTTTGACACGACGCGGCTGGACGAGCTGGCCGCTCATTTCGACGGTACGACGGTTAATCGCGCGATCGGCTGGCTGGAGCCGACGATCACGCTGCTGTCGCTGGCCGATGAGATGGAGCACAGCACACGGCGCATCTCGGATCTGGTGAGCGCCATGAAATCGTACTCCTACATGGATCAGCAGGGGCGGCAGGAGGTTGATATTCACAAAGGCATCGACGATACGCTCAAGGTGCTGCACCACAAGCTCAAGTATGGCGTCGAGGTAGAGCGCGATTTCGATCCGTCGGTGCCGCGTATTTCAGCCTATGGAAGTGAGCTTAACCAGGTTTGGACGAATCTGATCGACAACGCGATTGGCGCGATGGACGGCAAAGGCCGGCTCGGCATTCGCACCAGCCTGGATGGCACGTTTATTCGGGTTGAGGTACGCGACAGCGGCCCCGGTATTCCCCCCGAGATCATCGATCGCATCTGGGAGCCGTTTTTTACGACCAAAGCGGCGGGTGAAGGCACAGGTTTGGGCCTGGAAACCGTGCGGCGCATCGTTACGCGGCACCACCACGGCGAAATTTCTGTGCAGTCGCAGCCGGGCAATACGTGCTTTGAGGTCTGCCTGCCTGTTGATCAAGGATGAACCCGATCGCGGTGTGAGCACCAAGATACTGCTTTATTTATGGAAGGAATGACACGATGTCTACGTCACCATGTACCCACCTGGATCAAATCCAGCCCGTCCAACCGAGCGCCGATGGCTGCGAAGAATGTCTGGCGATGGGTGATCGCTGGGTTCACCTGCGCGAATGTTTGATCTGTGGCCACGTCGGCTGCTGCGACTCGTCCAGGAACAAACACGCCACCAAACATTTTCACCAAACGCAGCACCCGATTGTGCAATCGTTCGAGCCCGGCGAAGATTGGCGCTGGTGCTATGTGGATAACACATTTGTTTAGCGCCGCTATTGAAGCTATATTCTGGCTGAACATGCCGGTTAACCGCTGACAATCAGATGGGTCTGGTCAGATTGGAGAATACTCGTAATCTGGCCAGACGTTTTTTGAATCAGCATGCGAGGGCGCTGTGAGCTGGGCAATGTACGCCAAGGAAGCATTACGCCGTGGGGAAACTGTGTCAATTCGGCCACGCGGGCATTCTATGACAGGCAAAGTCAATCATGGCGATCTGGTTACGCTGGCACCGTGTGATCCTGACACACTGCGCGTCGGCGACATTGTTCTGGTGCGAGTCCATGGAACCGATTATCTCCATCTCATTAAAGCTATCAAGCCAGGACGCTTTTTGATCGGCAATAATCGTGGTGGGACCAATGGATGGGTTGGCAAGCAGGCAATCTATGGGATCGCGATAAAGGTGGAGCGATAAGGAACGCTGGTTACGTATCGGCAAGTGGTGGATGCGGCCGGCCGGATTTGCCAAAATCGCCGCGACGTGCTAACCTACGATCCCGGTATGCGAAACTTTGGGAGCAACCGGCGTCTCTGCCACAATCTATTTTGTAAGCGACCAGCGTCAGCGGCCTCGCGCCTCTGGCGCTTTTTTTTTGCCTCAAGGAGTCATCCATGCCCATTCTGACACTGCCTGGACTGATCGATGTGCATGTGCATCTACGCCAGCCCGGCGGCGAGCACAAAGAAGACTACGCCAGTGGGACCGCAGCGGCTCTAGCAGGCGGCGTGACCTGTGTGCTCGACATGCCCAACACGACGCCGCCCACGACCAGCGCCGATCGGCTGGCGGCCAAGCAGGGCCTTGCCCGCGCCAATGCCCGCTGCGATGTCGGCGTGTTCGTGGGAGCCAGCGTCGACAACGCGGACGAGATCGCGGCGGCCGCTCCGCACGCCTGCGCGCTCAAGATCTATGTCAACAGCACCTTTGGCCCGCTGCGCGTCGACAACTGGGAGCTGCTCGATCAGCATATCGCCAGCTGGCCCGCAACCAAGATGATCGTCGCGCACGCCGAGGGCGATGTGCTGGAGCGCGTGCTGGAGATCGCCCGCCGCCACGCGAAACCGATCCATATCGCACATGTCGCCACGCGCCAGGAGATCGAGATGATCGCCGCCGCCAAAGAGCGCGGCCAGCAGGTGACCTGCGAGGTCACGCCGCATCACCTGGTGCTCAGCCGCGACGACCTGCCGCGCCTCGGGCCTTTCGGCGATGTTCGTCCACGGCTAGCCGGCGCCGACGATCGCGCGGCGCTCTGGCAGCACCTCCATTATGTCGACTGTATCGCAACCGACCATGCGCCGCACACCACCGAGGAGAAACACAGCGACAACGTGCCGCCGGGATTGCCCGGCCTGGAGACGACGCTACCCCTGATGCTGACCGCCGTCGACGAGGGACGTCTGACCGTCGAGCGGCTGATCGAGCTGACGCGGACGAATCCCGAGCGCATCTTCAACCTGCCGCCGCAGCCGGATACCAGGGTCGAGGTCGAGATCGGGCCGTGCTACCGGCTGAGCAACGATCGTCTGCAAACCAGGTGCGGCTGGACGCCCTTCGCCGGGCTTGAGGTTGCCGGACGTGTGGTCAAGACCATGCTGCGCGGCCAGACCGTGTTCGACGGCGAGCGCGTGCTGGCGGAGCCGGGATCGGGACGAGTGCTGTTCGACGCAAGAACCTAGAACTAAGAACCTAGAACCTGGCAGATCTCAACGTTTGGTTCTTGGTTCTACCCAACCAGGAGGAATCTCATGATCAATCGCCCCCGAATTTTCACGCTCGACGACGCGCCGCAGCACGTCTTAAACGAGCACGGCTTTCACGGCCAGGATATTTTGTCGGTCAATCAGTTTTCGATGGAGAGCCTGGAGTATATCTTCGACGTCGCCGAGGAAATGCGCGCGATGGTCGATCAGCAGGGCGGCGCTGAGCTGCTTAAAGGCCGTGTGCTCTCCTGCCTCTTCTTCGAGCCCTCGACGCGCACCAGCTCATCGTTTATTGCGGCGATGGAGCGACTGGGCGGCTCGGTGATCCCGATCACCCAGGGCGTGCAGTTCTCGTCGGTCTCCAAAGGCGAGACCCTGCACGACACGATTCGCACGCTGGAGCAGTATTCGGATGTGATTGTGCTGCGCCATCCCGAGACCGGCTCGGCCAAGATCGCGGCGGCTGCCGCTCAAATCCCGATCATCAACGCCGGCGACGGCACGGGCGAGCATCCGACGCAGGCGCTGCTGGATCTGTTCACGATCAAAGAAGAGCTGGGCACGCTCGACGGCCTGCACGTGGCGATGGTCGGCGATCTGCGCTACGGCCGCACCGTGCACTCGCTGACGCAGCTGCTGCTCAACTACGACGTGCGCTTCACCTTTGTCTCGCCCGAGATTTTACGGCTGCCGCTGGATTATATGAATCAGGTCAAAGACGCCGGCAAAAACGTGCGCGAAACCTACAACGTGGCGGATGTGATCGGCAGCGCGGATGTAATCTACGTGACGCGGGTCCAAAAGGAGCGCTTCACCGACCTGGCGCAGTACGAGTCGGTCAAAGATTACTACCGCATCACGACGGATTTGATGGCGCAGGCTAAGCCGACGACCATCGTGATGCATCCGCTGCCGCGCGTCAACGAGATCGACGTTCGGCTAGACAGCGATCCGCGCGCCGCGTACTTCCGGCAGGTCAGGAACGGCATGTATATCCGCATGGCGATCCTGGCGGCGGTGCTGGGTAAAGCCTAAAAGTCATCGATCGCGATGCGCCTTGAAGCACAGGGCTAGGCATCTGCTGCGCAACTTTGGGGGCAAAACCCCAAAACCGGGCTGCGTTCGGTATAATTCCGGCTAGAAGGTTCTAGGGTGAGGCTCAATGTTGAGCTATCACCGCTTACCAAGGTAGAAGGAAGGGCGGTATGCAATTCTTCCAGCGGCTTGAAGAAGCCAGCGTACGTAATGGTTCGCTTCTGTGTGTCGGCCTCGATCCAGATCCTCGTCGGCTCCCCGAGTGGTGTCACGACTTCGCGGACCCCGTTCTCGCCTTCAATCGCCACATTATCGACCTCACATGTGACCTCGTCTGCGCCTACAAACCCAACGCCGCGTTCTATGAGTCGCTCGGCGGTCACGGCTGGTCCACGCTCTGCGATACGATCGCCTACGCCCACGAGTGCGGCGTGCCGGTGATCCTCGACGCCAAACGCAGCGACATCGGATCGAGCGCGATCGGCTATGCCTTAGCGGCCTTTGAAAAGCTGAAGGCCGAAGCCGTGACTGTCAATCCCTACATGGGCTGGGACTCGGTCGAGCCGTTTGTGCGCTACGCCGAGCGCGGCGTCTTTGT
>DASWTQ010000278.1:0-2092 GCA_036402055.1 Herpetosiphonaceae bacterium
TTACCGCCTGGCAAACGTTCGCGGGCCTGATCACGATCGGCCAGTTCAGCCTGTACACGCAGTCGATTATTCAGCTCGAATCCGGCTGGACGCAGCTGATGTTTATTCAAAGCGGGCTGCACGAGAACACGCTCTTCGCGATGCAGCTGTTTCAGTTTCTCGCGCTTGAGTCGCAGGTCGAGGCGCAGCGTGACGGTCGCGCTGCCGCGCCTTGCGCTCGGCTGAGCCCGCCGCGCATCGAGTTTCGCCACGTCTCGTTCGCCTATCCCGGTACCGAGCAGCGCGTCCTCGACGACATCAGCTTCACGATCGAGCCCGGCGAGGCGATCGCGCTGGTGGGCACGAACGGCGCGGGCAAGACCACGCTGATCAAACTGCTGGCGGGACTGTACGAGCCCACAGCCGGCTCGATCTGCCTGGATGGCGTCGACCTACGCGCGCTGGACCGCGCCGAGCTGCGGGCGTATCTCAGCGTGATCTTTCAAGATTTCACGATCTACCATCTTTCCCTGCGCGAAAACATCGGCGTCGGGCAGATCGAGGAGATCGAGGAGATCGAGCGGATCGAGGCGGCGGCACGGCGCAGCGGCCTGGAGCAGATCATCCCGACGCTGCCGCATGGCTACGCGACCGTGCTCGGCCGCTACTGGGATCACGGGCACGAGCTGTCGGGCGGGCAGCGGCAGCTGGTTGCACTGACGCGCGCGCTGGTCCGTGACGCGCCGGTGCTGATCCTCGACGAGCCGTCGGCGGCGCTGGATATTCACGCCGAGCAGCGGTTTTTCAAACAGCTGCTGGAGGAGCGCACGCAGCAGCCGCAGCGCACGATCATCTTTATCTCGCATCGCTTCACGACGGTGCGCCGCGCACAGCGGATCTTTGTGCTCACGCAGGGCCGCATCGCCGAGCAAGGATCGCACGAGGAGCTGATGGCGCTAAGCGGATACTACGCCGAGATGTTCAACCTTCAGGCGGCGCCGTACACGAATCCGGCATCTGAGCCGCGCAACACCGTCGAGATCGACGCATCCCAACCATAGGAGCAGACGAGTGGAACAGCTTTTGCCGCATCTTTCGGCGCTGGAAGCGCTGCGGGGCAATCCGGTGCTGGTGTTTGCCAGCATGATCACCGACGACACTGTGCGCGTCGTCTACGAGTGGCTGCGCAAGCGCGGTCGCGTCGAGCGGCTGGATCTTGTGCTCTCCACAACCGGCGGTGTGGTCACGCGGGCGCGCCAGCTGGCCCTGCTCCTGCGCGACTATACGGAGTACCTGACGATCCTGGTGCCGTATCGTGCGTGGTCCTCGGGCACGCTGCTGTGCCTCAGCGCCGACAAGCTGATCCTGGGGCCGCTGGCCGAGCTAGGCCCGATCGACGCGCACATCGGCGCGGCGGGACCGCTGCCGCCGGATGCGCCCGGCCTGATCTCGGCGCAGGATATTCGCGCGTTTCGCCAGATGGCCGAGGACTGGTTCAACGTGAAGCGGCCCGATGATCGGCTGCAAGTGCTGGCGCTGGTCGCGCAGCGCATCTTTCCCACGTCGCTGAGCGGCTTCTACCGCTTCGATCAGCTGACTCGCCAGATCGGCTATGAGCTGCTGGCCTACCAGCTGCCGCACGTGGACGAGACCGCCCGCCGGCAGATCGTGGACAGGCTGGCCGACGGCTATCTGGCTCACGACTACATCATCTCGCGGGCGGATGCGCTGGGCCTGGGGCTGAATGTGACCTTTGCCGCGCCGCAAGAGGAAACGCTGCTGTGGTCGGTTTACCAGGCATGCCGCGCGCAGATCGCCGAGCATCCCGGCCAGAGCGAGCAGTCGATCGCGGGGTTGATCGCCGGCACCGATTTTTGGGCGCGCCAGGTGTTTCGCCCCGTCCCCGGAGCCGATCCCAGGCAGCGGGGCAGCGTGGATGTGCAGTGGGAGATCGACTGGTTCAAGGAAAGCACATGACAGCGAGCTACGGACTGATGTTTTGTCGCATCGCCATTGCCGTGATCTTTGGCTGGTCGGCGCTGGGCAAGCTGCGCGATCTGCGCGGGTTTCGCGATGCGATCACGGCGTTTCGGCTGCTGCCGCGTGATTGGAG
>DASWTQ010000279.1:0-2605 GCA_036402055.1 Herpetosiphonaceae bacterium
GAGCGACAGGCCGTGCTGCTCGACTGGAATGCGACGCGGCGCGAGTACGATGTCGAGCGCAGTATTCACGCGCTCTTTGCGGCGCAGGTAGCAGCGCGGCCAGATGCGCCAGCGGTGGTGTTTGCCGGGGAGCAGCTGAGCTATGCCGCGCTCGATGCGCGCGCAGCCAGACTTGCGCGGTGTCTGCAAGAACACGGCGTCGGTCCCGAGTCACGCGTCGGCGTGTGCGTCGAGCGCTCGCCGGACATGATCGTCTGCGTGCTGGCGATCTGGAAAGCCGGCGGCGCGTATGTAGCGCTCGATCCCGGCTATCCCGCCGATCGATTGGCCTTCATGCTTGCCGACAGCCGGCCGCTGGTGCTGCTGACTCAGCAGTCATGCCTGGATCTGCTGCCGCCGACCGAGATTCCGCTGATCTGTCTGGAAGACGCGCTGTCGCCCGTCGCCGCTGCGATCGATGCGCCGCTGCCCGCGTGCGCGAACGGCCACAATCTGGCCTATGTGGTCTACACCTCGGGCTCGACCGGCCAGCCCAAAGGCGTGATGGTCGAGCATCACAGCCTGGTAAACGCGTTCTGCGCCTGGCGCGACGGCTACGATCTCCGGCCCGGCATGCGCCATCTGCAAATGGCCAGCTTCTCCTTCGACGTCTTCGCCGGCGATCTCGTCCGCGCGCTCTGCTCCGGCGGCACGCTCGTGATCTGCCCGCGCGAGGTGCTGATCGACGCGGCGGAGCTGTACCGGCTGATCACGCGCGAGCGGATCGCGTGCGCCGAGTTCGTGCCGGTGGTGATTCGCGAGCTGATGGCCTACCTGCAAACCAGCGGTCAGTCGCTCGACATGCAATGTTTGATCGTCGGCTCGGATGTGTGGCGCATCGACGAGTATCGCCGGCTGCAAGACTGCTGCGGACCACAAACCTCGATCATCAGCTCGTACGGCGTGAGCGAGGCGACGATCGACAGCACGTTTTTTGTCGAGTGCGACCGCCTGCTGCCGCCCGACCGCGTCGTGCCGATCGGACAGCCTTTCGCCAACACGCAGATCTACATCCTCGACCGCGCCTTCGAGCCAGTGCCGCCCGGGATCACCGGCGAGCTGTACATCGGCGGAGTTGGGCTCGCGCGCGGCTATCAGCGGCGGCCGGATCTCACAGCGGCGCGCTTCATCCCGCATCGCTGGGCCGAGCAGCGCGGCGCACGGCTCTACCGCACCGGCGACCTGGCGCGCTACCTGCCCGACGGCAACGTCGAGTT
The DNA here is from genome assembly GCA_036402055.1 of Herpetosiphonaceae bacterium. GTDB lineage: Bacteria > Chloroflexota > Chloroflexia > Chloroflexales > Kallotenuaceae > LB3-1. The sequence goes on from DASWTQ010000279.1 coordinate 1,257, forward strand.
TGTCGGCCGCAGCGATCACCAGGTCAAGGTACGTGGTTTTCGCATCGAGCTGGGCGAGATCGAGGCCGCGCTGGCGCAGCATCCCGCGATTCAGGATGTGGCCGTGAGCACCTGGCAGGGCAAGCGCGGAGATACGCAGATCGTCGCCTATATCGTGCCGGCGGCGCAGGCGGATCTGACCTCGCAGCAGATCCGCGATTTTCTCAAATCACGTCTGCCCGCACACATGATCCCGGCCGCGCTGATCGCCCTGGACGCGCTGCCGCTGACGCCCAACGGCAAGATCGATCGCCGCGCGCTGCCGGCGCCGGATGCCAGCGAGAGCATCATCGCCGATGAGTTTGTCGCGCCGAGCACGCCCACCGAGCAGCTGCTTGCCGCGATCTGGTCCGAGGTGCTCCAGCACGAGCCGATCGGCGTTCATGATGACTTTTTCGCGCTGGGCGGTCACTCGCTGCTGGCAACGCAGGTCATCTCGCGGCTGCGCACTGCCTTGCAGATCGAGCTGCCGCTGCGCATCCTGTTTGAGCAGCCGACGATCGCCGGGTGCGCGGCAGAGATCGAGCAGCGCCAGCAGCAGGGTGAGCGCGTCGCGTCGATCGTGCCGGTGCCGCGTGACGGGCCGCTGCCGCTGTCGTTTTCGCAGCAGCGCCTCTGGTTCCTCGACCAGTTCGATCAAGGCACGCCGGCCTACAACATGGTCAACAGCGTTCGGCTGCGGGGCGAGCTGCATGTGCCCGCTCTGCGCCAGGCGCTTGACGAGATCGTGCGCCGTCACGAGTCGCTGCGGACGATCTTTGCCCTGCAAGATGGTCAGGCCGTGCAGCTGATCCTGCCGCCCACGGGCGCGACCTTCCGCCGGATCGATCTGCGCGAGCACGCGCCGGCCGAGCGACTGGACCAGGCGCGCTGGATCGTCGCCGCCGAAACGCAGCACGCCTTCGATCTTGCCGCCGGGCCGCTCTTCCGCGCAACACTGATCCAGCTTGAGCCGCAGAGCCATATCCTGTGCCTGAACGTCCACCACATCGTCTCGGACGGCTGGTCCGAAAGTATTTTCCTGCGCGAGCTGGCCGCGATCTACCACGCCTTCCGCGCCGGAGAAAGCTCGCCCCTGCCCGCGCTGCCGATCCAGTACGCCGATTTTGCCTGCTGGCAGCAGCGCCTGCTCAAGGGCGCGTATCTTGAGCAGCAGCTTGACTACTGGCGCGCGCAGCTCGGCGATGAGTATGCGCCGCTGCCGCTGCCGCTGGATCGCCCACGCCCTCCTATTCGCACCTCGGCGGGAGCGCGGCTGCCGTACCGTGTCGACCGACCGCTGGCGGCGGCGCTCAAGGCCCTGGCGAGCA
>DASWTQ010000280.1:0-2683 GCA_036402055.1 Herpetosiphonaceae bacterium
TATCTCCAGGCGATGGAGTCGCGTGGGGCACCGGCTGCGTCGCTGCCGGACCTACCACCCGCCAAGCGGGATTCCCACTCCAAGAATGGTCCGACCTTCAATGCCCGCGCGCACTATGCGCGGATCTTGGGGGTCGACCTGGTGGCGGTGATGGGCTTGTCGGCGACGAACGTGCAGACGATCATCGCCGAGATTGGGACGGATATGACCCGCTTCCCCACGGTCAAGCACTTCTGTGCGTGGCTCGGCCTCGCGCCGCGGAGCGACATTTCCGGTGGCAAGGTGCTCCGTTCTCGCACGGCCAAGCGGACCAATCGCGCGACGCAGGCGTTGCGGCTGGCGGCGCAGGCAGTCGCTCGCAGCGATACCGCCTTTGGAGCCTATTATCGGGCGCTGCGAGCGCGCAAAGGGCCGCAACAAGCGACGGTGGCGACGGCACATAAGATCGCACGCGTGCTCTATCATCTCCTGAAATACGGGGAGGCGTATGTAGAGGAAAGCGCGGCAACCTACGAGGCCAAGCGGCGGGAGCGCGAACTGCACCACCTCACGCGCCGCGCCCAGAAGCTGGGCTATACCCTCGCGCCAGTCGCCGAACCAAGGGCTGCGGCGGACCCATGAGATGGTTGGTAGAGCGGGGGTTTCTCAGTACCGTCGATACAGGTACCTCGATTCTCCTCAATGCCCAGGGCGCCATGATCTCGTGGCGGAGACAGCCCTAGAAGCGGTCGCACACCTACCAGTCGTGCGCAGCACCCGCGGCATATCAGCGATACAAGAACAGCGTGAGGAACTCCACGACCATCAGCAAACCGCCGATGATCAGGACGCCGTGCGTGAGTGTGCGCTGCTTCAAGCGCGGCGGTGTCGCATGTGCATGGGATTTGCCTTCGTTGCTCTCCCGGAACCCGATGGTTAGACCACCGACCTGCCCACCGGCTCGCCGCGTTCCTCCGGTAGGGGTTGCATCACCGGGCGTGGCAGCCGATCCTTCAATGTGGCAATCTGTTCGGTTGCGGCGGCAAGCTGGTGGCGGAGCTGTCGGGCTTCACGGCTGCGCTGCACCCGACCAGGCAATCCCATCAGCACGACCAGCAACATCCCGATCAGCGTGGAAAGCAACAGAATGACCGAAAGCGGGACGAAGCCACTCTCAAACTGCAAGAAGCGCACATTGACCGGGGTTGGATTCTGCACCCCGAAGGTTGAGAGGACAAGGACAAGGACGATCACGAGGGCAAAGATCGCATATTTCACAGCACTGCTCCTATTTGACCACGGTAGCGCGTCCACTGCCGCATTCGGCGGCGATTCGTTGGGCACTACCTCACGACCTTGACGTGTTCAGCCCGACCGCACGTTGGTGCAGGCGCTCGATGTCAGCACGTGTTTGACGTGGCATGTAGCGCAGTACACTGCTGACTGACGAGCATTGTGCATTCACGCATCGTTCGTACTCGCCCGATCATCACGAGCACCTCGCTCACGGTGATTGGTCCCCTGTGCGTGACCACGTGCCGCACGCAGAGTCATGAGTCCTAGCCGCAATCGTGTCTCAATCGTGCTAACCGGTACATCTTCGTCCGAGGCTATCTCAGCTACGGTGCGGCCACCATAGTAGGCCAGTTCAAGCGCCTGGCGTTGGTCAGCCGGCAATGTTGCGAGGACCTGGCGCAGTGTGTCCCGCAGGTCGGTCTGCCTCTCGAACGTGTCATGCTCAGGGCGCACAGCCAGGCGATCGGCAGTATGTGCCACCGCCCGTTGGCAGGTGGTTCCATCCTGCGATCGTACGGCATCAAGCGCACGGTTACGGGTTATCGCTGCGATCCAGTCCTGAGCGGTTCCTTGCCGTGATTGACCAATGGCATGGTGGTGCCACACCAGCACAAACACATCCTCCGTCACTTCTTCCGCCCACCTCCGATCGCCGGTGATGTGGAGCGCCAGACTGAACACACGCCGACAGTAACGGTCGTAGAGGGTGCGCAACGCGTGCTGCTTCCCTCCCGCGATCAACTGAAGCAACACATCATCCCCCACCTGTATGCCTTCCTCAGATGCAGTAGGTGGCTGGGCACGTTCGCGCCGACGCGGCATGCTGTCAGCGATCCCGGCACGCGGCGTATGCGCTGCGAGCCACGGCGGCATGATCTGCTGGATGCGCTGGTTGAGGTGCTTCAGCCATTTGTGGAGCCGGGTCAACACGCCATCTAGGCATCCTTACTGTCCCGCGTCGGCTGTTCAGAACGTGGCCACCATTCCCTAGCCGCGCAGGGTCAGGCGCAGGGTTTCCTCGATCTGCTGCGGCCAGAAGGGCTTCGGGAGAATCAGGATCGGGCACTCAGGCGCGCCGTGGAGATCGGCCAGGTCATCTGGATAGCCGGTGATCGCGACCAGGGGCAGCATGTACCAGCGACGGCGCACGGCCCGGATGAACTCGATTCCGCTCGCTGAATCGGGGAGTCGCACATCGCTGAAGACGACGGCGATTGACGGGTCCTGGACCAGACACGCCAGCCCTTCCACCGGCGTGGCCACGGGCAGCGGACGGTGACCGGCGCGGGTCACATATTCGGCCAGCAGGATGCGCATAGCAGGATCATCTTCAACGATCAGGACGGCGGGCAGCACCTGCGCGCGCACGAACGTTCCACGGCCATGCTCACGCGAGATCAGCCCGTCT
>DASWTQ010000281.1:0-10834 GCA_036402055.1 Herpetosiphonaceae bacterium
ATCACCGGCTGGAGCTGGATCGCGCTGCTGGCGCTGCGGCTCATGCGCAAGCCGGCGCCGATCGATCGCGGAGCTTGAGCGACCGAACAGGGGGGAAAGATTGCGTAAAAAAAACACGCCAGGATGCTTCCTGGCGCGCTCACAGCTAGCGATGTCGTGCTTAGTAGCGATTGCGTCGTTCGCCGCCGCCGCCAAAGCCGCGCTCGCGCTGCGGCCGCTCTTCCGCTTCGTTGACGCGGATCGCGCGTCCGTCGATGGATTGCCCATCCAGCGCGCGGATCACGTCTTGAACACGATCGCTCTCGATGGTGACGAAGCCAAAGCCGCGCGATCGGCCGGTCTCGCGATCGGTGATCACTTTAGCGTCCCGCACTTCAGCATGTTCGGCTACAAGATCGGCGAGATCCTGATCGGTCGTGTTCCACGAAAGGTTACCAATAAATAAACGAGCTTGCATGAGTCCTCCACATGTTCCTGTCCTTGCAACCATCTAGCGAGGAGGACGAGTACAGGTACATTAGCTTAAGAGAATGTAGCCGCCGCAGCATCTGCGACGACCACGAGCTAGATCATACCACAAAACGAAGATAGATACAACTACTCGCTAGGCTGCTTGCGGCGTAGCCTGAAGTGGCTGGTATTCCTGCCGATACCACTGAATCGTCGCCTGAAGCGCTGCCTCAAGCGGCGTGGCCTCGACCTGAAACGTGCGCTCGAACGCGCTCGCATCGACAATCTGCGACTCGGTGTACTGGTAGAACATCTCGACAAACTCGCGCATGAGCGAGTCGAAGAGACCGAAAGCCTGGATCGCGAACTTGGGCAGCGCCTGTATGCGAACCGGCTGTCCGATCTGCTGCTCGATCAGCTGGGCCATCGCCCGCTGCGTCACGATCGGCGTGACCGGCAGCAGCCAGGCCCGCCCCAGCGCGTCTTCGCGCTCGCCAAGGATCGCCAGGCCGCGCGCGACATCGCCGATGTAGCTGTAGCTATGCGGCAGATCGATATTGCCCAATAGCTGGACCGGTTTACCCGTGAGCGCGGCCGGAAACACGCGATCGCCGAGCGTTGAGGTGAGCACCCGTGGCCCGAAAAAGTCGGCGGCGCGGCCAAGCGTAACCTGCACTTTGCCGGCGCGATGAGCGGCCAGATACACTTCCACAAGCTCGGCGCGCATGCGGCCTTTGCGGGTAGTCGCGGCGTAGGGTGTGCTTTCCCGCATCGGCATGCCGCGCGTTTCTCCGTACACATACAGCGTATCGAGCACGACCAGCCTCGCCGCCGCGTGGGCAGCGCCCTCGATGATATGCGCTTGAAACCTGGGCAGCACCTCGACTTGCTGCGGGTAGGGAACATTGGCGCAGTGATAGATCACGCCCGCATCGGCGACGACTGCGCGCACAGCGCTGGGATCAAGAATATCGGCCGCGACGACTTCAACCTGTGGCGGCAGCTTGGCCTTGCCGCTGCGATTGACCGCCCGCACCTGCACCCCCGCTGCTACAAGCTGCTCCGCCAGCGTGCTGCCCGCCGGTCCCGTCCCGAAAATAACATGCAGATCGTGTTTAGTGCTCATCTAGAGTTCTCCTCTAACCACATTCGGAAATCGAACAATGTTCGATGAAGGACAAAAAAAATTAGCTGGCGGTTGTACCCGCGCTCCAGCCGGCCAGCAGCGTATCGATCGCCCGCGCAACCAGCTGGCGCACATACTCATCGTCGGGCGTCATGCGGCTGACGACGGTGAGGCTGACGATGCCGTGGAGCAGGCTCCAGGCGATCTCTGCATCGACGCGCGGATCTTGCAAAATAACGCCGGCACTCTGCGCCCAGTCAATCAGCGCGGTCTCGACAAGGCCGCACACCTCCTGGGCTGCCGCTCCACGCACCTGAGCATCGATGGCGATTCCCGCAAAACCATGCATCACCTGGTACAGCTCAGGATACTGCTGGGCAAACGCCAGGTAGCTGGCCGCCAGCCGGTAAAGCCGGTCACGTGGATCGCCGGTGGCGCTTGTATCGCGGCGCATTTGAGCTGTGAGCGCCGCAAAGCCCTCGTGCAGCAGCGCCAGCAAAATCGCCTCTTTGCTGCTGAAATATTCGTAGACGATCGACGGGCTGTACTCGATCGCGTCGGCCACCTTGCGAATCGTCACCGCCGACCAGCCATCGGCGCGCGCGATCGTCTGGGCAGCATCCAGAATCCCCCGGCGAGTTGCCTCCTTTTCACGCTCACGGCGCTCTTTCACACCCATCTATCGATCGCCTTTCTTTTATCGAACACTGTTCGATAAGAATATAGTCCTTTTCTTCGCAGCTGTCAAGCGATCAAAAAAGTGCAATGCCTCGCCGAGACATTGCACAGCCGACGTTGGTGTTCGTGTTTATGCGCACAGCGTGCTAAAGATCGAGCATATCGGCGTAGACCAGCCGCCGTGGTCGCTGTACTACCTGCCCGGCAGCTGTAGCGGTCGCCGTCGCATCGTCGAGCCAGGACTCGAACTCTTTGATCACGATGCGGAACTGGCCGGGCCGGCGATCGGCGGGCAGCGTGATGCGTCCACGCCAGAGCATCGTCTCGATCTCATTGGACTGCTCGACCGCGATCGCGGCAAGGTGCGACGGCGCGAGAGTCCAGGCCAGATCGCCCTGCACATCGCTGCGACGCATCTCAACCGAAACCTCGACCGTGGTACCGTCCGGCTGCGGCTGGCCGTTCGTAGCCGCCGTGGCGTTGTAGCTCAGGCCGGAGACAGCCAGCCGGACCACGCGCGGATCGTAGAGATCGTAGGTGGCGACGGCCGAGCGATCGGGCGCGAGTTGAGCAAAATCGGCCAGCACAGCCCGCGAAAGCTCGGTGCCGGGCAGCGCGTTGGGCTGATAGCGCACCAGCGCCAGCCGCACGAACGCGCCGTAAGCCTCCTGATTGTGATTGAGCGCCGGATTGAGCGTTATATCGCTGTACCACAGCTTGCGCTCGGCGTCATAGCCGACCGGATACGCGGCAACGTTCACGCGCTCGTTTGAGGCCAAGCCTTCCAGCCGCAAGCCCTCGGCCCAGGCGGCGACGTTTTGGAAGCTCGACTTGTTGAGCCGCACATCATCGCCGATCACAGCTGGATCAGCGCCGACCTGCGTCACATACGGCTTCAGACGCTCGCGCAGATCGTCGGTGAGCGGCTCGGGCCAGACCACCACGCCGAGCAGCTCGCCCGCGCCGGACGAGAACCACGGCCGATCGAGATACACGCGCAGCGTATGGCCGCGACGACGGCTGGCCAGCAGGTTGGTCTCGGTGTGACGCTGCCAGCCAAAGGCCGGGATCACATATTGCAGGCGTGGCGCGGCCGGCCGTGTACTGCTGGGAACCTTGAGCGCAAACTCATCGCTGCTGCGGGTAAAGCCGCCCGGCACAGTTGGCGGAAAATACTCGCGAAAGCGCGAGGTGCTCACGCCACTGTAGCGCACAACGCGGTGTTTGGTATCGCCAAAGATGTGCTGGAGCGTGGCCTTGCCGGCGAACTCAAGCTGATCGGTGGCCGGATAGTAGCGCGCGACCGGCTTGCCGCCGACGGCGATCGTGCGGTACTGCTTGCCGGTGTCGAGACGCTCGTTCAGCACCGTCAGCGGAATCTCGGCGACCGTGGCCGTCGCGTCGAGCACGCGTGGTCCGGGCTCGTCCAGCCGATCGACCGGCTCATCCCAGGCGGCGACGACCTCGACCTTGTCGGTGCTTTTGGCGTGAACATCCAGCCGTCCCGTCAGCTTAGCAAAGGTCTGCTGCTGCGAGCGCTGCACGCTGAGCGTCGCCCAGTCGGGCCGGCCGAGCGGCTGCTGCACGGCGTGAACCAGTACCAGATCGCGCGGCGGCGTCAGCATCACATGGCCGCCCTCCAGAGCAAACTGCGTCACCCGCGCGATCTTGGCCGTCAGCTGATCCAGCGCGAACGGATCGCCGGGCGTGACCGTCTTGAGCTTTTGCTGAATCTGCTTGTCGATCGCCTCACGCAGCCACTGCCACACGCCCATCAGCTTGAGATCGTCCTCGTTGAGAAACGAGCTGAGCGAGACTGTGGTTGTCTCGGCAGCAGGGAGCTGCACCGTCAGCACGCGGGCCGCAGCATCCCAGCGCGGCGGCTGATTCCCGCCCTGGATCACCAGCCGGAACGGCCGCAGCTCGGGCCAGGTATCGGCGCTGCCCCAGCCGATCTGGGTCGCCGAGCCGTCGCGCACCTTGATGTCGGAGAGCGACGTGAAGACCAGCGCGCCCTGCCTGGTAAGCGTGCCGACCGTACCGTCAGGAGCGCCCGGCAGATCGCGGAGGGCCGCGCCACGCGACAGCGGATCGGGCAGATACGGCAGCGCGAGCTGAGCTGACGTTTCGACCGGCATGTCTTGCTTGCCGGGACCGGCGGGCTGCGTCTTGAACTGGCCGTCGTCTTTGGTGCGCAGCATCGTGTAGGTCGCCAGATCCGCCTTGAGTGTGCCGTTATCCAGCACACGATGCGTCTCGGCCAGCAGCTGGCTCGATCGCGGCGGCGCGATGTGGCGCTCGGCGGGCGTGGCGACGGCGGCATCCTTGGCCGGATCGTTGTTGGCCGTGCGCACCACCAGCCGCTCCAGCGCCTCGCCGGGCGTGGCCTCCTGCGTGATCAGCGAGCGCAGCACCACAGCAGGCGCCTCGACAGGCTCGTAGCGCAGATAGGCGATCGTGCGGTTGTCGCTCGGCAGCCCGAGGTCGGGCGCGGCCTCAAGCGTGGGACCGTTGCCCGCCAGATCGGCGATGCGCATCCGCACGCGGTAGTTGCCGCCGAAGCGCAGACGCGGCAGCGAGCCTTTGACCGGCGCGAAATCGACCTCCAGCTTGAACGGCGTGACCGGCGCGTTGTCGAAGTCCTCGGGCGGCTGCGACGGATCGGCGCTGTGATTGATGCTCTTGCCGGGCCGTCGCGCAACCACGCTCCAGCCTTCCCAGCGGCCAAGCGCCTCGTGCAGATACAGATCCTTGGGCGTGGTCGAGGACGCGGCGGATTCGGTGACGGCGGTCTGGGTAAAGCCCTCGTCCTGGATCGTCAGCAGCGGCTCGTCGCCGACCTTGTAGCTGCCGACGCGTTGGGTCAGCGAGTGCCATTTCGCCGTTTGATCGTCCCAGATGTCGATGCGATAGCCGCGCACCAGATCCTCGGCAAACAGCGTGGTCGTGTTCTGGGCCAGGCTGTCGTTGTGCTGGCGGGCGCGCTGAAACTGCTGCTTGAGCTGCGCGGCGCGGCCGTGACGGGTCACGGCGATGCCGGCCGAGCGCAGCGTGGCCAGGCCGCGCGGCAGCGGCGCGTTGCCGTCGTCGACGCGCATCAGGTTGTTGGTGAGATTGTTGGTCTTGAGCGCCGCGCCGTCCACGTCGAGTTGGATCAGATCGTAGTGCTCCTCGTCCAGCGCCAGCAGGCCGTCGACGATCTCGCCGCTGCCCGACCTGGCCGTGAAGCGCTGGCCGTCCCAGATGGTGGCGGTTTTGGGCGAAATATCAGTGCTCACCACGCCGGGACTGACCGGCCACGTGGGCAGCACGCGCACAGCCGTCGCGCCGGGCGGAACCGCCGAGATCGGCACGGTCAGGTCGATCACCAGGCCGACATGTCGCAGCAGCGCCGGGTAGTCGCCGAGCGTCGAAACGACCTCGTGGAAATCGACGACCTGCGCGAAATCGGCCTCGTCTTCGGGTAGCTCAATCTCGGGCTCGTTAGGATCGCGGCGATGGAACAGCAGCACCCGCTCGGTCAGCTCACGGCCGACGACATCGGTGCGATCCAGGTTATTGCGCGCGGACTGCTCGGCGGCGGCGTTCCAGGCCACATCCCAGCCACTGTAGAGCGGATCGAGCGGCAACCCGTCCGCGTTGATCGTGGGTGTGGCGACGACGAGCTGATTGGTCGACGAGGCGCCGACAAAGATCTGATGCGTCGTCGGATGCGCGGCGATGCCACGCGGCGTGCTGGCGTATGGCACCCGGCTGATGATGCGCTGCGAGCGGCTGTCGATCACCTGCACACCAAACCTGTCCGGGGCGTAGACATGATTCAGCTCGGCATCGACTCCAAGCGAGTTCGTCTGCCCGGCAGAGATTACAGTTGTCACCAACTCCAGCTGGCGATTGAGCACCGTCACCTTGTACTTGCTCGGTATTCCCGACGGCGTGACGTTGTTGATATAAATATGATCCTCGGTGAGTACGATCTCCGACGGAAAGGAGTCGTTGCGATCGATCGTGACGCTCTTGAGCACGCGATGCGTGGTATCGTCGATCTCGATCTCGACCACATCCTGGCGATCGCCGTTGGGCGCTATTACGTAAAGCCGATCGGCCGCGTCGTCGATCGCAATTCCACCGACCGGACCTTGCGGCACTTCGATCTGGAGCTGCGGCTGGAGCGTGTTGGTCGCGCCGTCGATCACATGGATGCGTTTCTGCGACGGATTCGTGACAAAAACACGATTGCGCTTCGGGCTGACGACGACATTGATCGGCGTTTGCTTGAGCACAAGCTCGGGCTTTTGCACACCGTCGACGAGGAACGGCACGATCTTAAAGGTCTGGCGGTCGATCGCGGAAAGGCTGTAGTGCTCCTGATGGTAGTTGACGACATAGATCCGCTGGTGCAGCACATCGACGGCGATGCTGCGCGGCTGCTTGCCGACCGTAACGCGGGTGACGATCTCCAGCGTGGCCGCGTCGATCACGACGAGCTGTCCGGGATTTTTGGCTCCGTGCGCGCCATCGTCGAAGTAGTAGGTCGCGTAGATATACTGCTCGTCGGCGGCGACGGCATAGATCGTCGATTTTTCGCCGTCGACCTCGATGCTGGGACCGAACTCGATGGTCTCGGTCTCCCAGGTGATCGGCACGTGCGGCGGCAAGCCCTGCGGCGCGTCAACGCCCACGCCCTGATAGACCTCTTTGATCGACTGGTGCAGATTGCGCACCGGATACGAGATGATCTGGCGATCCGTGAAATCGTCGAAGCGATGCGAGCGGACCAGCGTGTTTTGTTTGAAGAGCGCGCGCCACAGCTCGGGCTTGAGCACCTCGGTCTTGAAAGCTGCGTCGACGGTCGGTCCACCCGCGAACTCGACGCGGAAGCGTGCGTTGCGCATCCGCTCGGGCCAGGCCAGCAGATCCGGCGTGGGCTGGAGCGTGCGGCCGTCGCCGGGCGTGGCGACCAGTCGCGGCGAGACAAAGACCGATAGCTGCAGGCGATCACCTGTGCGATCGATGCCGTTGGGTAAGGCGGTCCAGAGAATGGTTTGATTGGGCATTTGAATAAGCTCCTAAGTGAGCGTTTTTTTGGCGATAAGGGTGTCCAGGGCGTGATACATCACGCCCCTACGCGATCAGTTGCGGTGAACGGATCAGGCGAACGCTTCGGCGTAGCTCTGCCAATCCTCGGCGTCCATCAGCTGACCAAAGGTCGGATCGCCGGACGAGCCGCCGAAGCTGCGCTCGACTTTGAGCGTGACCGTTTTGCTGAAGAAGGCGATCGAAACTTTGACCTTGAGCGAAGCCTGGCCGTGGACCTTGCCCTTGGCGGGCAGATAGGTCAGGCCCATGTAGAACTCGACCGAGACGCAGATCAAGCCCAGCACCTTGAGCGCGCCGCCCGCGCGCAGGTAGCCGCTCAGCTCGGCCTCGTCCTTGCCGGTCGCGGGATTTTCGGCCAGCTTGAAGTAGATTCCGGCCATCACATACACGCCGCCGCTGGCCACGCCGAGATTGATCGCGATGCTGCCGCCGAACTCGATCGCGGCCTCCAGCAGCAGAATGCGATCGAGCGCCATGTCGAGCGCGAAGAAGCCACCGCCGCCAAACATCGAGACCGTGACCTGGAACGGCTTGTGACGCTCCGAGAAGTTGAAGCGCAGCCGGGCCGGCTCGTCCACAAACGGCAGATGCAGCGCCGCGCCCAGCGTCACGTTTTGCAGCGCGAACACGCCGACAGCCAGCGGCGGCAATCCCAGCGAGTAGCCCACATCCACGCCGCGCGGCGATACGTCCAGCGACGGCGGATCGCTGAAGCCGTCGAAGGGAATGTACTTGCGCAGCTCGTTGAGAAACGCCAGCGCGCCCGCAAACTCGACCGACGGCGGATCGCTCGGGCTGCTCGGCAGGCGCAGATCGGCGATCACGTCCAGCTTTTTGCCTTTCTCGGAGACGAACTTGAGCTGCTGGAAATGGACCAGCACCACGCCCAGGAAGTCGAGCGTGAAGTTGGTCAGCGTGCCGACGATCGCGTAGGTCGGCTCGGAGTTTGCGCCCAACATCTGCTCGAATGTCGCCTTGATCGTCAGCTCGGTCGACGCGCCGATCTTCAGCGGGCCGACGCTATTGACCTTGGGCTTCCAGTCCAGCCGCGTCACGATACGATCCGGCACGTTGGCCTGCGCCGATTTGATTGTCTCGGTGAGTGTCCTGGGAAACTGGCCGACATCGACAACCTGCTTGATCAAGCTCTTGAGCGAGATATAGCCCAGCAGCTTGGAGTCGCCGAGCGCGCCAAAGATCTGCTGCGGATCGAACACGCCTTTGGCCGCGTTCTGGAGATCGCCCGCCATCGGTCCGATCGTGCGCGACAGGCCGCTGTAACTCATCGCCATGGCCGCGATGCCGCCGGCTTTCTCGTTGGGCAACTCGATCGGCAGCGCGTCGATCAGCCTGGCGAAGACCTGCGCCTGATTCTGCGGACTTCCGAAGCCGTTGGTCAGATAATCGTCGAAGAGCGCGACGTTCACGCTTTGCGCCACGCCGCTGAGCTGCTCGACCGCCGGAATACGCGCGGCGGCTTTTTCCAGCTTCGGCAGGTAGCTCAGGCCGCCGGCGAGCGGATTCTTGGGCGGCAGCGTGTTGAACAGCAGCCGCTCGATTGTCAGGCTGGTGCCATCGCCCGGCGTGGCTGCCAGCGCGCCAGTGGTTGCGCTCGGCGCCAGCGCGATCGGCTGGCCCGGCACATGCGCCGCGCGGCGGGCGTTGCTCTCGGGCACGCCGGCTGGGAGGAACATATAGGCCGCGTTGACCGCCGTGATCACGCTCGAATCGTTGATCTTGCTGGCGGGAATAAAGATCAGCGCGGTCGTGAACTCGGACTCCTGGCCCTCGACATCGGTGGCGACGAAGTGAAACGGCAGATCGTCGCCGTTGGCGCGCACCCAGAAGGCGCCGGTCGAGCCGATCGCGCTCTGCGGGCCGGTCGGCGAGTCGAGCAGCGGCGTGACGGTCGTCGTGATGCGCAGGCCCTGGCTGAGCGGCATCTCGCGAGCGGCATGCTTGTAAGCAGCTGCGTTCTCCTCGTAGCGCTTGTCGGGCTCGGTGATCACCACGTACTGGCGTTTGCGCAGCGCCGCGACGGTCTGCGTGCCGCCGCCAGGCTTGGCCACGGTTTGAATCTTGCGCTCGGAGATCGTGACGTGCACCGCGCGATGGCCGAACGGATAGATGTAGCCGCGCTGGACGACGCGCACATAGTGATCGCGGCCCTGGGTGGCGTTGTGCCGCCACTCCTGCACATCCAGCCCCGCGTCCTCGTCGGGCTCCCACACGCCGCGCGTGCGCATCCACGCGCCCAGCGCCGTCAGCATAAACTGATCGACCAGCAGCGGGCGCGGCGCGTCAGGCAGCGACCAGTCGGAGGAGAGCCGCACGATCTGGCGGCGATGATTGGGCTCCAGAATCGTCGGGAAAGGATTCTGCGCGTTCGGATTGGGAACATCCGGCGACCAGATCGCGCGCAGCGTGGGATCGGAGAGCGCGTCCGGCTGCGATTCCAGCCGCGTGTGCCACAGCTCGGCGTAGCCCGCGTGATTGATCGCCCGGCGCGCGTGCTGCCAGGTCGCGGTTCGATCCGGCGACAGAATCATGCGATACGGCATTTCGATCGCGGTCTGCTGCGGCGTCGGCTCGGCGATCGGCGGTGGCGGCGTGGGCGCGACTGTATTGGGCGGCAGCGCGGCCGGCGCGAGAACCGGCTCCAGCTTGCTCCAATCCAGCAGCCCATCGATCGTGTAGGGCAGCTCGCTCAGCGCGTCGGGCAGCTTGAATGCCAGCCGGCTGCGACTCGCGAGACGCGCTCGGACCGGCAGCCGCACCGTGCCGCCGGGCTCGTCAAACGTTTCCTCGGCCAGGCTCTGTGGCGGCAGATGGACGATCACCAGCGCCGGCTGGTTGGCGGTCTCGCGCACAAGTTTGGCCGCGCCGCCCGCGCCGATCTGCATCTTGAGATTCACGAACTCAAGATCGAGATGCAGCAGATCGTCGGGTCGCAGCAGCGTCAGATCGAAGGGGCTGGTCGCGATCGGCGTGGCGATCAGCAGCTGCTCGCCGGGCAGACCGCCGCCATGCAGCTGGCGAGTCACGCCGTTGAACGCCAGGTGGCGCAGCGTGCCATCCGCCGCGATTGTCGTCACGGCTTGCCGAGTCGTCGTGTCGATGACCTGAATGCCGGCGTCCGTCGCGGCGTAGAGCTGATTGAGCGCGCCGTTGAGCGCCAGCGACTGAACATCGTTGGGCATGGGCAGCGTCGCGACGACGTTCAGCTGGCGATCCAGCACCAGCACGCTGGCTGCGCCGCTTGCGTCGTGGTTGATCAGGTAGAGCTGATCGGCGATGGCGTGGACCAGCAACTGGCCGGGCCGGAAGCGCTGCGGCTCAAGCTTGGCAACTTGCGCCACCTGGCCGGTGCTGGCAGTCAGCGCCACGATCTCGCTCACAGGGGGATTGGCCGAAGCCTGAGCGATCGTCGCGTAGATACGGGAGGTGGAAGTATCTACAACCAGATCTTGCAGCCCAGGC
>DASWTQ010000282.1:0-3861 GCA_036402055.1 Herpetosiphonaceae bacterium
GGATCGCCTGATGCGACGGCGGATCGTTATAGCACTCGGGTTTTTTAGCCTCGCGCTCACAGCGCTAGTTATACGGTATTTGCCCGCGCACTATGCTCACTATGAGCTTGGTGATCCGAGTGAAGGCGTGTTCGCGAGCGGCTTTTTTGCTGCTGAGTTTGACGGCAGCGCGATTGTGCGCTGGAGCCAGAGCGAGCCGCAGATTCAGATCCCGCTGGCAGATCGTCGTGGGGCGCAGCTGCTCACGCTGGCAATGCGTACCGAGGAGGCCGATCCGCAGCCGCTCGTGGTGGAGATCGATCGTGTGGCGCTGGCAACCACGACGACCTCGACGCTGCGCTCGTATCACATGCTTGCGCCGGCGACGACTGGCCGCTGGCTGGATCTAAAGCTGCATGTCGCCGATTCAGCGCTTACGTCGCAGACTGCGCGCGGTGTGGCCGTGGATCGGCTGAGCGTGATCGGACGCGGTGGCTGGCCGCCGCTGGTTGATCTGGCCGCGATCCTGGCGCTGGCGCTGATTCCGGCGCTGCTGATGGTGCTGACCATGCAGCTGGCCTTTGATTGGTCAGTGGTGCCAGGATCGGTGCTGCTGAGTAGCTACGTGCTGCTGCCCACCGGCGATCTGCCGGGGCTGCTGCTGGTCGGGCCGCTGCTCGCACTGCTGCTTGCCGGAATCGTGCTGCTGCCGTGGGCGCGCCGGCATCCGGTGCTGGTGCTGCTGACGCTGGTTGGCGGCGCGCTGCGCGTGTATGCGCTGGGCTGGGGTGGAGGCTACGTGTATCATCCCGAAGAGCAGGCGCTGGCCCAAAGCGCCGCCGGCGAGCCGCTGCAAAGGCTGAGTCTGTGGACGGCGACCTGGGCCGCGCAGCTAAGCGATAATCCAGTCTGGGCAGAGCCGTGGAGTCTGGTGCTGCTGGGTCGCGTCTGGTCGGCGCTGCTGGGCACGGCGCTGATTGTGGTGGTCTATCTGCTGGGACGGCGGCTGCTCCGGCCGCGCTGGGCGCTGCTCGCCGCAGCCTACGTGGCGCTCGTGCCGGTGCTGATCCAGCAGAGCCATTTTGCAACCTCGATCGCGCTGAATGTGCTGCTCGTCACGCTGCTGATGCTGAGCAGTGTCGAGGTGGTGGTCACAGGGCGGCTGCGGCATTCGATCGCCTGTGGCCTGTGGTCGGCTGCGGTGCTGGTTTTCTGTCCGCAGAGTATCGTGCTGCTGGTCGGGCCGGTGAGTGCGCATCTGATGATCCGGCAGCGTCGAACACCCGCCTGGGCGACGGCGGCGACGACTGCGCTACTGTGCCTGGTCGCGCTGCACTGGTCGTTCGGCTCGATCGAGGCTCCGCTGGCCGCGTCTACGGCGCTGGCGCAAAACGATGGCACAGCTACCGCTGCCGCCCCGGAGTCCTCGGTGATCGACCTGACGACTCACGCGCTGTTCAATATTTTGCTGTGGGGCCTCGGGCCGCTGCTGATGCAGGTCAGCATTGTCGGCTGGTGCTTCGGCGTGCTCCAAAGCCTGCAAGATCGCCGCTACCGGCTCTGGCTGCCGATCCTGTGGAGCATCGGCGCATACTTCGTCGTCGCGGTGCTCAGCCAGGAGCAGGTGCACAGCTTGACGCTGCTGGTGCCGCTGCTGTGTCTGACGGCCGCCTTTCTGCTCCAGTCATTTGCCGCGCGGCTGGATCATCCGCTGGGCCAGCGAACGGTGCGGCTGCTGGCAGGAACGGGCCTGTGTCTGTTGCTGATGACGTCGATCGGCCTGCTCAACGTGTATCGCGCGCCCGATCCACGTATCGCCGCCAGCCGCTGGCTGCTGGCAAACGTCGCCGCCGAGAAGCAGATCGTTCGTGATACCTCAGTGCCGGAGCTTTTGCCGCTGGGCGCCGATCATCTCTATGCCTCCGCCGCGCTGCCCGACTCCGCGATCGATGTCGAGCAGCGGCGCCACCAGTACGCCGCCGCGCTGCTCCAGGCCGATTATGTGGTGCTGGCTGTCGACCGCGATGATTTTGCGCTCGGCCAGCAGATGCAGCGCGATCCGGTCGCCGCCTGCTACTACCAGGCGCTGTTCGACGGCCGGCTGGGCTTTGTCTCGCGCGCCAGCTTCGACGCGCAGCCGGGCATCGCCTCCTGGACGATGGATGATAGCTGGGTCGATCCCGCGCTGCGCGCCTACGATCATCCTCGCCTGCGCGTCTTCGAGCGGCTGGCATCGCCTACGCCGCAGGCGCTGGATTTGATGCTAAACTGTGAGGGGGAGTAGGGCTAAGAACCAAGAACCAAGAACCAAGAACCAAGAACCAAGAACCAAGAACCAAGAGGCTCGATCTTTCCCCTCGCCTGCGGCAACGGAGGCGGAAGCCCGCCGACGTTCGGGGAAGGGGAAGGCCGAAGACGGGTGCCCTCTGGGCGTGTGAGGGCCTGACCAAGAATAAAGGAACAAGCGAACAAAGGAGATGATAGTGGCCGAGTCTGAAACGACAATGCCCGGCGATGACGCGACGGTCACGCTGCGCGAAGTGACCAAAGAAACGCTTGGCTCGATCCTGCGCTTGAAGGTCTCGCCTGGACAAGAGCAGTTTGTCGCCTCCAACGCCGTGTCGATCGCGCAGGCGTATTTCGATCGAGAGACCGCCTGGTTCCGGGGGATCTACGCCGACGATGTGCCGGTGGGATTCGTGATGCTGAGCGACGATCCCGTCAAGCCCGAGTATTTTTTGTGGCGGTTTATGATCGATAGTCGCTACCAGGGCCATGGCTACGGACGGCGCGCGATCGATCTGCTGATCGAGTATGTCAGAACGCGGCCGGGCGCGAAGGAACTTATGGTGAGTTGTGTGCCCGGCGACGGCAGCCCGTGTCCGTTCTACGAGAAGTTGGGCTTCGTTTACACGGGCGAGGTAGACGAGGATGAGCTGGTGTTGCGCCTCGATCTCTAGCTGGCTAGCGCTGCGACCCGGCGATCATGTCTCCTGGAGGGAGCTGGAGTGGTCACGTTTACACTGGATGCGGATCTGCGGCAGAAGGTGCCGTCGATGATGTTGGGACTGGTGGAGGCCGAGCAGCTACAGGTTCAGCTCCACGATCCTGGGCTGTGGACGATGCTGGAGGAGCTGTGCGAGCGCCTGCGGTCTGAGTTCGCGGGCAAAGCTGCCGCCGATCGGGCGGAGATCGCAGCGACTCGCCGGGCTTACCGGGCGCTTGGCGATGATCCGACGCGCTACCGTCCCGCCAACGAGGCGTTGTTGCGACGAGTGCTGAGCCGGCGCGCCCTGCCGCAGATCAACACGGTCGTCGACGTCAATAATTATGTGTCGCTGGTCAGCGGCTTTGCGATCGGCTGCTACGATGTCGCGCAGCTCGGCGGCACGGTGACGGCGCGAGCTGGTCGTGACGGTGAGCAGTACGCGCCCATCGGCAAGGCGGCGGTCGATGCGGCCAATCGTCTGGTGCTGGCCGATGAGCAGGGCATTTTCGGTAGCCCCACCGCCGACTCACAGCGCAGCATGGTGACGCCTGCGACGCGCCATGTTTTGTTTGTGATCTTTGGTTTCGAGGCATCGCAGGCAGCGCTCGATCAGGCGGTTGAGCAGGTCGCGGAGTTGCTGTGTCGATTTTGTGCGGCCAGCATTCGGGATCGGCGGGTGCTGAGCGAGTAGATCGCGTCGTCAAACCTGAGCGATAGGAAGGGTATGACAGCTGAGCAGCGTGCCGGCATCACATATCAAAGCACCGATTCAGCGCATGAGTGGGGACAGCCGATCACGGAGCGCACGCTGCAACGCCGCGCGATGGGATCGATGTTGCTGGCGATGCTGGTCATGCTGCTGGGCCTGCCGCTGCATCTCGCCGGGCTGCGTG
>DASWTQ010000283.1:0-15266 GCA_036402055.1 Herpetosiphonaceae bacterium
ACATAGAGAGAGGAAACAGGAGCATGACCGACGAGAAAGCCGCACGTCTGGCTGCGATCCGCGCCGCCAACGCCCAAAAAGCGGCGGCCGCCCAGCAGACCACGACTCCAGTCGCAGCGCCGGAAGCTGCTTCAGCTGAGCCGGCGCCGCGCGCAGCCGCCCAACGATCAGTTCCAGCTAAGCCTGTTGTCGCGCAGCCGTCCACCGCCGATGATCTGCAATCTTCGGTCGCGCTGTCAACCTTCTTCACGCTGCTGATGGCGGCGGTGATCGGCGCGTTTGCGGCAGTTGTCGCGCTGCCGCAGTGGCTGCCGGGCCTGAGCGCCTCGCTGCTGGGCGCCGAGCCCAAAGCCTACTGGTATCTTTCCCGCTCAAGCGCGCTGGTAGCCTTTGGGCTGCTCTGGCTGTCGATGCTGCTCGGCCTGTCGATCACCAGCAAGGCGGCGCGGCTCTGGGCTGGCGGCCCGACGATCTTTGACGCGCATCAGTTCACGAGTCTGCTCGGCCTGGCCTTTGGCCTGTTTCACGGCCTGATCCTGCTGGGCGATACCTTCATCAACTACAGCCTGGTGCAGGTGCTGCTGCCCTTCGGCAGCCAGGGCTTCCGGCCGCTGTGGGTCGGGCTGGGCCAGCTGGCGCTGTATGTGCTGGCGCTGATCGATTTCAGCTTCTATGTGCGGCCCTGGATCGGACGCGGCGCGTGGCGCATGATCCACTTCCTGAGCTTTGCGGTCTTTCTGCTGGCGCTGGCGCATGGTATCGGCAGCGGCACCGATACCCAGCAGCCGCTGGTGCGCGCGATGTACTGGCTCAGCGGCGGTAGTCTGCTCTTCGCGACGATCTACCGCGTCTTGATCACGCGCGGCACGTCGAAGGCTCGTCCAAACGTCAAGTTGCAGCCTCGGCGACCGGAGACGAATTGATTCCGCTTACATAAGCCGGAGCAGTTAGCTAGGGTACTAGTCATGTCTTAGGACTAACGTACTACTTCCCGCGTACAGCGCGCTCCTCTACAGTGATCATAACCACTTTTCTACTTTCTCGACCGGTACAGCTTGCTCTGGGCGCAGAAACCGTGTGCTGCCTGTCCCAAACCTGCTGCGCGAGAAAGATTCTGCTCCCACGTTTGCCTGAGCTTTCTACACTGTGAGGATGTCATGATGTACACGCGATCTCGTCCGCTGTCGGCGGCGCTGCTGCTGACGCTGTTGGCTACGCTGTTGTTCTGGCCTGGCCTGAGCCGCGCCGAGGTGCTGGTCGCGCCCAGGTCCGAGTCTAGCCCGACGCTGCCGCTGAGCTTCGTGCCCAATCGCGGCCAGACCGATCCCGGCGTGCGCTATGTGGCGCATGGCCTGGGCGGCATGCTCTTTTTCGCGCCGCGTGAGGTTGTGCTGTCGCTGCCGGTCGCGGCGCTCGATCGAGCAAGCAATCACAAGGCGCTCGATCCGGCGGTGTTGCGGCTGAGCTTTCTGGGCGCGAATGCACGGCCCACGATCACGGCTTCGGCGCGACAGGCCGGCGTCGTCAACTACGTGCTCGGCACTGACGCGGCGCAGTGGCAAAAAAATCTGCCGACCTATGGCAGCCTGCTCTATCGCCAGCTCTACCCGGGCGTCGATCTGCGCTACGATGGACTTGATGGTCAGCTGAAAGGAACATACATCGTCGCTCCGCACGCCGAGCCGAGCGCGATCCGCTGGCGCTACGACGGCGCGACCAGCGTGAAGCTCGCCGCCGACGGCAGCCTTCAGATCACGCAGACGACTGCCGGGGCCACGATTCGCCTGAGCGAGGCCGCGCCGATCGCCTGGCAGGAGATCGCGGGAGCACAGCGGCCCGTCGCCGTGCGCTACGGGATCGCAGCCGATCGCTCGATCCGTTTTGTCGTCGGCGCGTACGATCGCAGCCAGCCGCTGATCATCGATCCCACGCTGGCCTACAGCACGTTCCTGGGCGGCTCCAGCAACGATTTTGCCTACGACATCGCCGTGGATGGCAGCGGCAGCATGTATGTCGCGGGCGAGACCGCGTCGTTGAATTTCCCGACGGCGTCTCCGCTTCAGGGCACGAAGGCGGGCGGCATCGACGCGTTCATCACCAAGCTCAACTCGTCGGGAGCGCTGGTCTACAGCACGTATCTCGGCGGCTCGGCAACCGATCGCGCCTATGGTGTGGCGGTTGACGGCTCGGGCAACGCCTATCTCGCGGGCAGCACCGGCTCGACCAACTTCCCGACGGTCAATGCTGCGCAGTCGGGGAACGCCGGCCTGACCGATGCGTTCATCGCCAAGCTGAACTCGACCGGCTCGGCTCTGCTGTACAGCACGTATCTCGGCGGCGGCAACGACGATTACGGCAACGATATTGCGGTGCTTTCTGGCCGGGCCTATGTCGTCGGCGACACAACCTCGATCGACCTCCCAACCTTCGATGGCTTCCAGATGGCATTTGGCGGCGGCAGCACTGATGCGTTTGTGGTCAAGCTCGACGTGCCCGGCTCGGCATTCACGTACCTCAGCTACCTCGGCGGCAACGATCTGGATCAAGGCAAGGCGATCGCCGTCGATAGCCAGGGCCGAGCGACCGTCACCGGCAAAACTGCATCGCTGAATTTCCCGACGCTCAATCCGTTTCAGGCCAGCATCGGCGGCGGCATCGACGCGTTTCTCACGCAGCTTGACGC
Source organism: Herpetosiphonaceae bacterium (assembly GCA_036402055.1). Classification (GTDB taxonomy): domain Bacteria; phylum Chloroflexota; class Chloroflexia; order Chloroflexales; family Kallotenuaceae; genus LB3-1. Next base: position 2,684 of record DASWTQ010000283.1, read on the forward strand.
GACCGGCGCGGCGCTGAGCTACAGCAGCTACCTGGGCGGGAGCAACTCCGACGAGGGCAACGGCGTGACGCTGGATTCGCTCGACGATGCCTATCTCACGGGCAGCACCAGCTCAGCCAACTTCCCGACAGTCAATCCGTTTCAGAGCACGTATGCGGGCGGCATCGACGCGATCCTCGCGAAGGTGACCAATAGCGGCGCGACCGTGGTGTACAGCACGTATCTCGGCGGCTCGAACGTCGACGTCGGGCAGGATATTGCGGTCGGTGAGGGCGGCAGCGCCCATGTGACGGGCTACACGCGCTCCACCAATTATCCGACGGTCAGCCCGCTCCAGGCCACGCTCGGCGGCAACGACGATGTGTTTGTTTCCAGCCTCAACGGGTTTGGCTCGGCGCTGACGTTCAGCAGCTACCTGGGCGGCAGCAGCCAGGACTGGGGCTATGGGATCGCCGTCGACAGCAGCAGCACGCTGTATATCGCGGGCTACACCTTCTCGTCAAACTTCCCGACGGCCAATCCGGTGCAGCCAACGCGCGCGGGCTTTGCCGATGCGCTGGTGGCGAAGATCACGCCGTAGTTTGCAGCACAACAATTCATCGGATCGATCGCTGTCGCCGCCCACATGCTGGGCGGCGATGGTGTGTGGTTTTTGTACGCGCTGATTGTTTTTATACGTGTGCAGGATGAACTGGTACGATGCCAATACTGCTATAGCGAGCAAAATCATCAGTATTAGCGGTCAGAATATATGAGATGCTATGAGCACGCATTGCGGCTACGAGGCGTGCATCGTGGACTTGTACGCCTGCTACACCAAATTGGACGACTAATGCACGCCATTCCAGATAGATTGCTGGCTGCTCAGGCAATACGACGAATAATCGCTCAATGAGCCGGAGTGCGCTATTCGCATCTGTTGCGCGGAGACCGTATCCGTTGCGTGCCGCAGGTCGTGTAGCTACATTCCAAAATTCGACGCAATTTTGTGGCACAACACATATTTGATGCCTATCAGAGCGAAGTTTTCGAATAGCTCCTCGTATCGTGCTATGGAGTGGATCGTGCCGAATGACAAAGCGCAGGATGATATTAGTATCGGCCAAATATTGCACGATTACGGATGCTCCTCGTAGATACCAACTCGGCTGGTGGCATAGTCGGATAGCACAGGGAGGTCATCAGGTGCTGCTGTAGCTACAGAGTCGATGAGCTGATCAGCGAGCGCTTCCCATTCGGTATCATCGGCTACTGGAGCCTCAAATTCTTGAAGCAATGTTTCGATAGTAGGCGCTAACGCATCGAGCAGTACCTGCCTGATTCGCTCGGTATCTTGGCGGGCAATGCTTTTTCGTAGCTCGGCTTCGACATCCGGCGGTAGGTCTAAGGTAACAGTTAGAGTCATCAGCAACCTCACATGTAGTTCTCAGATCGTATGCCGCTTTGGGAACTGTGTCAATGCGCGACTCTTCAGCCGACTGATTCCGCAGACCAAAACGTATGACATCGGGAAAAGGGCTGATGACGGGGAGCTTAGGCGGAGTGTAATATGCTTAAACTGTGATATAGTGGTTCGGGAATTTCTGCAACACCCAGTCGGCGCGGCACTCTTCGCTCTCGCGCCCGCATCACCAGTGATCTTTGGATCGTTCTCCGTGCAGATCCACGCCCCTTGCCGTGCTGTGTCTTTGGATCGCTCCGCTGGAAGGAACAGAACCAGGAGGATTGAATGGAATCTAAGCTGCAAGAACTAAAACAACGTTTGATCGAAGTGAATGATCTCCATGCAGCGGCGGCGCTGCTGTATTGGGATCAGTCGACCTACATGCCGCCGGGCGGTGCTGAGGCGCGCGGCCGTCAGGTTGCCACGCTGAGCGAGATCGCCCACCAGAAGTTCACCGACGACGCGGTCGGTAAGCTGCTCGACGATCTGCGGCCCTACGAGGAAAGCCAGCCCTACGACTCGGACGAGGCCAGTCTGATCCGCGTGGCGCGTCGCGAGTACGATTTCGCGGTCAAGATGCCGGCTGCGTTTGTGGCTGAGTTTTACAACCATACATCGCTCACCTACAATGTCTGGGCCAAGGCGCGGCCCGAGAACGATTTCGCGTCGGTGCTGCCCTACCTGGAAAAGACGCTGGAGCTGAGCCGCCGGAAGTCTGAATTCTTTCCCGGCTATGCGCATATCGCCGACCCGCTGATCGCCGAGCCGGACTATGGCATGGAAGTCGCCTCGATCCGCGAGCTGTTCCGTGGCCTGCGCGAACAGCTGGTGCCGCTGGTCCAGCAGATCACCGAGCGGCCGCCCGCCGACGACTCGTGCCTGCTGCAACACTATCCTGTCGATCAGCAGGTAGCCTTTGGTCTCGACGTGATCAAGCGCCTGGGCTACGACTTCGAGCGCGGACGGCAGGATATGACGCATCATCCGTTCATGACCAAGTTCTCGCTCGGCGACGTGCGCATTACCACGCGCTTCAAAGAGAACGATCTGCGCGAGGCGCTCTTCAGCACGATCCACGAGTCCGGCCACGCGATGTACGAGCAGGGCATTCGCATGGACTTTGAGGGAACGCCGCTCGCGCGTGGTGCGACCAGTGGCGTGCACGAGAGCCAGTCGCGGCTGTGGGAAAACCTGGTTGGTCGCAGCCGGGGCTTCTGGCAATTCTTCTACCCCAGGCTCCAGGCGACCTTCCCGCAGCAGCTCGGCGATGTCTCGCTCGACACCTTCTACCGCGCGATCAACAAGGTCGAGCGCTCGCTGATCCGCACCGACGCCGACGAGGTGACCTACAACCTGCATGTGATCATGCGCTTCGATTTTGAGCTGGATCTGCTGGAAGGACGGCTGGCGGTGCGCGATCTGCCCGACGCCTGGCGCGAGCGCTTCACGTCGGACATCGGGATCACGCCCTCGGATGACCGCGATGGTGTGCTCCAGGATATGCACTGGTTCAGCGACGCGATCGGCGGGCAGTTCCAGGGCTATACGCTGGGCAATATCATGAGCGCGCAGCTGATGGACGCGGCGGTTAAGGCCAATCCAGCGATCCCGTCCGAGATCGAATCCGGCGAGTTCAACACGCTCCACGGCTGGCTGAAAGAGAACCTGTACCAGCACGGCGCCAAGTTTACCGCCGCCGAGCTGATGCAGAAGGTCACCGGCAGCGAGCTGAGCACCGAGCCGTATGTGCGCTACCTGCGCTCCAAGTTCGGCGAGCTGTACCAGCTCTAGCACTCGGCCATCCATAGAGCCATGCAGGGTACGCCGGCGCGTGCCCTGCGCTGCTTTAAACGCGATCACGTGCTGCCGGTCTCAGGAGCGTGAGTGTATTCGTCGTCAAAGGATCGCCGATGAAGATCTATTTTGTGCGGCATGGCGAGAGCGAAGCCAATCTGCTGGGCGAGTTTTCGAATCGCGGCATCAGACATGGCCTGACGCCCAAAGGCCGACAGCAAGCCGCCGCGCTCGCCGAGAGCTTAAAGCGTTTCTCCGTCGATCTGATCTACTCCAGCCCGCTACTGCGTGCCACGCAGACAGCCGAGATCGTCGCGACGCATCTGGGGCTGGCGTATAGCGTGACGGATGCGCTGCGGGAGTATGACTGCGGGGTTTTAGAGGGCAAGTCCGACGCCGCGAGCTGGCAGATCTACTACGCGATCCTTGACGATTGGCTTGAGCGCAGCCAGTGGGAGCGCCGCATCGACGGCGGAGAAAGCTTTACCGACATGCAGTCGCGCTTTGTCCCGCTCATCGATCAGATTGTTCGCAAGTATCACACAACCGATACACGGATTGTGTTGATTGCGCATGGCGGGCTCTATCGCTGTATGCTGCCGCTGGTTCTGCGTAACATAACCTTTGCCTTTGCACGCAGCCATCCGATCGATAACACCAGCTATATACTTGGGGAAAGCCACGGCGCAGCATTAGTCTGCCGCGAGTGGTGCGGCCAGGCGCTTGACCCACGGAGCGAGTGAAGGCTCAGTGCCGGCTTTTGTGAAGCCATGGGACGCGCAGCAAGCCGGGATGCGCTAGGGGCGGCGGCAGAATCGAGGGGCGATGGATCTGGCTAGTCGTCGCTGCCGTAGGGCCGGGTGATCAATTCTAGCCCGTGGCCGGATGGATCGAGGAAGTAGACGCCGCGCCCGCCGTGGTTGGTGTTGATCTCGCCGGGCAGCTGCATACGCGGATCGGCCCAGTAGTCCATGCCGCGCTCACGCATACGCGCAAATGCGGCGTCGAAAACATCGTCGCTGACCAGGAAGGCGTAGTGCTGGCTCAGAAAGTCGATGCCGGGCTCGCCGTAATGCAGCGTCACGGCGTTCTCTAGCTCCACGGCCAGAAAAAAACCGGCGGGTTTCGGATCGGGCAGCCCCAGCAGGCTGGTGAGGAAGTGGGCCGACTCGTGCTTGTCGCGGGCGAAGATGAGGAGATGATTGAATTGGATCGACAACCGTAGACCTCGCTTTGGTAGCGCGCCGTCTGCCGCTGGCGGTTGCGCTCACGGGCACACGACACGGGCTCAAGCATACAAGAGCGGTTTGGCACTGTCAATAGAGAGCAAAGCAGGAACAAAAAACAAACTCGGTTGCGACAGGAGAAGGGGAAGATCGCCTCTCGGTTCTCGGTTCTCGGTTCTCGGTTCTTGGTTCTTGGTTCTTGGTTCTTGGTTCTACAAGTGCAACGAAGGAGCAGAACATGGGCAACTTGATCGTCAAAGCGCTGCTGGGCCTGGCTTTTTTGCTGCTGGTTCTGGCGCTGGCCATGTTTGTATCGGCCGGATCGCTGAGCTTCTGGCAAGCCTGGATCTATCTCGCGGTCTTCGGAATCTGCACGCTGCTCATCACGCTATATTTGATGCGCTACGATCAGCGGCTGCTGGCCAGTCGCACGCAGGCCGGGCCGGCGGCCGAGACCCAGAAGAGCCAGCAGATCATCCAAAGCCTGGCCAGTTTATTCTTCATTGGCCTGTTCATCGTTCCCGGCCTCGACTACCGATTTCACTGGTCGCGTGTGTCGCCTGCGCTCAGCCTGATCTCCGATGCGCTGGTCGCGCTGGGCTTTGGGCTCGTCTTCCTGGTCTTCCGAGTCAACACATACACCAGCGCCACGATCGAGGTGGCCGATGAGCAGACGGTCGTGACGAGCGGCCCATACAGCGTGGTGCGCCACCCGATGTATGCGGGAGCTTTTCTGCTGCTGATCTTTACGCCGCCGGCGCTCGGCTCCTGGGTAGCGCTCCCGTTTGTCATCCCGCTGATCCTGGTGATCGTGATTCGACTGCTGGAAGAGGAAAGGTTTTTGCAGGCGAACTTGCGCGGCTACGCGGAATATCGTCAGGCGGTGCGCTACCGGCTGGTGCCGTTCGTCTGGTAGATCCGGCAACGATCGCAGGTGGACAGCCGTGCTACAGTGGATCGTATCGACTGGCGTTCGGCAAGGAGGGTACCCGTGGCAATGTGTGAAGTCTGCGGCAACGATTACTACCTGTCTTTTGAGGTAATCACCGCCGGTGTTACCCACGTCTTTGACAGCTTCGAGTGCGCGATCCACAAGCTGGCCCCGATCTGCAATAACTGCGGCTGTAAGGTGATCGGCCATGGGATCGAGGCCAATGGCACGTTCTACTGCTGCGCCCACTGCGCGCGCAAAGAAGGCGCAACCCAGGCCGTGGATCACGTCGACCAGCCGTGATCGCGCTACCACAGCCGCGTTAAACACTCAACCCGTGTCGGCATACGCCAGGCACGGGTTGAATATAAAAAAGCCCTGGATACTACCGGCAGATACAAGGTCGGCTCATTTACTCACTCAACAGTATCTCGAAGCAGTGCTCGGTTTGTGTTGGCGTTTCGCCACCAGCTTTTCTGCTCAAGCTTCGCTCTTCGACGACCTTTTAGGATCTCTATGTGTCAGTCGATCGAGCTTTGCTGTCAAGATGCTTGCTTTGCTTGTACCGCAACTGTTTCTTACGGTGCTACACTCGTAGCATTGCGAACCGTTGAGAAATGCAGCGCCTACGTATGACGTTCCCCGATCGGCCTCCCGGCATCACGTTTCGCGTCATTTACGGTCGATCCCACCGTAAACGTTTCTACGTCTGGGAATTCGCCGCTTGCATCCACAAGCTTTTTTGTATTTGATCCCGAAATTATTCTTTACCGATAATTTCTCAGGGCTACGTGATATGTTATAGCATACTCATGTTTAACGATCAAGGCTTTCATCGGCACTTTACGATGTTGTAGGAAAGACCCGGAAACGAGCGATTAGGACGCGATCCCCAGGTAAAAACATGTCAATGATTTAAAAATTTCAGCTTTCACGCGCGATCGCGTCGGCAACAGCCTTGCCCGAGAGCAGCACCAGCGGAATGCCGCCGCCCGGATGTGTCGCGCCGCCCACAAAGTAGAGCCGGCGCACATCCGGCGAAACGATCGGCGGGCGCAAAAACGCCGCCAGCGGCTGATTCGACGCGGGTCCGTAGAGCGCGCCGCGCCAGGCCCGGTAGCGATTCCCAAAATCGGCGGGCGTGATCGTATACTCATAGCGAATATGCTGGCTGAGATCCGGCAATCCGCGCCGCTCCAGCAGCCGCACGATCAGATCGCGATAGCCGCGCGCCTCGCGCTCCCACTGAAAGCGCTCGCCGGTGGCTGGCGCGTTGACCAGCACAAACAGATTCATGCCGCCTTGAGGCGCGTGCTGCGGATCGCTGCGGACCGTGGCGGCGATGTAGATCGTCGGGTCGGGCGCGGGCACCTGGAGATCGAAGATCGCGCGGAACTCGGCGGGATAGTCCGGCGAGAACAAGATATTGTGATGCGCCAGCTCAGGATAGTCGCGGTCGATGCCGAGCAGCAGCACAAATCCCGAGCACGACGGCTCGAAGCGATCGATGCGGCGATCCGTCCAGGCGCGGCGATGCTCGGGTGCGACCAGATGCCGCAGGCCATGCAGCGCGTCCACATTAACGATCACACGATCCGCCGCCAGCTCACGGCCCTGCGCCAGCCGCACGCCGCGCGCCACGCCATCGCGCACACACAGCTCGACCACCTCGGCGCTCGTCTCGACCTCCACGCCCAGCGACTCGGCCAGCCGCAGCAGCTCACGCGCCAGCGAGTACATGCCGCCCTTGAGATACCAGCCGCCCTCGGCGAACTCGATGTAGGGAATAATGCAGAAGGTGGCCGGCGCGCGATACGGCGACGAGCCGTTGTAGGTCGCGTAGCGGTTGAAGACCTGGCGCAGATACGGCGAGCGAAAATAGCGCCGCACCGCCTGATCCACCGTGTGCAGCGGATCGAGGGCCGGCGCATCGCGTACAAAACGCGGCGTGACAAAATCACGCCAGCCGCGAAACGGCGACAGCAAAAACGGCTCGGCGGTCGCGGCGTAGATACGCCCCGCAAAGGCCATGAAGCGAAAGAAATTGACAGCATCCGGTGACGAGAGCCTGTTGATCTCGGCGATCAGCTCCGGCAGCGCCGCGCGATGATCCCAGCGTGTGCCGTCGGGCCAGGTGTAGCGACAGACCGGATCGACCGGCACGATCTCCAGCGCCTCGTCGGCGCTGCGCCCCGCTGCCGTCCACAGCTCGCGCACGACCCAGGGCATGGTGAACAGCGACGGCCCGGTATCGAAGGTGAAGCCCTCGGCCTGAACAATGTTCATCTTGCCGCCGACGCGCTCGTTCTTTTCCAGCAGCCGCACGCGCCGACCCGCCGCCTGAAGCCGGATCGCCGCCGCTAATCCGCCCAGCCCGCCGCCGACGATGATCGTATCAGCTTGCATGACGCCGCCGCAGGAGACTCGCAAGCTCGCGCACTTCCGGCGCACGCAGCACCAGGCCCAGCGCCACATACACGCCGAGCCCAAGCAGGCTTAATCCAGCCAGCCAGCCGGCCAGCAGGAAAAAATCGGCGCCCTGGCCGTACGCGCTGTCGAGCGCGATGCCCGGAACGTAGGGCAGCGACAGCCAGGTGCCGCCGAGCAGCACCAGCGCCAGCCCGATCGTGCCGACGACCAGCGCCAGCACAGAGCGCGTGAGCTGCGCCGACTCGAATCCATGCAGCCGCCCGGTCAGCAACCCGAAGAGCACGACAAACTCGATCACATTGGTGATGCTGTACGAGAGCGCGATCAGGCCGATGTCGCGCTGCCAGTAGCTGATCAGCGCCCAGGCCAGGATGCCGTTCAGCACGATCGTCAACACGCCGACGACGACGGGCGTGCGCGTGTCCTCCATCGCGTAAAACGTGCGAATCACGATCTCCGCGCCCGCCAAGCCGATCGCGCCCGGCGTGTAAAAGAGCAGCGCCCGGCCGGTCAAGCGCAGCGCCTCGGCGTCGAAATCGCCGCGCTGAAAGAGCAGCCGCACGATCGGCACGTGCAGCACCGCCAGAATCGCCGCCGCCGGCACCGTGAGCCAGAGCACCGTACGCAGCGTTTGCAGCGAGACATGCCGCACATCGGCGAACTGCGCGTTGGCATACAGCCGCGTCAGACGCGGAAACATCACGGTGCCCATGCTGACGGCCAGAATCCCGTGCGGCAGCATCAGCAGCTGGTAGGCGTAGCCGTTAGCCGCCTGCGCCGATGGGCTGAGCAGACTCATCAGCGAGATCATCACGATAATGTTGATCTGAAGCGCCGACTGGCCGACCAGACGCGGCGCGAGCAGCGCGCCAACCCGGATCACCTCGGGCATGCGCCAGTTCAGCGATGGCTTGAAGCGCAGCCCGGCCTTGATCACACCCGGCAGCTGGACCAGAAAATAAAGCAGCGCCCCGATCGCCACGCCGATCGCCAGGCCATCGATGCCGTAGCGCGGCGCGAGAAACAGCGCGGCGGTGATCAGCGACAGGTTATAGATGTTGAAGGCGATCGCCGGCAGCGTGAAGCGCTCAAAAGTTTGCAGCAGCGCCATCATCAGACCGCCCAGGCCCAGCAGCAGCGGCTGGACCAGCATCAGCCGCATCAGGTGCACGGCCAGGCCCAGCATCGCGGGATCGTCGGCGTAGCCGCGCGCGACCGTGTAGGCCAGCAGCGGCCGCGCAAAGATCGCGACCAGACCCGCGATCAGCACAAAGGCCAGAAACGAGGTCGTCAGAATCGTGTTGGCCAGCTCCCACGCGCGCTCTTCCTGCTGCTCCTCAAGCAGCCGCCCGAAGACCGGAATCAGCGCCGAGCCCAGCGCACCGCCGATAATCACAAAGTATAAAAGATCGGGAATCGCAAACGCGGCGCGAAACGCTCCCAGCTCCGGCTGCACACCAAAGCGCGCCGAGATAATGCCATCGCGGACCACGCCGAGCAGCCGGCTCAGAATCGCGCCGAGCATCACAACGCCTGTGTTGAGGACCATCCGCCAGCGCGCCGAGCGCCCTGTGATCGAAGAAACCTGCGACATGTGGTTGCGTGTCCTTCAGCATTTTGATATAATCACCCGTCAGCAGCCGATACAAGGCCATTATAACGATATTTAAGGTTGGAGGCATTCCTTTGGCGAATACGAGGTCCGCTCAGAAGCGCATTCGCTCAGACGAGCGCAAGCGCTTGCGCAATCAGAAGGTTCGATCCCGCGTGAAGACGTTTGTTAAGAAGGCCGAGCAGAACATTGTGGCTCAGGACGAGGTGACGGTCGAGTCGATCCGTCTGGCCTGCTCCGAGCTTGACAAGGCTGTGTCGAAGGGCGTGCTGCACAAGAACAACGCCGCCCGCCGCAAGAGCCGCCTGATGGCAAAGTTCAACAAGGCCAACGCCGCGAACGCCGCCTAAGCTCGCCCGCTTCAGTAAAGATAGCCCGCTCTCGATGAAGAGAGCGGGCTTTGTCTTGTTTTCAAGATGTGGAGTCTATGCGCCAGGCGCAGCTTGCGGCGCGACTTCGGCAGTACAAAAGGCGCAGCGCCGGGCGGCTAGGGGAATATCACTCAGGCATTCAGGACATGCGCGGGTCCGCTGTGGCTCGGGCGCGGATGGTTTGAAGCGCTCCATGAGCCGGTTCATCGGCGCGACAACGAAGAAGTAGACGATTGCCGCCGTGATCAGAAAATTGACGATCGCGGCGAGAATCGAGCCCCATTTGAACGCTCCGGCATTCAAGATTTCCAGTCCGTTGAAGCCACCTGCCAGCGCGATCAGCGGCGCAATAAAGCCTTCCGCGATCGCGGTGACTACTGCGCCAAAGGCCGCGCCGATCACCAGAGCTACCGCCAGATCGATCACGTTGCCGCGTAGAATGAAATCGCGAAATCCTTTGATCATGGGCCTTCCTCCTGAGTGTTGCTCGTCGATCAAGGATACTAAAGAATGGCTCAAAGAAGCAAACGAGCGCGGGCTTTGGCTGCGCAAACATGTTTCCGCTACGCAGCCGGCGCGTCGTTGGGCGCTTCTGACGAGGACGTGTCGCCGGCTTTGATCGGCAGCGGGATCGCCTGTGGGTTCATGCCCAGCACCACGGTATTACCCGAGCCGTCGCCGACAGTTTGCAGGAGTCGCAGCTGCATCAGCGCCGGATTCTGCTCCAGCATCTTGGCGGCGTTGGCCAGATTGCGCAGCGCCGCGCTCTCGCCGCGCGCTCGCTCCAGCGCGGCCAATCCTTCCTTCTGAGCCTTGACCACCTGAGCAAAGATGCGCTTCAGCTCTCCCGGAAACGTCACATCTTTGACGCTAACCGACAGCAGATCCAGCCCCAGCGCCTGGATCGCCGGCGCGGTGCGCTCAAACAGCTGCGCGCTCAGCTCCTGGCGCTTGTCCAGCAGCTCGTCGATCTTGACCGCGCCGACCAGCTCGCGCAACGCAAGCTGAAGATCAAGATAAAGCGCGGCCTCGTAATTGTCGCTGTTGTGTGCTGCCTTGAGCGGATCGACGATCTGGTATCTGGCCGCCAGACTGAGCTTCAGGCTGACGTTATCGGCGCTCAGCACTTCCTGTCCGCTGATCGACACAGCGCGCGGCCGCAGATCCAGCGTGGTGATCGTTGTGCGCGGCGTGAAGCACCAGTAGGCGCCTGGCGTGAGCACGCGCCGAAACCTTCCATCGGTGTAGAGCAGGCCGCGCTGGTACTCAAAAACCGTGATCCGCGTCAATCTGCGGCGCAGCCAAACGATCAGCATTAGCACTGCTACCAGTGCCGCTAGAATCAGCCACTGCATAGATTATCTCTTGTGGTATTCCCGGCTCGGAGAGCGCCCGATCGTTAGCGGAGGTTTGAACCTGCAAGGCCGTTGATCGGTTGCCTGGCGGCGCGCTCCCGAGCCGGACTGATCAGACATGTGAACAAGCAAATGCTTGCTCTTCAGTCACCGGGAGCGAACACGCAAAGCCACGCCGAAGATCTCGGAGTGACTGCTACAACTCCCGCTGTAGCGTACCATACGCCGCGCCGTTTCGCGAACGACCCGTAGCGGCTACGTTGCTTCCCCGAGTGGCTGATAGACGGCTGACTGCTTGCTGACCAAAATGCAAACCGGGGAACAGATGCTATGATCAAGGCGTTTATGCTAGGGAAGGAGGTAAACCGGCATTAACTATTTGAGGAGGAAAACACATCATGCAATACTCACTTCGGCACGCGCTGATCGCGGCGCTGCTGCTGCCAGGCTCCTGGCTGGTCACTCCGAGCCACAACCCGTCTACTCTCACCACCGATTCGCCCCGCACTCAGCTTTCGATCTCAGCCCAGCAAGCCGCGTCCCGACTGCCGGTCGCTGCGCCGTTTGCCGAATACTACAGCCGGCGTCAGGGCGTGCGTGTGCTGGGCGGGCCACGTACCGGGCTGCTGCAAGTTCCTGACACGGCTGCGACCGAGCGGCTGGTCTACGCGCAGATCTTCGAGAAGGGCCGGATCGAGTATCATCCTGAGGTGCAGGACAATCCGACGTGGCGCTTCGCCTATGGTCGTCTGGCGGCGACGTTGATCGAGCAGGGCGCGACGCTTCCGGTCGGCGGCGAGCGATCCAGCGTCTCCTACCGCGATCTTCAGGCCGCGATCGCGCCTGAGCGCCGCGAGCAGCCACCTCTGCCAAGCGCGGGCGGCCCGATCGATCTCGGCGAGCGCGGCGTTTTCGTTCCGGTCAACGAGGCCCTGGATTTTGGCAGCGGCCACTACGTCCCGCGACCCTTCTGGAACTACATCAATCGCCAGGATCTTTTCCCCGGCGGCTGGCTACACGATGTCGGACTGCCGCTCTCGGCGGCGCTTGAGGTGCAAGTAACCAAGGGTACGGCCGCGCGCGCAATCACGCTTCAGGTCTTTGAGCGCGCGATCCTGACCAACGATCCGCAGAATCCGGCGGATTTTCGGATCGAGCGCGCGAACGTCGGCAGCGATTATCTGGCGGCGTTTCCATTTGGCGCCGAGGACCAGGCGATCAACGCGGCGATTCAGGCCGAGCTAGGCACACCACCCGCGTTTGTGGCGCAGATTCAGCGCGTCGAGAATGATGTTGCACGCGTGCTGATGCTGCCGACGACGGGAGCTGATCGGGCTCCGGCCTGGCTGTATCTGCGCAAGATCGAGGGGCGCTGGCGGCCGCTGGCGGGTCTGGTCAAGAATCCGGGCGACGAATACTA
>DASWTQ010000284.1:0-7891 GCA_036402055.1 Herpetosiphonaceae bacterium
GGCTGCATACAGCTGGACCTGCATCTCAAGGCTTACAACACCGTTTTCCGGGTGATAGCCCACGCGCTGCCAGTCAGCCTCGGATAGCTGCTCCCAGAATGTTACCCAGCGCGCGTGCAGGCTGCTCAGCAGCTGAAGCGAGACCGTAATATCGGCATCGGTCGCATCGGCCAGGCGCGCCCACTGATCTTGATCGTAGGGCTTGAGCGGCGGGTTGTCTTCGGTCGCGATCAGCTTACAGCGGATGTAGCTATTCATGTGCGAGTCCGCTAGATGATGCACGTTCTGCGCGACAGTCCACTCGCCGGACAGAAAGGGAGTCGTTAGCTGCTCCCCCGAAAGATCGCGAACCAGCGCTGCCAGCTGCTCAGGAAGCTGGCGAATCTGATCGATGTATGTTTGTCGCTGCTCGGTGGTTAGCATCACGCCTCCGTTATGTGTTTGGGACGGCTAGCGCTGCGGATTGTAGAGCATGTACGGAGCGTTGACAAACCGGAAGGAAGAGCAGTTATACGAGAAGTGGCTCAACACCCAAGCCAATCGACGGCCAGCAGCATGATGAGGTAGTACGAACGCAGCCACCTACGAAAAACTGTGCAATCACATCAACTGTGCACGGGTGACTCATTGTATTGCCGCAGGATCACGATCGAGCTACGGCGACTCGGGGGAGATAAAGACAAAGCGTTTAGTGCTTTCCTCGTCGTCGAGCGACAACCAGTTGACGCCGGCGCGAACAGATGTCCCGGCCACTAACGAGTCGTCTACTTGCTCCGGCAGCATCACTGCACACACCGTTCCATCCGGGTTATCCGCGATCTCAAGTACATGGACAAAAGACCACGCGAGGTGGCGATCGCTTGGTCTGACGCACGTCACTCCGTTTTCCGTACGAATGACCACTGTGCCGGCAAAAGAGTGAACCAGATCTGTTCCTGGGAGGGCCAGCGCGCCAACGAAGCCGAGCGCCATACCGACGAGTAAAACCGCAGCGCGTGCGAGAGGACGGTCAGCTCCGGCAACAGGTTGCTGCTGCATCATACGAGGTTCCTCCTTCGAAACGATCGGTTGTATGCGGCCTGGATTCAGCGATGCTCGCCGATGAAGTAATGAGCGAGAAGCAGCGATCATGATGCGCTGAGCCGGCGATACGGCGAGGCTATCATTCACAGGCGCGACAATCAATCATGCACTGCTCGCAGCAGCCTTGCACGCTCCTGAGACTGATCTGACATTGGGTAGCGCCAGAGCTGTACACATCGGGAGGAGAACACGAGCAAAGCCGCCGGATGAAGGATTATACCTCTTTACAACTACTATTTGATGTAGTAATATCACACTATGTACTATAGTATAAACAGTTAAACCTCTCTCGCATCGCACGGTGCCACACATTCCAGCCCTGCGATCCACCATTCATGGAGGCATTGCGCATGCGTTCAAACTCCGCCGCCGACCCACTCACATGCGATCACAGCATGTCCTACACCGCGCTGCTCCCCAACGACGCAGCTACACCAGCTTCGCCTATCAAAGAATCGCGTCAGATGCGCTTGCCGCGCTTTGCATCCGCTCCCACCCGCGCCGCCGACGATACCGGCGTGGAGTTCCTCACCCTATACCGGCAGCTGCTGTCCGACATCGAGGGCTGGTGCAAGCCCACGGGAGCGCCGATCACGCAGGTGATTCGTCGCCAGGCACTGCGCGATTATGTCGAAGTGTACTGCCACACCTACCCGCGCCAGCCCTCCTGCCCGTTCCCGCCGCGCTTCGGTCGCTACCTGGCCTACCTCGACGGCTTCGAGGATATTGTTGAAGCGATCGATGGCTGGTGCGAGTGGCTGAATCGCCAGTTCCTGCCCGGCGTCGTGCCGATCCATCTGATCCGCAGCGCGCTGGAAGAGTGGGACGAGCCGCGACGGCCTACGGAGCTGCCCTACACATCGGCGTTCAATCCGGTCTTCGGCTCACTGGCGGCTCACGAGCCGTTCTAGCAGTCGATCAGGGGCGAGTTTGAGCCGCGCGAGGCGTGCGCGGCATATGTCCTCAGGAGCGCACAGGCGTCGAGCGGCGACTAAATGGCACACACAGCGGCGTTCCAGTCACCGGATCGCTGACGATGCGGCAGGCGATGCCAAAAACCTGCTGCACGATCTCCTCGGTCATCACGTCCTCGGGAGCGCCGGCCGCCACGATCCGCCCCGCGTGCATCGCTACCAGATAGTGCGCATAGCGACAGGCCTGATTGAGATCGTGCAGCACCATCACGACTGTGCGGCGCTGAACGCGATTCAGATCCGCCAGCAGATCCAACACCTCGATCTGATGCGCCAGATCCAGATAGGTCGTCGGCTCGTCGAGCAGCAGCAGCGGCGTGTTCTGCGCCAGCGCCATCGCGATCCAGGCTTTCTGGCGCTGCCCGCCCGAGAGCGTTTCCAGCGGCCGATCGGCGAAGGACTGCATCCCTGTCACAATCAGCGCCTGCTCGACCAGACGCTGATCTTCCTCGGACCACTGCTGAAGCCAGCGCTGATGCGGATAGCGGCCCTGAATCGCCAGATCGCGCACCGTTAAGCCTTCGGGAGCGACCGGGCCCTGTGGCAGTACGCCGAGCCGTTTGGCGACTTCTTTGGTCGGCAGCCGCGTGATCGCCTCGCCGTCGAGATAGACCGCGCCGCTCTGGGGCTTCATCAGACGCGCCATGGCGCGCAGCAGCGTAGATTTGCCGCAGCCGTTGGGGCCGATCAGCACCGTGATCTCGCCGGCCGGAATCCGCAGCGAAAGCCCATCGATCACCACGGCGCTCTCGTAGGCCAGCTTCAGATCTTCGGTATGCAGCGTGTGTGTCACGATTCCTCCCTAAACGCCCCGGCTACGATACAGAAGATACAGCAGAAACGGCGCGCCGATGATCGCCGTGATCACGCCGCAGGGAATCTCCACCGGCGCGAAGAGCAGCCGTCCCGCCAGATCCGCCAGCAGCAGAATCAGCCCGCCGAGCAGCGCCGCGACCGGTAGCAGCACACCGTGATTCGCGCCGACCAGCCGCCGCCCGATGTGCGGTGCCATCAGCCCGACAAACGCGACCGGCCCGGCAGTCGCAACCGCAATCCCGGCCAGCCCGACCGTCACCAGCAGCAGCAGCGCCCGCTGTCGCTCGACGCGCGTGCCGAGGCCGGAGGCGATCGCATCGCCGAGATGGAGCGTGTCGAGATCGCGCGCCAGCACGATCGCCGTGGGCAGCAGCACGACGAGCCAGGCCAGCAGCGGCCAGAAATGCTCCCAGCTGCGGCCATAGACGCTGCCCGCCATCCAGGTGATCGCCTTGCTGACCTGAATAATCTGGCTGGATGTCAGCACCAGCGTCACCAGCGCCTGACCGATCGCCGCGATGCCGATGCCGACGATCACCAGCCGCGCGCCCGAGCTGTGGCCTTTCCAGGAGAGCGCGTAGCTCAGCGCAGCCGCCGCAAAGGCCCCGCCGAACGCCGCCAGCGGAACATAGGTCACCGGCACCGACGAGTTCAGCACGATCAGCGTAACCGCAGCCAGACTCGCGCCCGCGTTGATGCCGATCACATCGGGTGCAGCCAGCGGATTACGCGTCAGCCCTTGCAGGATCGTACCGGCCACCGCCAGCGCCCAGCCGACCAAGATCGCGATCAGGCCGCGCGGCAGTCGCAGCGTGCGCACGATCAGCGTTTGCGGCCCGACATCCCGGGTACCCTCTGGGTGTAGCAGCGCGCGCCAGATCTCGGGCAGCGGAATCGAAACTTCGCCCTGACTGATCGTCAGGATCAGCAGGGCAACCGAGGAAAGCAGCAGCAGCAGCAGAATCGCTATGGCGCGCAGGTTGATCCGCAAGGAGATCGCGGGCCGCTCCCGGCGCAGAACCAGCCACGTGTTCATCGGCCCAGCCCTCGCCGCGCAACATAGATCAGGAACGGAGCGCCGAGCAGCGCGGTCACCACGCCGACCGGAACCTCGTTCGGGAAGATCACGAAGCGCGCGCCGATATCCGCCGCCAGCAGCAGAATCGCGCCCACCAGCGCCGAGTAGGGCAGCACCCAGCGGTAATCCGCGCCGACCAGCGCCCGCACAAGATGCGGCACCGCCAGCCCGACAAAGCCGATCGGCCCCGCGATCGCGACCGAGCTGCCGGCCAGCAGCACAACCACGCCGATCGCCACGATCTTTACCGCCAGTGTGCGCTGGCCGAGACCTTTGGCGATCTGCTCACCCAGGCTGATCGCCGTGAGCGAGCGTCCGAGCGTTAGCGCGCCGAGCAGGCCGACGACGAAGTACGGCACAACTTGCAGATACAGATCCAGGCCGCGATCGGCGACCGAGCCCGCCAGCCAGAAGCGAATCTCGTCCAGCGTGCGCTCGTTGAGCACCAGAATCGCCTGCGTGAGCGACGAGAGCAGCGCCGTCAGTGCCGCGCCCGCCACGGTAAGCTTGAGCGGCGTCATGCCGCCCCGGCCCAGCGAGCCGAGCAGATACACCGTCGTCGTGGCGAGGCCGGCGCCAAGAAACGCGAACACAATCGCCGAGGAGCCGTTGGCCGAGCCGAACACAAAGACCGCGCCCACGATCAGCAGCGCCGCGCCCGCGTTGATGCCCAGAATTCCGGGCGAGGCCAGCGGATTACGCGTCAGCGCCTGCATGATCGCCCCCGAGAGCGCCAGGGCCGCGCCCACACTGGCGGCGATCAAGGTACGCGGCACCCGCACCGTGCGCACGATCAAATGCTGGGCCGAGCCGTCGAAGTTCGTGAAGGCCGCGATCACAGTGCTGAGATCGATCTGGGCCGTGCCGTAGCTCAGGCTGACGCCGGCGCAGAGCAGCAGCGCCAGCAACCCGACCAGCAGCCCGCTCCACGACATATAGCGCGGCTGTGTGACGCGTACATTGGGCAACGTTGTATACACTCGTGTTTTTTGCATCAGCTCACTGCACGCGACAGCTCGCGCTCCTCATTGTGTCGCAGCGGACAAACGTTCAGGCAGGATGTGCCCTCGGGCAGCCGGTAGCGCAGACAGCAGCGCCGTCGAACTCTGGACAGCGCGGCCGAGCCTGCGGAGCGCTCGTAGCAGACCGCGCCCTGCATAGGGTTCGCGCCGCTCAAGCCCGGGCACTCGCCATGCTCCAACAGCAATGATCGATCCGCGTGGGCGACCGAGGCCAGCGCCGGCTCCAGCGCCAGACGATCGTAGAGATCGGCGCAGAGATTGGCGACATTGCCCCACAAAATCTGGCGCGAGAGCCGCGTCAGCGCGTGAAGCTGCTCGATCACCGGGCGGATATGTCGCTCGAACGTCGTGGCGATCACGGTCGCGTACAGCTCAGGCAGCGCCGCAACAGGCCGTCCACAGCTACTGTGAGCCAGCGCCGCAGCCAGACGCGGCCCATACACGCAGCCCCGCGCGTCGTGCAGCAGCAGCGCTTTGGGCAAGCCATGGTCAAGCATAATCGAGGTATTAGCGATCGAGCCGTCCAGTCCGATCCCGCCCAGCGTCATCGCCGCCAGCACGCCCGAAACGACCGCCGCGTTGTAGTGCTTGTTCCACAGCGAGGCGGCGACACAGATGTCCGGCGCTCGCCACTGCTCGGCGGCAGCTTCCAGCGCGCTTAGCAGCGTGGGCGCTTCCAGAAACGCTGCCGCCGGGATCGATACGATCCCGGCAGAAAGCGGCGCGATGCGCACTCGATCGGCGTACGGTCCCAGCACCGTCAGGAACGGGCGCAACGCTGTTTCGAGATCCGACTGGCGGAACGGCTCGTCGCTCACATCGATCAGCCTTGCGCGAGATGGGTGAACAGATCGTCGACGACGCGATTAGCGGCCAGAATGCCGATGCCGAGCATCCAGTAGTCGTCGGGCACGGCGTATACCTTGTCGGCCTTGACGACGCCGAGCTGCGACCACAGCGGATCGCTCTCGAACGTGGTCAGCGCTGTCTCATCGCCGGGGCCGAAGGTCGTCACAAACATCACATCGCCGTCCATGTCCGGGATGCGCTCCTTGGAAACTTCCTCGGCGAAAACGTCTTTATCCTGCGCCGCCGGTCGTGGCAGGCCGGCATCTTGCAGCACCGTGCCGATAAACGATTGCTTCATGTAGATGCGCACTTTGCCGCCCGACAGGAAGCGCACGGTCGAGACTTTGGTGTTGGCCAGCTGATCGCCCATCTTGGCCTTGAACTCGTCCAGGCGCGCGGTGTAGTCGTCCATCAGCTTCTGGGCTTCGGCAGTCTTGCCCAGCGCCTCGGCGTGCAGCTTCAGGTTTTCTTTCCAGACCACGCCGACCGCCTCGGTAAAGACCGTGGGCGCGATCTGCGACAGCTGCGGGTAGATCGCCTCGTGGCGCAGCTTGCTGCTGAGGATCAGATCGGGCTTGAGCGCGATGATCGCCTCTAGGTTAGGCTGCTGGATCGTGCCGACGTTGGTGATGCCCTCGGTCTGATCCGCGAGATACGACGGAAAGCTGCCGCCCTGCGTTGCCGAGACCGCGCCAACCGGCTTGACGCCGAGCGCCAGCGCGCTATCCAGCTCACCGGTGTCCAGCACCACGACGCGCTGCGGATTCGCCGGCACGGTGGTCTCGCCCATCGCGTGCTTGACGACGCGCTCGCCGCCGGAAGCAGAAGTTTCTGTAGCCGATTCTGTCGTTGCGCTGGCCTCAGGGCTGGCGGACGCCTCGGGAGCGGTCGATGCGGCACTCGACGCGGCGGCTGTCGCGCTGGTGCCGCTGCTGCCGGTCTGATCCGTAGTTGTAGCGGCGGGTGAGCCGCACGCGACGAGCAAAATTCCAATCAACAGCGCAATCAAGGTGCGCTGAATATGTGGTGTGGGCATTTGTGAAGTTCCTCTCATATATGCAATAGGATACGGACGACAACACGAGTTGTCAAGTTTTATCGACGGAATAAGTTATTCTGGACGCGCAAATAAGTGAAAATGATTATCACTTTTGCTTTACAAGTCGCCGACGAAGATCTGCTCAGGATGCGGATGGCTCAAGAAATCGTGGTGCGAGATGCTCCAGCCGTACGCTCCGGCATACACAAACAGGACAACATCGCCGGCGCGCACACGCGAGATTGCAGCATCACGAGCAAACACATCTTTGGGCGTACACAGCTGGCCGGTGATCGTGGCCGCCACATCCTGAAGCGCCGGACGCGCGAACGGGTAGCGCCACTCCTCGATCGGTACGACGACGAACGGATGGTTGTGCTGCCACGAGACCGGCAGACGGAAATGCTGGGTTCCGCCGCGCACGATCACAAAGTCCGTACCGTGATTGCGCTTAATGTCGAGCACCTCGGCGGCGTACCAGCCACAGGCCGCCGTGACAAAGCGGCCGCACTCAAAGATCAGCCGCCACTCCCGCGCGCGATCGTCCTGCTCCAGCAGCGCGCCGAGCTGTGTGGTAAAGCGCTGCCAGTCGAACTGCCGGTCGAGCTGCGCGTAGTTCACGCCGATGCCGCCGCCGATGTTGACCACCCGCACGTGCAGCCCAAACTCCTGCGCCCAGCCGTACACGCGATCGATGTAGTGCGCGATCAGGCGCACATGCTCGTCGGCGTTGAGGTTATTGGAGAGCGAGTGCAGATGAAAGCCTTGCAGATCGATCTGCGGGCTGCGCTGGGCCTCAAGGATCGCCGCGGGAAGCTCCGCCTCGTCGATACCAAACTGCGTCGGCGTGCCGGCCATTTGCAGCGTAGCAGTCGGCAGCGGGCCGCGCAGATTGACCCGCAGCAGCACCGGCGCGACGGTATTCAGCTCAGCCGCGATCGCCTGAAGCCGCCGCAGCTCGTGGATGCTCTCGACATGCAGCAGCGAGACACGCTGGCGCAGCGCGCTGCGCAGCTCGGCGTCGGTCTTG
>DASWTQ010000285.1:0-7303 GCA_036402055.1 Herpetosiphonaceae bacterium
GCCGCGCCGCTGGAGTTGCGAACTGTACCCGTCACGGTGTAGGACGGAGCCGCCGTGAGCGCGACGTTCTGGGTAGTCGTGGTGTTGGCGGTGATCACGACGCCGCTGATCGTCTGCGTGGCATAGCCGAACGAGCTCACCGTCAGCGTGTAGGTACCGACCGGCAGCTGGAGCGAGTACGTGCCCGTCGAGCTTGTCACCGTGTTGCGGTTCGACGGACCGGCCGCCTGGACGGTCACGCCGCTGATTGGCGCGCTGGTGCTGGCGTTGGTGACGGTGCCGGCCAGCGTGCCGACCGGGCCACGCGGCGACTGATCGACCGCCGCGAAGGCGTCGAGCTTGCCCTCGCCCCAGACGTTGTTATTGGCCGCCGTGCCGCCGCAGGTCAGGTCCGAGGTGTCGATCGCGGTCTGATCGAGGATCGTGCGGGTGGCGTTGATGTCGCCCACCAGCGACGGAGCGGCCGACCACATCAGCGCGACGGCGCCCGCGAGATGCGGCGAGGCCATCGAGGTACCGCTGATCGCGTTGTACGCGCCGTTGTTCCAGGCCGAGCGGATGTTCACGCCAGGCGCCGCGATGTCGGGCTTGACGCCGCCCAGCGTTGCCGAGCCACGGCTGGAGAACGAGGCGATCGCGTTGTTGACGTCGAACGCGCCCACCGAGTAGCTCTCGGCGTAGTCGCCCGGCGAGCCGGAGGTGTTGCAGCTCGGGCCGCTGTTGCCGTTGGAGAAGGCCGGGAAGATACCCGCCGCGATCCACGCCTGCACCGTGGCCTGGTACCAGGTGTTATTGCCGCCGCCGCCCCACGAGTTGTTGACGATGTTCGGGCGCAGATCCGAGCGCGGATTCGCACCGCTCAGATCGGTCGGCGCGAGCACCCACTGGCCCGACGAAAGCAGCGAGGCGTTGGAGCAGGAGCTGCTCTCACAGCCCTTGGCCGCGATCCACTTGGCGCGCGGCGCAACACCGATCTGGTTCGCGCCGCCGTCATCGCCAAGGATGGTGCCCATGGTGTGGGTGCCGTGGCCGTTGTTGTCGCAGGGCACGGTACCGCCGTTGCCACAGGCGTTCGCCGGATCGTACCAGTTGTAGTTGTGGTTGAAGGTACCGCCGCCCAGGTTGCCGCGATACTGGTTGACCAGCGCCGGGTGTGTGTGCAGCACGCCGGTGTCGATGTTGGCTACGACGATACCTTCGCCGCGCACGTTAAAGGTCGACCAAACGTCGTCGGCGCGAATGCGGTCGATGCCCCACTCGATCGCCTGGATGCGCGCCTCTTCCTCACCGGGCTGCGCCGGGGGCAGCTGCATCGGCTCATCGTTGAGGATCTCGGCAACCTCAGGCCGCGCCGCCAGCTCTTTGATCGTCGCGGTGTCGGCGGTCACTTTGATCGCGTTGGCGATCCAGAAGGCCTCGAACTTCTTGTTCTTACCCTTGAGCAGGCTCCTGAGCCCTTTCTGGCTCTTCTCGGCGGTGGCCTTCAGCTCATTCACAACCGCATCGCCTTGCTCTTTCCAGCCCTTGGCGCGCTTGGCCGACTCCAGGTCGGCTTTATCGCGCAGCAGCACCCAGAAGGTCGCCTCGTTTTTGGCTGCGGCTTGCTGAAGCACCTTGGCATCGATGCGTGCTGCGGGCTTGGCGGACGTGCTTGCCGATGCGATCAGCGGGAACACGAACAAAGCCAGGATCAGCAAAGTTGTCCAACGAAAGGTCCGACGTGTGTCCATTGTTCTTCCTCCGTTAAGGCGAACTGAAGCCACGAGTCCTGCACAGATCGTGAATCTGTGCGATACGCAGAGTGATAGGTTGGGTTTTTGGGCAACAAGCTGCTAACCGGTGGTTTCCGGCAACGCATCGCTGATTGCGCATGGATTGGGGGGCGAGCTGTTAGCCACCATCAAGGTGGCGGACGAGTGTTGAGCTGGTTCGCGCATGGGTAAACGCGTTAGAATCATCTAGTCCCATGCGGATCGATTGGCGAGACTCACTCAATGGAGCAGGAGTGAGTACATGGATTGCGTCACAGAGCGGTGACGGTGAGTACTTCTTAAAAAATAGTATAACAGATTTGTCAAGATCTGGTTAAAGGAAAAATAGCTGCCGATGAGTTTTTTGCAGCCGGTTTCCGAGTATGCTACGCTCGCGTGGAGAGGAATACAAACCTATGGATCAGAACACGATTAATGTCCAAACCAGCTATGATCGCATCGCCGGCGAGTACACGGCGCACATCGCGGGTGAGCTGGCGCACAAGCCGCTGGATCGGCATCTGCTGAGCTGGTTTGCCGAGCGCGTGCAGGATCTCGGGCCGGTCTGGGATCTTGGCTGCGGGCCCGGCCACGTGGCGCGCTATCTCCACGATCGCGGAGTGGATGTGCGCGGGCTGGATCTGTCGGCGGAGATGGTCGCGCAGGCACGGCAGCTCCATCCTGAGATCGTTTTTGCACAGGGCAACATGCGTAGTCTGGAGGCGGAGACCGGCAGCCTGGGCGGGATCGTCGCGTTCTACTCGCTGATTCATATTCCACACGCCGATATGGTGGCGGTGCTCAGTGAGCTGAAGCGTGTGCTGCGGCCCGGCGGCGCGCTGCTGCTCGCATTTCATATCGGGCAGGAGGTCGTGCATCGCGATGAGATGTGGGAGCAGCCGGTCACGCTCGATTTCATCTTTTTTCAGACGGCAGAGATGCTCCAGTATCTCGGCGCTGCGGGCTTTATGATCGAGGCGGTGCTTGAGCGCGCGCCGTATGTCGAGGCCGAGCATCCCAGCCAGCGAGCGTATATCTGCGCCGCCAGGCCCGTATAAAAGCGGGCTGCACGATTGGTCTAAGGTCGGCTTTGCGGGGTTGCACGTGGGCGTATGATAGAGCGTATGAGGAAAAAATTCACAAACTTATTTACTCATACAAAAGGATACAGCTATGACACGACTCCATGCTGAAGCATCGGCGCTGATCGCGGCGCGGCCCGAAGAAGTGTACGGGATTTTTGCCGACTATCGCCAGCATCACCCGGCGATTCTGCCCAAACAATACTTTCCCAAGATCGAGGTGGAGCAGGGCGGCTACGGCGCGGGAACGCTCTTTACGGTCTGGACTCGCGCGCTTGGCGTCGAGCGGGTCTACCATATGGTTGTCAGCGAGCCGGAGCCGGGTCGCTTGCTGATGGAAGATGATCAGCAGGCCGGCGTCACGACGACATTTAAGGTTGTGCCCGGACCACAGGGCCAGCAGACCGAGGTCACGATCGCGACGGATTGGAACGCACAGCCTGGCATCGCAGGCTTTGTCGAGAAGCTGATCACACCGATAGTCATGCGCCGTATGTATCGCGCTGAGCTTCAGAATGTGGCCGACTACATTCGCAAGCTGCAAACATCGTCCGGCAGCGCCTCACAGTAAGCTGCATGAGCGAGGGAGGGAGTATGCATCGCAGCAGGCTGCTCAATATCGTGATCGACTGCGACGATCTTGAGGCCGGAACGCGCTTCTGGTCCGGCGCGCTTGGCCGCGAGCCCATCGACCAGGACGAGGAATATACCGAGCTGGGGCCGGCGATCGGCGGGCTCCTGTGGGTGATCCTGCAACGTGTGCCGGAGCCCAAAACCGCCAAGAGCCGCGTGCATCTCGATTTCACCACCGACGATCTTGAGGCCGAGGTTGCCCGGCTTGAGGCGCTCGGCGCGCGGCGGATCGAGCAGATCCACGGCTGGTGGATCATGAACGATCCCTGCGGCAACGAGTTTTGCGTGCTGCCCAACTGGCGCGAGGAGTACGCCGACGGGGCGGAAACCTGGTAAGAACCAAGAACCTAACGGAAGAACCAAGAACCAAGAACCAAGAACCAAGAACCAAGGAAGTACCAAAAATCCCCTCTCCTATCGCAATGGGAGAGGGGACCGCGCAATAGCGCAGGGGTGAGGGCCAGTAAACGAGCCAGGTAAAAAGCGGAGGTGTCTTGATGAGTCATGATGAGCAGTCGGAGCGTGGTTCTGCCAGGCCGTTTGTGCCGCCCGATTTCGATGTGCCGACGCTGTTTGAGACCGAATATTTTCGTCTGCGTCCACTGACGGTGGCGGATGTAGACAAGGATTACGAGGCGCTCATGTCGAGTATTCCGCTGCTCAATTCCCTGTTAGGCTGGGACTGGCCGCGCGAAGATTTTACCCGCGAGGAGAATCTCGCTGATCTCGCCGCGCATGAGCAGCAGTTTAACGAGCGGGTCGCGTTTGCCTACACGGTCGTCGCTCCCGACGAGTCGAGCTGTCTTGGCTGTTTATATATCAACCCGCCGTGCGACCAACCTGCCGATGCGCGTGTCTACATGTGGGTGCGGCAGAGCGCCTACGATCAGGGCCTCGACCCAATCTTGTTTCGCACAGTCAAAGACTGGATTGCGGAGCGCTGGCCCTTTACGAATGTGAGCTATCCTGGACGGAGCGAGAGCGGCGAGTGGCTGCCACGATCAGGACAATCAGGGTGATGCGTTTGGCGTATAATGCGCCATGACCGCGCTGCGGAATCACTGCTGAAAGTTGAGGACGATCATCGACGAGCCTTTTGATCTGGTCGCGTTTGCGGTATCGGTCGATCGCTGGCTGCTGCTGTTTGCCGACGGCCGCGCTGTGACCGAGCACGCGGTGCTGGATGCCCAGGCTGAGCAGATGCTGCGGCGTGACGATGTGCGGGCGCTGCTCGAATCGGCGTTGCAGGATGCGCCGCAAGATGTGTTTGCGATCGCCAGCCGGATCATCCTGGTACTGGTGCCGAGCGCTGTGGCCGGAACGCTGCCGCTGTCGTTCGACCCGCCGCTGGTGGCCGCGCTCGCACTGCGGATCTTCCAGAAAGGCCCGCTGCTGGATCTGTCCAACGAGTCGACGCGACCGCACAGCAGCGCGCCGAACTTGCATCGCCGGGTCCAGAGTCGCCGCAGCCGTCGACGCTGGATCGGCAAGATCAGCTGTGAGCCCGCCGCCATCCGCAGCGCCGAGGCCGATCGGCAGGCTGGTGAGCTGGATTCGCTCCCGTCCGATCCTGATTTCGTCGAGGTTGCCCGGCGACCGAAGCACTGGCATTGTATCGCCTGCGGGTGGCGCTGCGACCAGAGCTACAACGACTACCTCTGCGGCCAATGCGGCACCATCCGTCCGTTCGTGGGCGGCTCGGCGACCATGATGCAGTGCCGGCAGTGTCATGAGTGGAACCTCGCGCTGGCTCGCTTCTGCGAGTGGTGCGGCGCGCCAACTACCTGAACCTATCGATCTCAAACAAGCTATCCAATGTAGGAGGACGACCATGCGGCTTGTGCGGCTGTTTTTGACGTGTGCCCTGATGGCGGCGGGGATCAGCCTCGTCGCCACGCCGGGGCGAGTACGATCCGCCGAGGCGGCGACGACCGAGCGCTTCTTTGAGGAGACCGGTCACAGTATCGAGGGCGAGTTTCGGGCGTTCTGGGAGCGCCACGGCGGTCTGGCGATCTTTGGCTACCCGATCACGCAGGAGTTCGAGCAAGACGGCCGCTCGACACAGTATTTCGAGCGCGCGGTCTTTCAGGCTTTTCCTGAGCATCAGCGCAGCGGCCACGGTGTTCAGCTGATGCTGCTGGGCCAGCTCACAACAGCCAGTCGGCAGAGCGAAGCTGCCTTTCAGCGCGAGGCAGCCGTCACCAGCACCGGCGATACGACCTACTTCGCCGCGACCGGACACGCGACCAAGGGCGTGTTCGGCAGCTACTGGCGCAGAAACGGCGGCCTGGCGATCTTTGGCTATCCGATCTCGGCCGAGTTAGAGGAGCAAGGCTACCGCGTCCAGTATTTTGAGCGCGCCCGCTTCGAGCATCATCCTGAGCACGGCGGCACGCGCTACGAGGTGCTGCTGGGCCAGCTCGGCAGCCAGTACGCCACCATGCGCAATCTGCCGCCGTCCGCGACCGAGCGCAAGCCCGGCCCTGGCTCGCCCTTCCCGCCTAAAGGCCAGGTCAGCATCGCGCATAATCAGCCGGTTGTCGTGAACCACAGCTTTATCAGCCCGCTGGTCGAGCTGTTCGGCGACGTTGCGGTCGGTAAAGAAGTGTTCGTCGCCAGCAACACGATCATTCGCGCCGACGCCGGCACGCGGGTCTGTATCGGCAGCAATACGAATCTTCAGGATAATATTATTTTTGCCGCGCTGCGGAATCAGCCCGCGCCCGGCTCAGCGTGCGGCCCGCGCTCAAGCAGCACCGAGGAGCGCGTCAGCATCGCGCATCAGGCGTCGATCAAAAACTCCCGCATCGGCAACTTCACCTTTGTCGGCTTCCGCGTGAATCTGGAGAACGTGATCCTGGAAGACGGCGCGTTTGTGCTGCACGGCGCGGATATTCGCAACGTCACGATCGGCAAAGATCGGCTGGTGCCGGTCGGCGCGGTGATCACCACGCAGGCGCAGGCTGACGCGCTGCCGCTCAAATCGCAGGGCAATACGGACTTTCAGGAAGACGTGCTTGAGGTCAACAAGGAGTTTGCCGAGCACTATCCCGATCTTTACGAGGCCGGCGGCGTCGATGCTGTGCAGGGCGTGGGCGCGGCTCCCAAAACCTCCTTCAACAACGGCGCGGCGCCGACACTGGGCGCGAACGTGACGCTCAAAGAGTTTGCGCGCATCGTCGGCGATGTGCGGCTGGGCAGCAACAGCGTGGTCGGTCGTCGCACCTCGATCCGCGCCGACGAGGGCTCGCCGATCATCATCGGCGACAACGCGGAGATCGAAGATCGCGTTACCTTCCACGCGCTGAAGGGCACCAGCATTCGCATCGGCGCGTATCTCGACACCGACGATAACATCGTCTTCCACGGCCCGCTAGTGGTCGGCGATCGCCTGACGATCGGCGACGACGCGATCCTGTTCCGCTCGACAGTCGGCAACAACGTCACCATCGGTACCGGCGCGATCGTGATGGACGTGACCCTGCGCGACGGCGTGACCGTTCCCGACAAGGCCATCATCACCACGCAGGCGCAGGCCGATGCGCTGAAGTAGGGCGAGAAGAACCAAGAACCAAGAACCAAGAACCAAGAAGAACAAAGAACAACAGAACCAAGAACAAAGGAATCACCAAAAATCCCCTCTCCTATGGCAATGGAAGAGGGGAAGGCCCGCCAGGGCCAGGGGTGAGGGCCAAACACCGAACGAACCAAAGAACAAAGCAGCCCTGAAGATTCCCCCTCTCCTGTCGCAACGGGAGAGGGGGTTAGGGGGTGAGGGCCAGTTCGTATCTACTCTGCCGGCTGCTTTTCGTCGGCCTCGGACGCGAGTTGATCGGC
>DASWTQ010000286.1:0-11765 GCA_036402055.1 Herpetosiphonaceae bacterium
GCTCATCCACGCCGGATCGCCTCCTGGACCGCGAGATAAACCTCACGCAGAGCCAGGCCATGATCACGCGCGATCCGGGCGCAGTCCTCGTACTCCGGCGCGACGCCCAGCAGCTTGCCTTTCCAGTGCTGCTCTTTGATCCGCACGAGGCCCCATGGTGTCTCCACCTGCCGCGTGGCTCGTCCACAGATCCAGCGTTGGATCGGCTGGCGGCGAATGCCAAGGCTGGTAGTCTCGTGGAAGATGAGCTCGACTGCTGCCTGCTCGTCGGCGGGACGAACCAGCGCCGAGAGCATCTGCGCGCTGCGGCCTTTCTTCATGCCGATCGGCGTCCACCACACATCCAGCGCGCCACTGCTCAGCAGGCGCTCCGCGACATACGCCAGCTGCTCGGCCGGCTGATCGTCGATGTTGGTCTCCAGCAGCACCACCTGATCCTGCGACTCTTCAGCCACCGATCTGGCCTGATGGGTCTCGCCGAGCCAGACGCGCACCGCATTGAGTCGCCCGATGTCGCGCTCACCGTAGCCGTAGCCGGTAGCCGTGAGCGTGAGCGCTGGACGCTCAAAGGTTGCCAGCTCAGCCAGGATCGCCGCTCCCGTAGGCGTGACCAGCTCGAAAGGTGTGGTGTCGGCCTGGATCGGCGCGTTGACTGTGCCCAGCAGATGCAGCACCGCCGGTCCCGGCACCGGGATGCGACCATGCGCCGCGTTGATCCAGCCGCTGCCGAGCGGAAGCGCCGAGGCATAGACTCGCTCGATGCCCAGCAGCTTGAGCCCGATCACGGCCCCGACGATGTCCACGATTGCGTCGAGCGCGCCGACCTCATGGAAGTGTACCTGATCGCGGCTGGTGCCATGCGCGGCAGCTTCGGCGTCGGCCAGTCGCGTGAAGATCGCCAGCGCGCGCTGCTGGACATCGTGATCGAGCGCGCTGGCAGCCAGGATCGCCGCAATATCGCTGAGATGGCGGTGGACGTGCTGCTCGGCGGTGCGCACATGCAGCTTGGTTCCCGCGATGCTGTAGCGTGTCACGCGCTCGGCGGCGATCGTCCAGCCCTCGACGTTGAGCTTGCGCAGCTCGGCCTCCAGCGCGGCCGGATCGAGTCCGGCATCGACGAGCGCGCCAAGCGTCATATCACCGCTAATGCCCGAAAAACAGTCGAAATATGCAATACGTGTCATGCTCTGCTCTTAATCTATGATTGATTCGCCGGCTTGAACGATCTCCAAGCCGCGTGCCAGTACGAGCGAACAAAAGGAACAAGTGAACAAGAGAACAAAGGGATTTCCGCAATATCGTTTTGTTCTCTGCGATGTCCGGTTCTCGGTGCTTGCTTTTTGGCTTTTGTTTGTTCTTTGTTCTGTTGTTCTTTGTTCTGCCGTTAGGTTCTTGGTTCTTGGTTCTGCCCAAATTGACACGTTTTCACCGCGCATCTATACTCGATCGCGCGTTCAGGAGTAAAACTATGAGTCAACGTGTCGTTATTTTGGGCGCGGGAACGGCGCTGCCCGACCGCGATCGCGATAATACGTCTTTGGTCTGGGACTCACCCGCCGGTGGCCTGCTGATCGATTGTGGCGGGCGAGCCTACCAGCAGCTGCTGCGCGCCGACGTCGATCCGAAGAGCTTGCGCGGCGTGCTGCTGACTCACAATCACACCGATCATATCTATGGCCTGCCAGCCCTGCTCTTTCATCTGTGGCTGGCGCAGTATCCCGGCACCTTTGATGTGTATGCTAACACGTCGACGCTGAGCATGGCGCGGCGGCTGGTCGATGCGCTGGAGCTTGAGCAGAAAGGCCAGATGTGCGCGACCAGCTGGCACGAGCTGCCCGAGACGATCGATCACGAGGTGCTCGCCACCGACGCCTACACGATCGCGACGACGCCGGTTCGCCACAGCCGGCCGACGCTGGCGGTGAAGATCATCGATCGTGAGCGGCGGCAGACGCTGGTCTACTCGGCCGATACCGAGCCCTGCCCCGAGCTTGAGCAGTTCGCGCAGGGAGCGCATACGCTGATCCACGAGGCTACGGTGACCGATCCGGTCAACAACTACACGCACACAACGCCGCGCCAGGCCGGCGAGATAGCCGTGCGCTGTGGTGTGCAGCGGCTGGCGTTGATCCACTTCAGCGCGGAGTACACGCAGCCCGAGGACCAGGCGATCGCCGAGGTGCGGGCCGGCGGCTTCACAGGCGACGTTTCGATCGCTCGTGAGCTGGAAAGCTACTCGTTGTAGGTGCGCCGATGCTGACACGACTTGTGAGGATGTATTTTCAGCCGGATCGCGTCGAGGAATTTCTGGCCTTCTACGAGCAGCTGCGGCCCCAGATCGCGGGACAGCCCGGCTGCATCAGCGTGCAGCTCCTGCGCCAGGCCGACGATCCGTCGTCGTTCGCGACCTGGAGTGTGTGGGAGAATGCCGAGGCGCTGGATGCCTACCGGACCAGTGAGTTTTTCGGCAGCTTCTGGCCGCAGGTCAAAACCTGGTTTCGCCAGCGCGCCGAGGCGGTCTCATTCGATCCGGTTGAGTGATTCAAACCGAGAGTAGCTTATAAAACAAACCGGACTCGCCGCGCGGCGAGTCCGGTTTTGCTTGATCAACTTTCGTCTGGCGTTTGCCAATGCTGCCACAGCCGCTGGAAGCTTCCTGCCGGATCGTTCCAGTAGTCTTCGACGTCCAGCAGCGGAATGCCCGCTTTCTGCTCGACGTCGGGCTGCTGAGCGAAGCGCTGAACGGCCGCCGTAATCGGCAGCTCGTCGCCGGTGGTGTCGAAAAGGCCCATCATCTGCTCGCGGCGGCTGTGCGCCTCCTGGGGCAAGAACTGCTCGGCATAGCAAAAGCTGTGAACAAACCACAGGCCAGGCACGCCGGATGTGTGCAGCGCGGGCAGCGCCGTTTCGATCACTCCCGCATACTCGTCGAGATCCAGCAGCGGCTGCTCAATGCTTCGGCCATACGCCTGATCCGCGAAGATCCGGCCACCGGCGTTGGTCACGGCGGGCGCTCCCACCAGCAGCACCGGCGCGGTCTTGCCCAGCGAGTACACCAGCGCCGTCACAAAGCGCAGCAGCGAGTCGCTGAGCGGCTGGCTCTTGAGCGCGGGCTCCGGCGGTACCAGGCTCAGCACCGGAACGCCGCCCGCCTGCACGATCGACTCGGGACGCGGCCCTTCGCGGCGAACCAGCGAGCGCATCGTCGCGCTGTAGAAGATCGGCCCCTGTGCCCGGTAGTCACGCGCGATGTCGATCGTCTCGCCGAGCCACTCAGTCACCACCTCGGCTGAGGACGGCGCGCGGCCTAGCTCGATGCCGCTGCCCAGCTCCCAGCCATGCAGCGCCGGATGATCCGCGAAGTTGCCGATGACCTCGGCGATCAGTAGCCGCTGGGCCACGCGCATCGCGGGATTGGTCCACAGGTCGCGGATCTCGGTTTCGTGTTTGGTATGCTCCCAGACCAGCGGCGGTCGCTGCTCGTTGCGCACGATCAGCAGCGGCCCGAACTTGGTCGAGAGCGTGAGATCGGCGGCGTAGCTGGCAGCGGTGGCCCAGGCCGGCAGATGGATCGCGCCCGAGACTGCCAGCGGAAACAGCGCCGGCACCACGCGCAGCCGGACATCGCCGGCCTGCTCAAGCGTTTGCTCAAGCATACGCAGCGCCGTCACCGCCACTCGCTCGGGCCGTGGCTGAAAATCTTCCCAGCGCAGCGGCAGCCGCACCGTGTTGAGGCCGATCGCGGCCAGTTGCTGAAACTCTTCGCGAATCTCGCCGCGATCAAATTTTGTCCACAGCAGCGAGCCTTTACGTCGCGGCCAGTAGGTTGCGCCTAAACTGAAATCATTCATAAGTACCACATTGAGATTACGTGGACGACTATCTTTTACAAATTCAGCGTGTGACGGATTGCGGCATCGCCGCGCTTATACGCGGGATTTGTGGGCGTCGTAGTTGTCATACATGTCCATCTCTGCGCTATCCCATTCTTCCGCAAACGTGCCCAGCCGCGCTTGTAGCTCGGCAGCTTGAGCTTGATCGACTCCACGCGACGTAAGATCTATCTGGCCGGATTCCAGAAACGTTACGATTACGCGCGCCTCGTTATGCACATTTGGCGGCTGCTCTACGAGTTCGATCTTGCCGTCGCGGTAAACTCCTTCAACAGTTGTCAACATCATGTATGCTCCTACTCACGGCTGGCTCGCATCAACTCTTAATCGCCGTGAAACTCCGCAATCACTTCGATCGTGCCGACAATATGCCGGTTGAACTCCGCCAGATCCTCGGCCGGAATCCAGTACTCTTGATGTCGCGAGTTGCCGGCGACTTGCACCGGGTAGCGCTCCAGGAAGCTGGAGTCGACCCGAAAGCGCGTGACATA
This sequence comes from Herpetosiphonaceae bacterium, assembly GCA_036402055.1. GTDB lineage: Bacteria > Chloroflexota > Chloroflexia > Chloroflexales > Kallotenuaceae > LB3-1. The sequence continues at coordinate 4,385 of DASWTQ010000286.1, forward strand.
GCCGACGTAGCCCGAAGCCGCGTCTTTGGTGTTCCAATCTCGGGCGATCTGTGTCGCGTACTCCTCGTTCAGCACGGGATAAAAGATCGGCTGGTGGAACAGACGCGGCGGAAACGCGGTATAGCCGCTCTCACGAATCAGATCCAGCTCTTTTGACCGACAGGACGAAACAAGATTGTTTCGGACATGACTGTACTCCAGATCGATCAGGCTGCTGCGGCACTGGCCGCTGTATGGCTCTCGTTTCGCCACACGGGCCGCGCGATTTGCCAGATCGCCCAGATGATGATCGCCAGAATCACGGCCTCGCGCAGCGCCATCGAGGGCAGCATGACCTGCGCGTAAAACCAGCTAGTCAGCGGATTCTGCGACGACGCCAGATGCAGCAGCACGAAGCTGGTTGCAAAGTAGGCGATGTCCACCGCCGCAAAGGCCACGACCAGCGACGTCGGCCCTGACAGCAGCGCCAGCAGCACGGCCAGCCACAGGCTGTACTGCGGGCTATACACCTTGTTGATGAAAAAGAACCAGCCGATCGCCGCCAGCGCTGCGGGAAGCAGCAGATCCTGGCCGCGTCCAGGGCCGCGCAGCCAGCTATAGCTCATCAGCAGCACGATCGCGCCGACGCCCAGCGCCAGCAGCAGCGCGCTGAACGAGTTGATCTGCTGGATCGAGAGCTGAAGCGAGTCGAAGAAGTTCCAAAAGTTGACTTCGCGTGGCCGCTGCTGGTTGAAGCGGAAGAAATGCAGCCAGCTGCTGCGGAGCAGCACGCCCTCGTCGGTGAAGGCCAGCGCGAACGGCGCGTTCATCACCAGGCTGGCAATGCCGAAGCCGCCGCCGATTACCAGCACGTCGCGCCAGCGCTGCTTGAGCGCCCGGTCGATCACGACCAGTGGCACCAGCACGATCGGAAAGAACTTTGTCCAGACCGCCGCCGTCAGCAGCAGCGTGCCCCAGCCGTCGCGGTTACGCCGAAACAGGAGCAGCGCCGCGATCGTCAGCACGACGCCGAACATGTCCCAGTTCAGCACGGTGTAAAGCGGCAGCGTCGGCGAGAGTGCCAGCAGCCACAGATTCGCACGCTCGAACTTGCTGCCCAGCCAGAAGACCAGCAGGCCGCAGACGATCATCACGGCGGCCGTGACCAAAAAGTAGGCCGTGACGCTGCTGTTGACAAAGCCGATCAGCCAGATCAGCCAGCCCATGCCGACCGGATACTCGACGAAGTAGCCGAAGTAGGGCACCGGATGCAGCCACAGCTGATCGCGAAAATAGAGCGAGGTGATGTCGGAGTACGCGCCGATGAACTGGAAGATGTAGTTGTTGAAGCTGACTTGATCCGGCGCGCCCCGGTAGGAGGCAGTCGGCATGCGCATCAGCACACCGATCACCATCATCACCGCTCCGACGATCAGCGGCCAGGCCAGCGGTGTCGCGATCCAGTGGCGCTGTGCCGCGCGTGGCTGTGCCAGAACGGCGCGATTGGTGCGCGCATCGACCGAGCGACTCATGAACGTGGCCTCTTAGCCAGCATCGTTTGGTACTCCTGTTTTGTGCGCCGCGCGACGATCGGCCAGGCAAAGGTTTTCTCGACGATGCCTACGCCTTCGTTGCCCCAGCGCTGCCATTGGTTGCGGAGATCCAGCGCGGTACGCAGCGCCTGCGCCAGCGCATCGACATCGCCGGGCGGCACAAGCATGCCGTTACGTCCGGGAAAGACCTTATCGGGAATGCCGCCGGCCGCGCTGGCGATGACCGGCAGCCGGTGGATCATTGCCTCTAGTGTCACCAGCGACGATCCTTCGTAGAGCGTTGGATGCACGAACAGATCGACCTCTTCGTAGAGCGAGTGCAGCTCGGCGTCGCTCAGCCCGCCGACAAAGGTAATGTGCGCCGCAAGCTCCAGCCGCTCGGCCTGCTGGCGCAGCGCTTCGGCCTCTTTTCCCGTGCCTACCAGCAGCCATCTCCAGCGCTCTCCCAGCACATCCCGCACCATCGCCAGGGCATCCAGCAAAACATGGTAGCCTTTGTTGCGCTCAAGGCGGCTAACGCTCAGCAGCACCGGATCGGCCTCGTCGAGAGCGAAACGCTGACGTAGCGCCGCGCGCTGCTGCGGATCGACAAAGCCCAGGCTCTCTTCGACGTCGATCGCCGAGGGAATCACCACGACGTTGGCCGGATCGACGCTCAGGTAGCGCGGCAGATCGTCCTTGGTGCAGTCGTCGGTCGCGATCACGCGGTCGGCCTGGCGATGACCCCACGAGTACTGCCCACGAAACGGTGTGTAGGCCAGGCGCTTGCGCCAGTCGGGCGTGCGGTATTCTTCCAGGCCATGCGGATTGGCGATAAACGGCACTGCGCGCAGGTCGCGATGCAGCCAGCGCTCGACGCCAAAGCCGAACGCGCACAATCCCTGGGTGTGAACCACATCCACACGATGCGCGCTGATCTGCTCACGCGCCAGACGACCCTCGGAGAGCGAGAAGAGCGGATAGTTGATCTGCCGTCCCAGAATGGCGTTGGGCCGCAGCACCGGCGATGTGCGATCGTAGCGCAGAAATGTTAGTGTGAGCGCTCTGGTGTCGAGCCTGGCCGCAGACAGAATCCGCTCTAAGCCTGTGGTCTCGTCGCCATCCGGCGGCTGCCCGACGACCAGGCTGACCTCGACGCCTTGACGGATCAGGTGCGTGACGAGATGAAAGACGTGGCGCTCAATGCCGCCAAAGCCATGCAGCGGATAGACCGCGCGCGCCAGCATCAGCACGCGAATAGCCGATTCGCCAGGCATCAGATCGCGCCCCGGCTCAGCAACTGATCTTTATTGCGCAAGGTTGTGAGTCCACGCGAGTCGCTCGATTTCATCTTTATCCTTCTAGGCCCAGCCGCCCTGGTGCCGCTCTCGATAAGCCATTTAAGGGCATGGTAGAGCAAGGCCGAATGACCGTCAAGCGCTTCAAATTTCGATTTGACAAGTCCGATCGAGCATGATATACTTTCGCCGCTGTCACGGGTTGAGGGCCTGTAGCTTAGTTGGGAGAGCGCCGCGTTCGCAATGCGGAGGTCGGGGGTTCGAATCCCCCCAGGTCCACCAGAGACACAGGTATTTGGGGCTTTAGCTCAGTTGGGAGAGCGAAACACTGGCAGTGTTTAGGTCGGGGGTTCGAATCCCCCAAGCTCCACCACATTCAGGCGATCAGGAGTTCGAAGCTCCTGATCGTTTTGTTTTAACCGGCGCGTCCATATCATGGATGCGCTTTTGCTTTCTGCGGCACAGCTAGAAGATCTCTCCCGATGGCATTCTTTTTCCGCCAATTTCCTCTTTATCTATCACCAGGAAGCGGAAACAACGCGAATTAACGCGCCGTTGGCACTATATACTGTCATTCACAATGATTTGACAGATCAGGAGACAGGGCTATGCCACGCGGCCAGTACTACCCCGAAGAGCTACGCGAAGAAGCGCGGCGACTACGACGCGAAGGCTACTCGTTGAACGAGATCTCGGCGAAGCTCGGCCCGCCAAAAAACACATTGACGCTGTGGGTGCGTGGCATCGAGCTAACACCCGAGCAGCATCAGCGGCTGCACGAGCGCGAGGTCGAGGCGACGGGCCGGAATCGCGCGCTGGCGATGATGGCCCATAGACAGGCGCGGCTAGCTCGGATTGACGAGGCTCACAAACAGGCTGAAGCGTTGCTCGCAACACTGGACGATCTGACTCAGACAAATCAGATTGCGGCGGCGATGCTCTACCTTGCCGAGGGAGCTAAAGCTGAGACTGCTTTTGCCTTCGGCAACAGTAATCCCCAAGTTATCCGCTACTGGCTGTATTTGCTACGCAGCAGCTTTACGCTTGACGAGTCGAAGTTTCGGATTCAGGTGATGTGCCGGGCTGATCAAGATGAGGCCGAGCTGCGGCAGTATTGGATGCATCTAACCGGCATTCCTCAATGCAGCAAGAGTCATGTCGATGCTCGTACTCAAGGTAAAGCTACCAGGCGGGCGGACTATAAAGGTGTTTGTCTCATCCACTACTATGATATTTCCATCCGCCGCTACCTGGACGCGCTGGCGCAGGGGCTGATGGCACGAGCGGTTGGACATTGTCCTGCTGACTGCTCCCATGTAACAGCTTCGATAGCTCGTTCGGCGCACACGGATTGACGATCGGGGATGGGTAGCCTATACTGCCTGATCTTGAGCCAGGCACACCATCGGACGACCTCTGTGCGTGTCCGCAATGGTCAGGTTAAGTAGTGACGATCTACCCCGCCCAATTCACTGCTTTTGTACGATTCCGCTTCAGCGCTGCTTCAGGTAGCTTTAGGCTACGGTGCGCTCATCCACTAGATCATGTAGATATGCACGCCAGGAAGCCTGTTATCTCTCCAACCGCTCGATCGCCAAAGAGCGAGCGCGTGGATGAACCGGCAGCCGGGTGTTTCTATCTGTGAAAGGGCTTGGCAATGATCGCTTTCTCGCGTCTCCACAGATCTCGCGCAGCGCTGCTCCTCTTCATGGCGCTGCTGATTGTACTTACCGCCTGCGGTACGCCCGCCACTCCCGGCGCAGGCAATACGGGCGGCAATCAGCAGAAAACCCTGGTTGTGGCTGTTCCCGGGGACATCGACACCTTCGATCCGGCGTTTACTGCGGGCAGCATCACATCGCAAACGACCATCCAAAATACCTATGATCAGCTGGAGCAGTACAAGCTGGTCGAGCAGACCGCGCCTGACGGCTACAAGTATTGGGTCGCCGACACCAGCACGATCGAGCCGATGCTGGCCGCCAGCCGCACGGTCTCTCCCGACGGCAAGACGGTAACCTGGAAGCTGCGCGACAACGCGACCTATCAAGATGGCAAGCCTGTGACAGCCGGCGATATTGTCGGCGGCTACCGGCGGCTCTACGAGGTCGGCGGCAGCGCGGCGTTTCTGCTAGCAATGGGCGGTGTCACCAGCCCGGATGCGTTCAAGGCTGTCGACGACAAGACAATCACGATGCAGGTCGAATCGGCCAACGATCTGATCTTCATGAACAACGTCATGCACAACACCTCGTCGATCAGCCCCGAGCATCTCAAGAAGCTCGCGCCGGCCGACGATCCGCTCGGCAAGCAGGAGCTAAAGAAAAGCATGGCTCCCGGCGATGGCCCGTTCGTCTTCGGCGAGTACAAGCCCGGCGATCGGGTCGTGCTGAACGCGTATGCAGGCTACTACGCGGGCAAGCCCAAGCTCGATCGCGTGATCCTGAAGATCGTGCCCGACGCCACACAGCGGCTGCTGCTGCTCAAGAGCGGCGATGTCGACATGGTTCACGAGCCGCCGGTCAAAGAGCTAGACGCGCTCAAGCAAGATCCGAATATTCGCGTGCTGTCGATCCCGACGACGCGCTCGGTTCATCTTCAGCTCAACCACGAGATCGCGCCCTTCGACAACCAGCAGGTCCGTCAGGCGGTCGCCTATGCCACGCCCTACGATTCGATCGTCAAGGATGTGTACAAGAACTACGCGATCCGCTCGATGTCGCTGGTGACCAAAGGCATGCCCGGCCACGATCCCTCGTTCTGGACCTACAACACCGATCTTGAAAAGGCCAAGGAGTTGCTGGCCCAGGCCGGCTTTGCCGGTGGCGCTGGCCTGCCGCCGATCAAGCTCTCGGTGCGCATCGGCAGCGAGGAAGACGAGCGCACGGCGGTGCTGGTCGCCAATAATCTCAAGCAGATCGGCATGAACGTGACGATCGAAAAGATCGCGTTTGCGGCGTTCAACGAGCAGCAGCAGGCCGGCAAGCTTCAGTTTTTTGTCGACAACTGGATCTCCTGGGTCAACGATCCGTTCTACCATCTCTCGTGGCTGGCGCGCTCGGATAGCCCGACCAACTACGGGCGTTTCAAGAACGATCGCGTCGACGAGCTGATTAAGCAGTACACGCTCAGCACGGATCAGCCCGCGCGTGAGGAAGCGGTCAAGGAGATCCAAAAGATCATGGCCGAGGACGTGTCGCATGTGTATCTGGTGCAGCCCAACTGGAACGTGCCCATGCGCAAGAACATTCAGGGCTACGCCTATCTCAACGACGAGCTGCCGCGCTTCTTCTACATGGACAAGCAGTAGCAAGGCAGATCTATGCGCTTCCTCCTTTATGCTGTTCGGCGCCTGCTGTGGGTGATTCCTGTGCTGCTGGGTGTCACCCTGATCACCTTTTTGCTGACGCGCATCCTGCCCGGCAATCCGATCGATCGCGTGGCCGGGCCGTATGTCAGCGCCGAGCAGAAGGCCGAGATGATGCGCGAGGCACGGCTGGATCTGCCTGTTATCCAGCAGTTCTACCTTTACGTGCGCGATCTCGTCGCGTATGGCGATCTTGGCGTCTCCTACACGACGGCACAGCCGGTGGCGCAGGATCTCTGGGAGCGGCTGCCGGTCTCGCTGGAGCTAACCACGCTCGGCATGCTACTGGCGATTGGGCTGGCGCTGCCGCTGGGAATTGCCAGCGCGGTGGCTAAAGACACCTGGGTCGATCAGCTTGGCCGCGTGGTCGGCGTGATCGGCGTGTCGATGCCGATCTTCTGGCTGGGCCTGATCCTGCTGCAAGTCTTTTTCGTCAAGCTCGGCGTGGCTCCCGCGCCGCTAGGCCGTCTCGCGACCAGCCTGGTAGAGCCGGAGCGCATCACCGGCTGGCTGCTGATCGACTCGGCGCTGGTCGGCGACTGGGAGGTTTTTCGCTCGGCTGCGGCGCATCTGGTGCTGCCCGTGGTGATCGTCGCGTTTACGGCGCTGGCACCGCTGGCCCGCATGACGCGGGCCTCGATGATCGACGCGCTGGAGTCCGACTACATCCGCACGGCGCGGGCGCTGGGACTGCCCAGCCGTGTGATCGTCTTTCAGCACGCGCTGAAAAACGCGCTGATCCCGATCCTGACCATGATCGCGGGCGTCTTTGGCTACGCGCTGGGCGGCGAGGTGCTGGTCGAGCTGGTTTTTGCCTGGCCCGGCCTGGGCACCTACTCCTACAACGCGATCCTGGCCAGCGATTTTCCGGCGATCCAGGGCTTTATCCTGCTGATCACGCTGACCTATGTGCTGATCTACCTCGTCGTCGATCTGCTGATCGCCGCGATCGATCCCCGGGTGGAGTACGCATGAGCAACTTCAACACACTGCCGGCTGCATCCCTCGTCGACGCCGACGACGCGCCGCAGGCTGAGCGGCTGGCGGATGCCTGGTGGACGCTGCGGCATAACCTCACCAGCATGATCGGGCTGGCGCTGCTGGCTGTGATAATCCTGGCTGCGCTGCTGGCGCCGCTGCTCGCGCCCTACGATCCGTACGATCTGGATCTGGCGCGGGCCACGCTGCCGCCCAGCACGAGCCAC
>DASWTQ010000287.1:0-3004 GCA_036402055.1 Herpetosiphonaceae bacterium
TAAAGCATTATCGAATGATTCCAGGATTGACGTTGATACAGCCTTACACAAAGTAGCCTGCCTCAACACACGCCGAGACAGGCTAAATAGACCATTCATGGCTGTATGCCGGAATCACCTCACCCAAAGATCCGGTAGCGATGCAGCTTGAACTGGTAGTACAAGAAGCAGCCAAAGCAAAATCCCGCCAGCGCCACGCCCGCCGCGATCCCAACCATCAAGGCAAAGGCCCAGCCAAGCGTCGGCAGCCCGGCCAGAAACGCGATCTGAGCTGCGCCCAGCAGTACCAGCGCAATCGTGTTGTTGAAGCGCATCAGCCGCCGATCTTCGCGCTCCGCCGTCAAGATCTGCCGCGCGAAGAGCCGGCGACCCACCGCCGCGATCGGGCTACCGCGCTGGCCAAAGATCACCGCCGGCAACAATAGCAGGAAGAGCAGCGTCGTCAGCAGCGGCTGCTGCGCAATCAGGCCGATCGCCACGCCGGCCAGCAGCACACTGCGATTCAACGTCACAATCGGCAATGGCACGCCATCCTCACATGCCGGCGAGCTGGTTCTCGAAAGATCTTGTTGCATCTCATAGCTCCTTAGAATGCTTCTTCATCTATTGTACTTGTAGTTAATCAACAAAGTCAACAAATAAAGAGCCGGAGCGCTTCGTGTATAATGTGCGACATGAAGCCACGGATCTCTACTGTTGCACTTTGGCGCTCGCTGCGGCGGATGTTGTCGCTGCTGCTGCTGCTGGCGCTGATCGCGTTCGGCACGGGCGCTGCGATCGTTGTGCAGGCAGGGCGCAGCGATGAGCAAGCGGCCGACGCTGCGATCGTGATGCTCTCCGACGAAGACGGAAGCGCGATGCGTCTGGATACCGCGCGTCGGCTCTATATCGAAGGCAAAATCTCGCGGATCTTGCTGGCCGGTCCTGAGGCAGAAGCAAGCCGCTCGACGCTGCAATCGCGCGGCGTGAAAGAAGACGCCGTGATCGAGCTAGGCGGCGAGCGCCAGAGCGATCAGCTGGCAGCAGCCAAGCAGGCCCTGGAGCAAGAGCGCCTGACGCGTGCGCTGCTGATCGCCGAGCCGGTGGAGATGCTGCGGCTGCTCAAGATCGCCCACGACCAGCAGCTTCGCCCGCTAAGCACTCCTGTCGGCAGCGGCGGCGAGATCAGCATCAGCGGTGCTTCACGCGAGATCGGGCGCTATTTTCGATATGTGTTGTTCAACAGCTAGCCAGGAAGAACCAAGAACCTAGAACCGGATCGGCATAATTACACAACGTTCATGGGCGTTTGTTCTTTGTTCTCTACAAAATGCAGGAATCTATGAATCTTGAAGCTATTGTCGAAGCCACGATCGCGCGCCTGGACGAGACCAATCAGGCTCGTGAGACCGCGCTGGCCACATCGCGCAGCCTGATTCGCCAGTGCGCCAACGCCATTCGCGCAACGCATCGCCACGAGTGGGAGGCCGCCGAGGTCATGCTGGGCGAGGCCGACCGCATCGCCGCCGAGCTGCGGGCCCGCCTGAGCGCACACTCCGCGATTTTGAACGCGGGCTATAGTCAGGATGCCTTCAAAGAATACGCCGAGGCGCGGCTGGTCTTTGCTATGGTGCGCGGCACCGAAATGCCGAGCCCTGACCAGATCGCGGTGGAGCCGGCGGCATACCTGAATGGTCTGGCTGAGGCAGCCAGCGAGCTGCGGCGCTACATTCTGGATGGGCTGCGCAAAGGCGACGTGACGACCGGCGAGCAGCTGCTGGCGACCATGGACGACGTGTACAGCCAGCTTGTTACGGTGGATTATCCTGACGGCGTGACCGGTGGACTGCGCCGCACGACGGATGCGCTGCGCGCCGTGCTGGAGCGCACACGCGGCGATTTGACCGCCGCTATTCGCCAGGATCAGCTGATGCGCGCGCTGTCGCAGGTCGAGAGCCGGCTGGCGGCGCAGGAGGAGTCCAATAGCTAAGCCGAGGCTTTGTCTCCGGCTGGCTCTCAATCGTTATGCATATCTATAAAGCAAAAGCGCCGATGCGTATTGGCTTTTTCGGCGGCGGCACCGATGTCAGCCCGTATCCCGAGGAGCACGGCGGCAAAGTGCTCAACTGCACGATCGACAAGTACGTGCGCTGTATGCTCAGGCCCACGGGCAAGCCCGGCGTGACGATCCGCTCCCTGGATCTGGCAACGATCACACAGACCGTGGCCGGGCGCGAGTGGAATGGCGATCTGCCGCTGCCCGAGGCGGTGCTGAACGCGCATCCCGAGATCGACGGCGTTGAGATCGTGATGTTCAGCGATGTGCCGCCCGGCTCAGGGCTCGGCTCGTCGTCGGCGCTGGTGGTGGCGATGCTCAAGGTGCTTGACGCCGCGTTCGAGCTTGGTTTCGTGCCGCACGATCTGGCCAGGCTGGCCTACCGCATCGAGCGCGAAGATATGGGCATTTCCGGCGGCTGGCAGGACCAGTATGCGGCGGCGTTCGGCGGCATGAATGTGTATCACTTCGGCGCGGGCGACGCGATCGTCGAGCCGGTGGTCGCCGATGAGTCGGCGCTGCTGGAGCTGGAGTCGACGCTGGTGATCGGCTTTATCGGCGACCGGCAGATGCTGACGCGCAACGTCGTCAACGATCAGGTGCGGCGGATGCGTGACGGCGACACGCTGCGCTATCATCACGAGACCAAGGCATTTGTCGACGAGGCCGTCAAGCTGCTGCGAGCATCACGCATCCCCGACTTTGGGCGTCTGCTCCATGAAGCCTGGGAGGTCAAAAAATCCTTCTCGCCGCACATCGCCTCGCCGCTCGTAGATCAGGTCTACGCGGCGGCGCGGGAGCACGGCGCCTGGGGCGGCAAGCTCTCGGGCGCCGGCGGCGGCGGCTTTATGTGCTTCTGCTGTCCCTTCGAGCGGCGGCTGGAGATCGAGGAAGCGCTGACTGCGATGGGCGTTCGGGTGCGGCCGTTCTCGTTTACGCGCAGCGGTGTTCACGCCTGGAAAACGCAGC
>DASWTQ010000288.1:0-3897 GCA_036402055.1 Herpetosiphonaceae bacterium
TGCAAGACCCACCGCCGCAGAATAATGGTAGCTTTATCTACCTGATGCAGTTTACCGACGGTAATCGCATCGACCTCGGGCTGGTCCCGATCAGCGCGCTCGCCGCCTTCACAGTCGATAGCCTCAGCCAGGTACTCCTGGATAAAGATGGTCTGCTGCCGCCGCTTGGGCCGCCCAGCGACGGCGACTATCTGCCGCGACCTCCGAGCGCGCAAGCCTTCGCCGATTGCTGCAACGAGTTCTGGTGGGTCAGTCTCGGCGTGGCTAAGGGGCTGTGGCGCGACGAGCTGCCGTATGCCAAACATATCTTCGAGCGCTTCGTCCGCGAGCAGCTGATGAAGATGCTGAGCTGGTATGTGGGCGTCAAGACCGGATTTGCACGCAGCCCCGGCAAGTTTGGCAAATACCTCAAGCAGGAGCTTGAGCCCGAGCTGTGGCAGCTGCTTGAGCAGACCTACGCGGATGCCAGCTCCGCCGCCTCCTGGGATGCGCTGTTCGCGATGTGCGCGCTGTTCAGAATCACGGCGCTGCATGTGGCGGCGGAGTATGGCTTTGCGTATCCCGCCGGCGATGATCAGCGGGTGAGCGCGCACCTTGCGCATGTGCGATCGCTGCCCAGGGATGCGCAGGAGATCTATTGATTCGCTGAGTTGGATGAGCAAAGGTGATGTATGGCGCGAAATTTAACTCTCCGCTCGTATTTGTGTCTCGCCGTTCTGTGCAGCCTTACGCTTGGCACGCTCCAGGCATGCAGCCAACCACAGCCAGGCGGCACAGCACCAACCGCAGCCGTCAGCGCACCTGCTACAGCCTCCCCGCAGCCCGGTGCTGCTAGCGCACAAGGTTGTCCCGTTCCCGACGACGGTTCGCGCGCCGGCTATCATAGCGCTGAGGGTAGCACGTGGCTTACCGACTGCGAGAATCCGCTGCGTCGTGAGTACTGGCGGGTATTTCTTGGCGCCGATCAGCGTGCGTCGATTATGCCCCGGCCGGATGGCGCGCCGGAGCTACAGCCGGTTTGTACCGGCGTCGATCATCCGTTACGCAGCCTTGTCGATCGCTATGGATTGTGCGCACAGGCGGCAAACGAGGCACAGGTGACGCGCGTTAATGCTATGCTGCCCGGCGATGCGCTACAGATTACGCATTTCTTGCACACGCAGCTGCGGTTTAGAGCAACCCAGGAAGGGCTGGGCATTACGCCGTATCCGATCCCATCGGATATTCTGGATGCCTGCGCGCTACATCCCGAGGCGAACTCGGCGGCGCTGAACGCGATCTGTGAGCGAGAGCGCGCCCGGATTGAGAGTGGTGACGCGGTTGGTTTTATTTACACGGGTCCTGGCGCGGCGCAGCTTGTAGAGCGGCTCAACGAGCTTTATGGCATCTCATAGCACAGGGGTTAGCGTGCTCTACGAAGAGCAATTGTTGATTGGCAACGGCGAGATGCGTCTGGACAGCATCCCAGGTGATGCGTAAGCCTCGGTTGCTTCGCGGGTGTAGCGGTTATCTATCAAACCGTCCTGGGACCAAAGTTTTGTATAAATCCAGGCGCGCTTCTATGTGCGATCAGGTTGCGCTACGCGCAATTGCAGCAGGAGCTTAACCGGCAGCCCGTTAAGCATTTTTTACCCTCACTTGTCACGTCCATAAAGGTACCACAACAGATAGTACTGACCCTCCGACGTGTCTCACCCTTTGGTATGGGCAAAGCCGCCATATCTCAGACGCACCTTCCCCGTTTCTAGAGATGCTGACAACAACAGACCTGGCCCCCGCCCAGTAATGCATCGCCCCGGCGAAAGGACGCGCTGCTCGAACCACTCGCCCTGTTTCGGATCACAAGCTTCTGCTGCCAGATTTTAAGTCGTCACCTGCCGATCTGCTTATACGTTTTAGTAAGGGTTGTGCCGTGAACCTCCCAACGACCAACATTCAACCATCGTTCGACCACGCTTTTTCAGGCACTCGCAATCTCCCGGGGCTGCTCACCGACGCCGAGCGCGCGTCGATGCAGGCCACGCAACAGCTTAACTGGCAGTTCCTTGCCGCGTCCGCTTCCTCGCAGCATACTTCACCCACAAAGCACCGTGTCAGCGTCGTGATTCCCGCGCTCAATGAGGCCGATAATCTACCCTACGTGCTGCCGCGTATCCCGTCGTGGGTGGACGAGGTGCTGCTCGTCGACGGCAACTCGACCGATAACACCGTCGAGGTGGCGCGCAGTCTGTGCCCCAGCATTCGGATCGTGCAGCAGCAGGGCAAGGGCAAAGGCGCGGCGCTGCGCTCAGGATTTGCGGCGGCGACCGGCGATATTATTGTGATGCTCGACGCCGACGGCTCGACCGATCCGGCGGAGATGGGCCTGTTCGTGCAGGTGCTGTGCAACGGCGCGGATTTTGTCAAAGCCTCGCGGTTCCTTCAGGGCGCCGGCACGTCGGACATGCCGCTGCACCGGCAGTTTGGCAACGAGGTGCTGACGATGATGGTGCGACTGCTCTTCGGCGGGCGCTTCTCGGATCTGTGCTATGGCTACAATGCATTCTGGACCCGTGTGCTGCCGCTGCTGGAGCTGGACGGCGACGGCTTCGAGATCGAGACGATGATGAACGTGCGCGCGCTGCGAGCCGGTCTGAAAGTTGTCGAGATGCCGAGCTTCGAGGCCGAGCGCGTGCATGGCGTTGGCCGCCTGCGCACCATCCCCGACGGCTGGCGCGTTCTCAAAACGATCGTCAAGGAGCGCCTGCGACCACACCAGCCGCGCCTGCTGCAAACCGTCGACGCCAATCAATAAGATCGAGATATGACAGCTTCTTTCAGCTCTTCCGTGATTCTGTGCGCCTACACCGAGGCTCGCTGGCCCGATCTGGTCGCGGCGGTGGCCTCGGTGCAGCGCCAGACGCTGCCGCCGCGCGAGATCATCGTGGTCGTGGATCACAATCCCCGGCTGCTGGAGCGTGCGCGGGCGGAATGGTCCGGGGTAACGGTGATCGAAAACATTGGCGTGCGGGGACTCTCGGGCGCGCGCAACAGCGGCGTGGCGGCGGCGCAGGGCGCGCTGATCGTTTTTCTTGACGACGATGCGGCGGCGGCGCCCGACTGGCTGGAGCGTCTCAGCGCGTGCTACACCGATCCCGCAGTCGTGGGCGTGGGCGGCACAATCCTGCCGGCGTGGCGGGAGCGGCAGCCCGGCTGGTTTCCCGCCGAGTTCGCCTGGGTCGTCGGCTGCACTTACCGGGGCATGCCCACCAGTCGCGCCGCCGTGCGCAACCTGATCGGCTGCAACATGTCGTTTCGGCGCGGCGTCTTCGAGCGGATCGGCGGCTTTCGCATCGGCCGTGTCGGCGTGCTGTCGATCGGACAGGAGAACGACGACACCGAGTTTTGTATCCGGCTGAGCACGGCGCAGCCCGAGGCCCAGCTGATCTACGAGCCGGGCGCGCGGGTCGAGCATAACGTCCCGGCTCAGCGCGCGACTTTCGCCTATTTCGCGCGGCGCTGCTACTCCGAAGGTGTATCGAAGGCGCGGCTCGGGCGGCTCGTCGGTCGCGATCGTGGGCTGTCGTCGGAGCGCGACTACACGCTGCGCACGCTGCCCGGCGGCGTTTGGCGCGGCCTCGTCGATACGTTTGCACGGCGTGATCTTGGCGGCATCCTGCGGGCGGGCGCGATCGTCGTGGGTCTGGGCGTGACAACGGTCGGCTACGCGGTAGGATTGGCCGGGCAGCTAGCGGAGCGTCGATCGGCGGGAGTCGCAATCCGGGAGCGGCAGGTTTCATGAGTGCAGCATCCCGACCGCTGCGCGTGCTGATGGTCACGCCGCGATTTTTTCCGCTGATCGGCGGCGTCGAAACCCACGTCGATCAGGTTGCTCGGCGTCTGGTCCAGTCGGGCGCT
>DASWTQ010000289.1:0-18493 GCA_036402055.1 Herpetosiphonaceae bacterium
CCGTCCTGCTCGGCGCTGGTCTCGCTGACGGCGTAGAGCCAGGGCTGCTGCGGATGCGCCACCACAAACGATGGGTTGAAGATCCCGGTGTAGGTGCCACTGGCGCTCAGCGCGCCGGTCGTCTCGTCGAGGCGGAAAAGATGAATGCCCGGCTGGTCGGTCTCGGCGTAGCTGCCGACGATCACGAGTGGCTGCTCAGAAACGGTTGATTCGGTCATTCTGTGTCCTTATCGAGAACCAAGAACCAAGAACCAAGAACCTAACGGAAGAACAAAGAACAAAGAACAAAGAACAAAGAACAAAGAACAAGAGAAAGTACCGCCGTTCCCCCTCGCCTACCGCAGTGGGAGAGGGGGAGTCGAGCAGAGCGAGACGGGGGTGAGGGCCACCACTGAGGGCCTGGCTCACCCCGCCACGCGACTTTCAAGCAGCAGATCGACCAGATCGCGATCGACGTTGTAGCCGTGCATCTGCTTGTAGCGCGCGCCCGGCCGCCCATGCTCGACGATCCCGAAGTCGCCCGCGAAGTTCCACAGCGCGTAGCCCCAGCCGAACTCCTTGAAAATGCTGAACAGATCGGCGAACCAGCGCAGCGCCACATCGTTGGGCGTCTTGTTGTAGCAGCCGAACTCGCCGATATGCACCCGCACTCCGGCTGCCTCGACCTCGCGCCAGGGCTGATAGAACGCACGCAGTGTATCACGATTCCAGGTGCGGCTGTACCAGTCAAGCCCCGGATAGATCGGTGCGGGCGCTCCCTGGTGTCCGTCCCACCACTCGGCCTGATAATGGCTGACCGGCATCGGCTGGTAGCCGCGACCGCTGTGGACCACGGCGAGATCGGCAAGCTCAGGCATGGCGATATTGCCGCCGCCCAGCCTATCGATCACGATCTCGCGCGCCGGATCGATCGCCCGGATCGCCGCGACGGTGCGCCGGATCAGCGCCGCGTGATTCTCTCGCGTCATGCCGTACTGCCCGATGCCGGGCGGCTCGTTGAGCAGATCGAAGCTCAGGTGATCGCGGGCAACTCCGTGGTAGCGCCGGGCGAAGTTCTCCCAGGTGAAGACGAACGCATCCTGCGCGACCGGATCGAGCCAGAGATTGTGGCGCTCAAGATCGTTGCGGTTGATGCAGTAGCCCGGCCCGCGATGCAGATTCAGGCTCATCTGCAAGCCGCGACTTGTGCATGCGTCCAGGTAACGATCGAAGTGCGCGAAGACCGACTCGTCGGGATGGAAGTAGTCGAAATTCCTGGTCCAGAAGCGGTAATCGGCTGGAACGCGCACAAAGTTGAAGCCGGTCGCGGCCATGAAATCGAGCGCGCGCTCGTCGGGCGGCAGTGGCTGGCGCTCCGGCTCCCAGATGAACATCCGCAGAAAATTAAAGCCGTAGTGCGGCATCGTCGCTGCTCCACACAAGCAGGAAGCCGCGTCAGTCGACACGGCTTCCCAAACTGCAATCTACTCGACGCGTACGTTGTCGAGGTAATGAATGCCCGGTTGCAGGTAGATAAAGATCGTCTGGACCGTGGCGAAGTCGCCAGGCGCGGCACCCGTGCTCAGCAGATCGATGTCGATGGTAGTAGCCGTGCCGCCGTTGACCCAGGTCGACGGATATTGTCGCCAGGTGTAGCTGTCGCCGGTTTGAACCGCAATGTCGGTCGAGGTGCCGGGCGCGCCGGCCTGAATATCGAACTTGAGATGCGTGCGTCCGCCAAAGTCGGCGGGCGGCGTGAAGGTGACGCCAAACCAGCCGCCGGCATTGACATCGACTTTCAGACCGTAGCTGCCGTCGGTGACGTAGTCGGCGTTCTGCGAGGGCGTGGCCCTACCGGCCTCCCAGCTAGCTGAAGCCCAGCCCTCGGTGCCGGTCTCGAACGAAAAGAGCTTGAGCGCGCCGCCGGGATCGGGCAGCACGTTGGCGATCAGGTTGGCCACGTTGGAGCGTTGATCGCGGCTGTCTTTGATCGTGTAGCTGATCTGCGCCTGGCCCGTGAATCCGGCAACCGGCGTGAAGAGCACGCTGCCGTCAGGCTGGAGCACGAAGCTGCCACCGGCGACCGTCCGGCTGGTCTGGCGGCGCTCCACACTCGGGTCGAGATCGATCGACTGGAGATTCAGCGTTGCTTGGCCGTAGCTGATGTCGTTGGCGGCCGGGCTGATCGCGATCGGCGTCTCGAACGTGGTCGTGACGTTGTCGTGGTCGGCGACGGGGCGGAAGTCGGGCGGGTGATTCTCGCGCATCATCCTGGCGAAGTTGCCCAACGTGCGGAAGACCGGATCGGGCGCGTAGACCGTGAAGTTGTCGTAGTCGGGATAAAGCGTGCCGTTGTCCTGGATGCCGGACAGAATCCAGTAGAGCGCGCCGTTGCCGCCCTCGCGCAAGACGGTATCGGTCCACTCCTTGTACACGACATTGCGATTCCCTTTGTTCAGCGAGCCGAACTCGCCGAGCATCGCCGGCTTGTCGAGCCGCTTGGCATCGCGAATATGCCGCGTGATGTACTCGGTTCCCCACGCTGTGGTCTGTCCCCAATGATCCGGGTACAGATGGAACGACATCACGTCGATGTTGGGCAGCTGCGTGAACGCGATCGTGTCCACGCCCTCGCCGCAGTTATCGATCCAGCTGGCGGCGTCGGGAATGCAGTAAAAGCCCTCGTCGCCGACCGAGACCAGGTGATTGCGATCGATCGTTTTGATGAATGTCGACATCTCGTCGGCCCAGGTGGTCAGCGTAGTCGTCGTGCAGCTGGGCGAGCGGCCATAGGCTCCAGCGCTGATACAGCGCGGCTCGTTGGCCAGCTCCCAGGTCATGATCGTCGGATCGTTTTTGTACTGCACGCCGGTGTAGCTGTTGGTGCGATTCAGCAGATGCGCGATCCAGTCTTTGTACCAGCCGCGAATCACCGGATCGGTGTAGAAATCGTCGTGGTACCACGTGCGGCTCTCGGCGGAGCTGGACTCGCGCCAGCGCACATACTGATCCATGCCGCCGAAGTCGTTCCAGTTGTTGGTGAACGGGATCACCAGCTTGAGCCGCAGCTGGCCGGCCTTGTAGATGATATAGTCCAGCCGCCTGAGGCCGTCCTCGCCGTCGTTGTAGGCCGGCCGCGTGCCGTCCCAATACTGGAAGTAGACGCCGTCGGCCTTGCCGCGCAGCGAGTTCGAGCCGTCCTGGTTGCCGATGTCGAGCCAGCCCCAGGTGCGCACGACGTCGAACTTATTCGCAGCGGCCGCGTTGAGTACGTCGTCGACCATCAGCTGCGACTTGTACATCAGGTAGTAGTTGTTGGTTCCGGCGAAGCGAAACTCGCGCCCGTGCAGGAGCAGATCGTCGCCTCGACGCGTGACGAAGCGGCTGTCGTCGCGGGCGGCTGCGGGCTGAAACGTCGTGGCCAGCGCCAGCAGCAGCATGCCGATCAAGGATATGATCTTCGTTGACATAACCTCGCCTCTTTCACGATCAGTACGAATCGAACAGTGAGCGCACGCGCAGCGCCTGCCCTAGCTGCTCGGCCGTCCAGGACTCGGGCGGCGAACAGCTGATACGAGCCGAGCGGCCGGCGGGCAGATCGAAATAGTTATCGCTGAAGATCACGTCGGCGCCGTCCAGCGATAGCTCGACGAAGCGCGCCAGCGAGCGCGCCTGAAGCTGAATCGTGAGCTGCCTGCCGTCCTGCTGCACCTCAACGCCGAGCTGCGGATCGATCAGCGCGAGATGCTTGTTCGGCGCGAAGGTCGCGATCGCCAGCGAAACACGCTCGTCGTTTTGCCACAGCTCGCAGACCAGAATCGTCTGGCGGCGCTGCTCGTCGTCGATCTTGCCCGTGAAATCCAGCGCCTGGGCGCGCGCCGTCGACTGCGGCTCGACCTGCACATCTACCGCGCCGCTTTCGATCTGCTCGCCGTCGAAGGTTTCCAGCGACCAGCGGATTTGTCCGGCCCAGGTTTCGAGCGTATCGTTGGAGACGAACAGATCCATGCGCTCGCCATCATCCGCGATCGACAGCAGCACGGGCGCGAAAAAGCGGCGGCTGGCGTAGTGCGCGGCCTTCCAGCGGCCAAAATAATCGATGCTGGCCCAGGATGCCACCGGCCAGCAGTCGTTGAGCTGCCAGTAGAGCACGCCGCTACAGGCCGGATCACGCCGCCACTGCTCAACGGCGATGCGCATCGCCTCGCCTTGCAGCACCTGGCTCAGATAGACCAGCGCCGGAAAATCTTTCGGCAGACGCATATGCGCCGTCAGATAAGTCATGATCTTGCCGTTGCCGGCCGGGTTGCGCTGGTGATGCTCCATGATGTACGAGGTCATGTTCCAGTCGGCGGGCTCGGCGTAGGTCGCGATCGTCGGTAGCGCGGGCAGCGACTGAAAGCCAAACTCGCTGATGAAGCGCGCTGAGATCTCGCGGTAGTGTTGCAGCGGCATCATCGCGTGCCAGACCGTCCACTCGTGCATATCGCCGATCGCGCCGCCATTGGGATCGTCGAAGGGCGTTCCCGACGAGGGCGAGCTGGGCCAGTAGGCGAGATCGGGATCTTCGGCGGCGACCCAGGCGGGCAGCGTGTGATGAAAGAATTGATCGTAGGCGGCCTTGAGATCGGCCAGCTCGGGCACGTCCCATCCCCAATGCACCCAGGCGGTCTCGATCTCGTTGTTGCCGCACCACAGCGCCAGACACGCGCGATGCCGCAGCCGCCGCATGTTTTGAATCACCTCGACCCTGACGTTTTCCAGCAGCGTCTCGTCGGCCAGCGGGTAGGTCGAGCAGGAGAACATAAAATCCTGCCAGACCAGCAGGCCCAGCCGGTCGCACAGATCGTAGAAGTGCTCGTCTTCGTAGTAGCCGCCGCCCCAGATGCGCACCATGTTGTGATGCGCCGCTACCGCCGAGCCGAGCAGATGGTCGAGCTGCGCGTGCGAGATGCGCGTCGGGAATGAGTCGGCCGGAATCCAGTTGGTGCCTTTGGCGAAGATCGGCACGCCGTTGACCACGAACGTAAACGATCGGCCCCACTGGTCGGGCTCCTGGCGCAGCTCGATCGTGCGCAGGCCGATCTGTAAGCCGCGCCGATCGAGAATCGTCTCGCCGCTGGTGAGCACGGCCTCGATCTGGTAGATCGGCTGCGCGCCGTAGCCATGCGGCCACCACAGCTGCGCCCGCTCAACCGCCAGCTCGATCGTGCCGCTGCCGGCGTTGAGATCGGCCTCGGTGATTTGCACCTGGCCGTCGGGCGCGGTCAGATGCAGTGTGACCTGGAGCGGCGCCTGATCCCACCGCTCGGCCGTCACGGTCGCCGTCAGCGTGACCTGGCCCTGATCGTGGCGCTGGCGCAGATGCAGATCGTCGATCCGTGCGCTGGTGTAGCCCTCAAGGCGAATGTCGCGCCAGATGCCGGTCGGCGCGAGCTTCGGGCCCCAATCCCAGCCGAAGTGGCTCGGCGCTTTGCGCACGTAGGGCGCGCCCGGCAGCGGATCGTTGACCTCGATCATCGGGCGCTGTCGCTGGCGCTCGGCGGCGTACGCAGCCGTCGAGGCAAACACCACGCGCAGCTCGTTCTCGCCGCCGCGCAGCAGATCGCGCACGTCCCAGCGATACTGGCGAAACATGTTTTCCGCGCCGCCGATCCGCTGATCGTTCAGCCAGACCTCGGCCAGCGTGTCAAGGCCGTCGCAGACGAGGAAGATCTGCGGCAGCGCCAGTAGCTCGGGCTGGACCTCGAAGCCGCGCCGGTAGACCCAATCGCGCTCGGCGACCCACAGCACGCGCTTTTCTTCGTCGCCCACGAACGGATCGTCGATGCGGCCGGCGGCTAGCAGATCGGTATGCACGCCGCCGGGAACCGTGCCGGGCAGCCACTCCTCACGACCGACTTCTTGAAACTGCCACTCGCCGTTGAGCGACTGGTGGATTGATCCTGTCATGGTAACAATACCCTTCGTAACCAGAAAGAGCGGCGTAGCTCTTCGATCCTACAGCGATGGTCAGATGATCCGTAGGGGCGTGATTGATCACGCCCAGAACGCGCGCCCCTACCGGATCTGATGTTAAATCACCAGGCGTAGGCTTTGGGCGCCTCGCCGCCAGGGCCGGGCCAGATCTCGTCGAGCTTGGCCAGCGTTTCTTCCGACAGCTGGATCTCCAGCGCCCGCAGGCTGCCGTTGAGCTGGTCGAGCGTGCGCGGCCCGATGATCGGCGCGGTGACGACCGGATTGTGGAGCAGCCAGGCCAGCGCCACGTCGGCGGGCGTCTCGTCCAGCTCTTTACACAGCTGCTCGTACGCCTCAAGCTGCGAGCGTCGCTTCTCGATCTCCTGCTGCCGGTTGGGATCGGAGCGCCGGCCCTCGGTCGCTTTTTGGAGCGCGCCGCCCAGCAGGCCACCCGACAGCGGACTCCACGGGATCAAGCCCAGGCCGTAGTGACGGCAGGCCGGGATTACTTCCAGCTCCAGTGTGCGGGCGTTCAGATTGTAAAGGCTTTGCTCCGAAACCAGGCCCATGAAGTGGCGTGATCTGGCCTCCATCTGCGCGGTCGCGATGTCCCAGCCGGCGAAGTTGCTGCTGCCGACGTAGAGCACCTTGCCCTGCTGCACCAGAATCTCCAGCGCCTGCCAGATCTCTTCCCAGGGCGTCGTGCGCTCAATGTGGTGCATCTGGTAGAGATCGATGTGGTCGGTCTTGAGCCGGCGCAGGCTGTCGTCGCAGGCTTTGCGGATGTGATAGGCCGAGAGACCGCGCTCGTTCGGGCCTTCGCCCATTTTGTTGTAAACCTTGGTCGCCAGCACGATCTGATCGCGCCTGCCGCCGCCCTGGTCCAGCCAGCGCCCGATGATCTGCTCGGTGACGCCCTCGCCTAGCTTCCAGCCGTAGACGTTGGCGGTGTCGAAAAAATTGATGCCCAGCTCCAGCGCCCGATCCATGATCGCGAAGCTGTCGGCCTCGCTCGTCTGCGGGCCAAAGTTCATCGTGCCCAGGCACAGGCGGCTGACCTGAAGGCCGGTTCGTCCTAACGCTGTGTACTGCATGATTCTCCTCCTCATCGCTCGGTCCGGCTGGTGATCAGCCGGGCGTGGTTTCCCGCTGTGGCGCTGTTTGCACCGGATCGATCATCGTTTCGTCCAGACTCGGCTGGCGAATATGCCGCCCGCCCGGTCGTGGAATGTACGGCACGCTGCCGATCAGCGCGCGCGTGTACTCCTGCTTCGGCGCTCGAAAAATCTCCTGCACCGGCGCGTACTCGATCAGCTTGCCCAGGTGCATCACGCCGATATGATCGCTCATATGCTCGACGACGGCCAGGTTGTGCGAGATAAACAGATAGGCCAGGCCGAGCTGCTGCTGAAGATCCTGCAACAGCCGCAGAATCTGAGCCTGGATCGACACATCCAGCGCGCTGACCGCCTCGTCGCAGATCAGCAGCTTGGGCTCCAGCGCCAGCGCCCGCTCGATCTCGATGCGCTGCTGCTGACCGCCCGAAAACTCGAACGGAAACGCGTTCGCGGCCGTCGGATCGAGTCCGACCAGCTCCAGCAACTCCTGGACCCTGCGTGCTCGCTCACGTGGCGTGCCGACCTTGTGGATGATCAGCGGATCTTCGATCGCCTTGGCAACCGTCATCATCGGGTTGAGACTGGCCAGCGGATCTTGAAAGATCGTCGGCGCTGCCGCCGCTCTTGTAGCCCCAGGCGTTTTCGATCGAGCCCCAGGTTCCGGCCCACATCGGCGTATCCTTCAGCTCGGGACTCATGAAGCGCATCCAGGCGGCGTAGAAATCGTTGGCGGTCACCGGCTCGCCATTCGACCACTTCTTATCCTGGCGCAGCTTGATCGTCCAGACTTTGTTGTCGGCGGAGGGCGTGGCGCTCTCGGCTACCTTCGGCACGACGTTGAGCTGCGGATCGTAGCCGTACAGGCCCTCGAAGATCGCTCCCTGGGCAACCAGCAGCTGCGAGGTCCAGAAGGCGTGATCGAAGCTGGTGATGCCGCCCGTCAGATACGGAATCGTGACCGTGACATCTGCGACCGGCTGGGAGTCGGGCAGCTGGGCCGCCGGCGAGGCTGCCGACGAGGCGGCGGCGCTGGGCTGCGCTTCGGTGGTTGACTGAGCAGCCGGCGTTGTCGGTGGCGTGCCGCCGCACGCGGCGATCAGCGGCAGAACCAGGAGCAGCAGCGCCATGACGCTCAAAGGAACACGTTGCTTCTTGACCATGACTGGTTTCTCCTCTTCGAGATATGAAACCGGCGACCAGCAGGGGTTTCGTGCGGAGCTTTGAGTTCGAACATCGCGCAGGGGGCAGTCGTGGCGCTCGATCGCGTTTTGGCTAGCCCGAAAATATGCCTCCTTTCGGCGACGAATGAAAGCTCGGACGTGTGATCGATTGGCTACGCAGACTATTGTGGGGGGAGCGATCGTACGGATGCGCGCTCGACCAGCGTTGGCCGCAGCGCGGTGGTCACACAGCTCCTGGCCGGAAACTCGGCGCGATCCAGGAGCAGCTGCACCGCCAGCCGGCCCATACTGACTTTATCGATATGCATCGTGGTGAGCGCGGGCGTGACATGCGCGGCCAGATCGATATTATCGAAGCCGACGATCGACAGATCGTCAGGAATGCTGCGGCCCAGCGCCTGAGCCGCCTGCATGGCCGCGATCGCGACCTGATCGTTGCAGCAGAAGAGCGCGGTGATCTCGGGTGAGCGCTGCAACAGCGCGGTCACGGCGGCGGCGGACTCGTGCGAACTCATATGGCTGTCGGCAAGATACGGCGCGGCGATCGCGTTGTCGTACAGCGCCTGGAGATAGCCGCGCCGCCGTCCGTCGATGCTGGGGTAGGCGTCGGGCCGGCTGCCGACCAGGCCGATCTTGCGGTGACCGCGCTCGATCAGGTAGCTGACCGCATCGTAGGCGCCGCGAAAGTTATCGGTGACAACCGAGTCGTAGTGGTTGTCGGCGGCGTAGGCGTCGACCAGCACCGTCGAGGTCTTGTGGCGATCCAGCAGCCGGGTGATCGTCAAATCCACGAACGCGCCGACCAGCAGCAGGCCGTTCATCTCGCCTTCCAGGAGCATACGCGGCAGCTCCTCGGGATGGTTATCCTCGTCCACGGGCACCGTTGCGAAGAGCAGATTGATCTGCTGGCGGCGGCATGCAGCCTCAATCCCGGCGATCACATGGCCGTAGAACGGATTGCTGTAGGGCGGCTCACCGGCCTGGGCTTTCATCAGCAGGCCGACCTGCTGGAGATTGTGGGTCAGGAGGAACTCGGCCTGGGCGCGGGAGCGGTAGCCCAGCCCACGCGCGACATCCAGCACCCGCTGGCGGGTTTCTTCATTGATGCCGGGCTTGTCACGCAGCACCAGCGAGACCGTTGCCAGCGAGACGTTGCTTTGCCGCGCAATATCTCCCAGAGTCACACGTTGACCCACAAGTTGCTCCTTCGCACGCTGCCACAAATGTCGGATGTGGGCTGTAGATTTCGCCTGTCAGGCGCTTTACTAAAGCTTTTAGTAGAGATTTAAATCACACATGGCCGAAGCCGCAAGCAACAAGGTACTTTGACCCTAACTTGTCTAGACATAAGTAATATTTAGCGCTGGGAGTGGGGTTGATTGGCTTGACCGGCGAACTTTTGTAAAATTAATGTAAATATTACAGGAACATTACAGATAATCTAGCCTAAGATTTGGGCCGTGTCAATATGTTTTTTTACTAAAAGTTTTAGAAATATTGACGTGGCTGGATCTGATCGGGCTGCTGTAAATCCTGGGCCGGAGGTGCAAAATTCGTTAGGAACGACGGAGGCTGATACTGGTTTGAGCCCCATGTTGCGCTCAGGAAATCCCGTGAATCAGCCCTGGGTTTTGTCGAATCGGAACGAGTGCGCGTTGACAACTTCTCAACTATTTGTTACGGTTTTCACGTGATTGCTCGACGCAGTCACTGGTTTTCAGTTAGTGCGACGATGCACTCCGTGTAGTTCTACGACTTGCTTTGCACGGCGTAACCAGCTCGATACCTCAGGTTCACCTCACGCACTCATTTCCCTGGTATCGCGGTAAAGTCATACGTTCCTCGCTGCCTGTTTTCCAGCGAGGCTAGATCGTCATGCTCCAAGGCGAGCAGCGAATCCAGCGCAGACCGTGTGTTTCTGCCTGGAAAGAAAGGGCCCATGATGGCTTTTTATTCTCATAACCACCGGCATGTCGCCGGGAGGTCTCAGCAGCAGCGCTTGATCGTCGGCTTGTTTTTGCTGGCGATCGCTGTGGCCGTGATCAGCCCGCTGCTGTATGCCTCACTTTCGGCCAGCGCACAAACCGCTGGCACTCTTGTGCTCGCGCCCGTGGCTGATACCTATGTCAGCGCGGAGGAGCCCGCGAAGAACTTCGGCGCCGAGCGGCGAATCGCCAGCGACGGCAACCCCGACGAGCAGAGCTTCATCCGCTTTGCCGTCCAGGGCATCTCCGGCCCGGTTGCCTCGGCTGTCCTGCGTCTCCAGGTAGCCAATCCATCACCCGCCGCCGGCGGCACGATTCGCCTGATGTCCAACACAACCTGGAGCGAGACCGCGACGATCTATACCAATCGTCCGGCGATCGACGGCGCTCCGGTCGGCACGTTCAACCAGGTCGCTACCGACACGTGGGTCGAGATCAACGTCACGTCGGCGATCACCGGGGCGGGCGTGTATAGCTTCGGCATCACCCAGACCGGCATCGATGGTGTCAACTTCGTCTCGCGCGAGGTTGGCGATGCGAGTAAGCGGCCGCAGCTGGTGATCAACGCCTCTGGTGGCATTAGCCCGCCAGCCACACCGGTACCGACCGTCGCGCCTAAACCCTCGCCGTCGGTTGCGCCAAGCCCGTCGCCTTCCCCTTCAGTCGCGCCGAGCCCGTCACCGTCAGTCGCGCCAACCGCTGTGCCGAGCCCGTCGCCTTCTCCATCAGTCGCGCCGAGCCCGTCGCCGAGTGCATCGCCTGCGCCGCCCGCAGCTTTTGGAGCGTTTCCGGGCGCTGAGGGCTACGGCAGCCAGACGGTCGGCGGTCGCGGTGGCCGGATCATCTATGTCACCAACCTGGCCGACTCGGGCCCCGGCAGCTTACGCAGCGCGCTGGAAGCGACCGGCCCACGCACGGTGCTCTTCCAGGTCGCCGGCACGATCACGCTGAACAACGACATCTCAATCACCCAGCCGTTTGTGACGGTTGCGGGCCAGTCGGCGGTCGGTCAGGGCGTGCAGCTCAAGGGCGGCATGATCAAGATTCGCACGCATGATGTGGTGCTGCGCTATCTCAAGGTCCGCGCGGGCGATCAGCAGAACCAAAGCTCCAACGACGAGCGCGACGCCGTCTCGCTGAGCGGCACCGGCGGCGACGAGGTTTATAACGTGGTGATCGACCATAGCTCGATGGTCTGGGGACCGGACATCGGCGGCGCGGCGATTCTAACCAACGCGCACGACGTCACGATCCAGAACTCGATCCTGGGGGAGGGCCTGTATTTTTCCAATCACTCGGAAGGCACGCCCGACCAGAACGGCCATTCGCTGGGCTTGAATATCACCCAGCTGGATACCAGCGCGTATCCCAGGCGGATCACGCTGCATCACAACCTGCTGACCACCTCGGATCATCGCATGCCGCAGATTATGGGCGGCGAGCTGGTCGATATGGTCAACAACGTTGTTTATAACTGGGGCACGGCCGCTGCGCATGGCAATCCACGATCGCTCAATATGATCAACAACATGTTTATTCGTGGACCCATGACCAAAACGCTGCTGGCCTGGAAGTCGCGCACCAATCCCGAAAACCCGACGCCACGTCCGGGCTCGATCTTTGAGCAGGGCAACGTCGCCGAGGGCTTCAACACGCTGCGCGGCGATCCGCAGAGCATGTACGCCAGCACGCGCTTCGCCTACTCGATGCGCACCACGCAGAGCGCTCAGGATGCCTACAACGCAGTGGTGCAGGGTGCGGGCGCGACGTGGCCGGTGCGTGACAGCGTCGATCAGCGGATTATCGCGAATCTGACGCAGCGCACGGGCAAGTTCCTCAACAACACAGATCTTGTGTGGCCGACGCTGGCCGGCGGTCCTGTCCCGGCCGACACGGATCTCGACGGCATGGCGGATGCCTGGGAGCAGCAGCAGTTCGGCACGCTGGCCCGTGGCTCGGCGTCCAGCTCGCGCGACGACTTCGACCAGGACGGCTACACCGACGTTGAGGAATACCTCAACCGTACCGATCCGCGCAAACCCTAGCAGTTCGCTACAGTCTGTGTAAAGCAAGTGCACCACAAAACCAGCGTGACACACCATATAACGTGTGTCGCGCTGGTTTTTAATTGTCAATAGTATAAAGAGCGTAGTCGCACATAGTGCAGGTTTTATACCGGTTTCACGGCGGTATGATTTCGGTGACAGGCGCGATTTGAACTATTGACATTGGGTTGGCTTCATGTATAATGAAAACGCCATCACAAAGACTTAACATAGCATTAATGGCTGGTTAATCTTTACAGTGAGGCTTCAATATATGGTATCGCCCCAATATCATATGTTGAATGTGCTCGCCATGCTTCATCCGTAGTGCAGAGAGAAGTATCGGCGTCACGCTACAATGCACGCATTGCTGCCTTGTGTTCTCCGTGCATTCTCACCTAAGCAGCCCACCACAAAACGTGATGTCGTTACAAGCGTCCTAGCGGTCCAGTCCGATCCCCGCCTGATTGGATACTGAATAACCGTAGTGTTGTCATACCAAAATTCCTAAACCAACAATTGAGTTCAGACCTGGCATGAGGAGGCAGCTTTCCAAGTGCTCATCTATGTAAAAAATGAGTACTCATTTTGAAGTAGAGGCGTATCTTTTCGAACAAGGTCTGCGTTGTAGTATCTAACCCGATTGAATTTCCAGGATTCAGTGAGTCATAACCATGGATGAGGAGTGATTACGGCACCTCTCATCTTGAGGGTGTGCGAGTCATAAAAAAATGGATGAGGAGTGATTACGGCACTCCCCATCCTGATGACCACACGATCCATATTCCCTTGCTGGCAAGCGTTCGGGCTTTTGGCTGCGTGTTTAACGGTCTTGAGCATTGTACCATCCAACTCAGCCGATCCGCAA
The DNA here is from genome assembly GCA_036402055.1 of Herpetosiphonaceae bacterium. Classification (GTDB taxonomy): domain Bacteria; phylum Chloroflexota; class Chloroflexia; order Chloroflexales; family Kallotenuaceae; genus LB3-1. The sequence goes on from DASWTQ010000289.1 coordinate 13,135, forward strand.
TTGACCGACACAGCCAGGGCCGGAATCTAACCCATTTGCAGCGCGAGCTGCGATCCGATGAGGAGGTTTTCATGGCGCATGTCGTAGATAGATTGCACTGGAACGTAGCCTATGTATAGAAGCCGGGCTACGCCATAGGCTGTGATGTGATATTCCTCCACACCTAGCCGCATTCTCCTGGTTTGAAGACAGATCAGCCAATCTACGGAGCCGAGCGAAAGCTTCGGATGGATTTTTGTACGCCAAAAAAGCTATGTTTGGGCAGATATATATGTGATCGGCCGGAAATAAACAGGTAATTCGCTAGTACTCGTCGCTTGTCGCGGAGTTTGGGGGAAGGAATACCTGGTGACAAAACCTATTCGCGCTATTCCACCTCATGGCGGAACTCTGATCGATCGTGGTCTGCGGGGGATGCTTCGTGAAGCTGCGATCGAGCGTGCGGCCCATTTGCCCCGGCTCACGCTGAATCCCGTCAATCTCTCAGATCTGGAACTGATCGGCAACGGAGCGTTCAGTCCTTTGACCGGCTTCATGGGTGAGGCCGATTATCTGAGCGTTGTCGAAGAAATGTACCTGCGCAGCGGCCTGCCCTGGACGATTCCGGTCACGCTGACGGTGACGCGCGAGCAAGCCGATTCGCTGGAGATCGGCCAGGAGGTCGCGCTCTACGATCGAGCGGGCCAGCTGGTAGGTCTGCTGGAGCTGGCCGAGAAATACACAGCCAATAAAGATCGTGAGGCGGAGCTGGTGTTTGGCACGACCGACGCGGCGCATCCCGGTGTGGCGCGGCTCTACGCCTCCGGCGACGTGTATCTCGGCGGCGAGATCCGGGTGATCAATCCGGCGACGCGTCCGGCTTTCGCGGAGTTTCGGCACACGCCCGCCGAGACGCGCCGTATGTTCGCGACGCATGGCTGGCGGCGTATCGTCGGCTTCCAGACGCGCAACCCGATCCACCGCGCCCATGAGTACATTCAGAAGGCCGCGCTGGAGATCGTGGACGGGCTGTTCCTGCATCCGCTGGTCGGCGAGACCAAGGCCGACGACATCCCCGCCGACATTCGTATGCGCTCCTACCAGAGCCTGCTGCGCGACTATTACCCGCCGGATCGCACGATCCTCGGCGTGTATCCGGCGGCGATGCGCTACGCCGGGCCGCGCGAGGCGATCTTTCATGCGCTGGCCCGCAAGAACTACGGCTGCACGCACTTCATCGTCGGGCGTGACCACGCCGGCGTGGGCAACTACTACGGCACCTACGACGCGCAGCTGATCTTCGACGATTTCGCGCCGCACGAGCTGGGCATTACGCCGCTTTTCTTCGAGCATACCTTCTACTGCCGCAAGTGCAATGCGATGGCCTCCTACAAAACCTGCCCGCACGCCGCCGAGGATCATCTGATCCTGAGCGGCACGCGAGTGCGCGAGATGCTGGCGCAGGGCCAGCTGCCGCCGCCCGAGTATAGCCGGCCCGAGGTCGCGCAGATCTTGATCGAAGCCTATCAGCAGGAGCGGCGCAGCGCGGAGGCTGGCCCTTCCACGTCTGAGCCGCCGATCGCAGCGGAACAAACCACAGTAAAGGAGTCGCGTATGGATGCGGCCAGAACCGGCGACGAGCAACCGCGCCGCATGCTGGTGATCGGGCTGGACTGTGCCGCGCCGGAGCTGGTCTTCGACGCCTGGCGCTCCGATCTGCCGACGCTCAACCGCTTGATCGAGCGCGGCGCGTACGGTCGGCTGGAAAGCACGATCCCGGCGATCACAGTGCCCGCGTGGTCGTGCATGATGACCGGTCGCGATCCGGGACAGCTCGGCTTCTATGGCTTTCGCAACCGTGCCGACTACTCCTACGAGCGCATGACGATCGCCAACGCCAAGGCCGTCACCTATCCGCGTGTGTGGAACCTGCTCAGCGATGCCGGTAAGCGCGTCGGCGTAATCGGCGTGCCGCAGACCTATCCTGTGCAGCCGGTCAACGGCGAGATGGTCAGCTGCTTTCTGACGCCGAGCGCCAAGAGCCAGTACACCTATCCGGCTGAGCTGAAGCAAGAGATCGCGCGCTGGATCGGCGGCGACGAGTTTCTGGTAGACGTGCCCAACTTCCGCTCAGAGAACAAAGACCAGATTCTGGCCGACATCTACCGCATGGCCGAGCAGCACTTCACGGTCTGCCGGCAGCTGCTTCAGCGTCAGCAGTACGACTATTTCATGATGGTCGATATGGGCGTCGATCGCATTCACCACGCCTTCTGGAAGTATATGGACCCCGCGCATCCCAAGCATGTGCCGGGCAATCGCTTTCAGCAGGCGATCCACGACTATTACGTCTTCATCGACGGGCAGATCGCCAGGCTGCTGGAGCACATCGACGACGACACGATCGTGCTGGTTGTGTCGGACCACGGCGGCAAGGCGATGGTCGGCGGGCTGTGCATCAACGACTGGCTGATCCGCGAGGGCTATCTGGTGCTCAAAGAGCAGCCGAGCCAGGTCGTGCCGATCGAAAAGTGCGAGATCGATTGGTCGCGCACAAAAGCCTGGGGCGCGGGCGGCTACTACGGGCGGCTGTTTATGAATGTCGCGGGCCGCGAGCCCAATGGGATTATTCCGCCGCAGGATTACGAGCGCGAGCGAGCGCTGCTGATCGAAAAGCTGGCGGCGATCACCGATCCTGACGGCCGCGAGATCGGCACCGTGGCTTTCAAGCCGGAGGATGTGTACACGCGGCTCAACAATATTCCGCCGGATCTGATCATCTACTTCGGCAATCTGAGCTGGCGCTCGGTCGGCAGCATCGGCAACGAGTCGGTCTGGACCTTCGAGAACGACACCGGTCCCGACGACGCCAACCACGCGCAGCACGGCATCTTTATTCTCTACGATCCGCGCGATCCTGCGGGCGGTCGTGAGCTTGAGGGTTTGAAGATCTACGACATCGCGCCGACAGTGCTTTCGCTGCTTGGCCAGCCAGCGCCGGACGGCATCCGTGGCAAGCTGATCGATTTGCAAACAAGGGTGGCAGTATGACGACAGGATTCACGATCTGGTTTACCGGCCTCTCGGGTTCGGGCAAGTCCACCATCTCCGCGATCCTCAGCCAGGAGCTGCGCGATCGCGGGCTCAAGGTCGAGGTTCTGGACGGCGACGTGGTGCGCACGCATCTCAGCAAAGGACTGGGCTTTTCCAAGGAAGATCGCGACACCAATATTCGCCGCATCGGCTGGGTCTGCGAGGTGCTGACGCGTAACGACGTGGTCGCGATCGCCGCCGCGATCTCGCCCTACCGCGCGGTTCGTGAGGAGGTGCGCGAGCAGATTGGACGTTTTGTCGAGGTCTACATGGACTGCTCGATCGAAACGCTGGCCGAGCGCGATGTCAAAGGGCTGTACCGCAAAGCGCTCAACGGCGAGATCGGCAACTTCACGGGCGTCTCCGATCCCTACGAAGCGCCGCGCCATCCCGAGGTCGTCTGCTACAGCGATGGCCGCGAAACCCCGGAGCAGAGCGCGGCCAAGGTGATCGCCAAGCTGGAGCAGCTGGGCTACCTTGAGCGGCCGATGCTGATGCCGGTCGGCGACGACGCGCTGGTCTACACCGAGGACGAAGAAGAAGAGGTCACCGCGCGGCTGCGTGATCTGGGGTATCTGTGATAGGCCCTGCGGGCAAACAAAGGAACCAAGGAACAAGGGAACAAAGAAATTTGATTATCTCTTTTTGTTCTTTTGTGCGCCAGAGGGCACCCGGTTCTCTTGTTCGTTAGGTTCTTGGTTCTTGGTTCTTGGTTCTAAGGTCGGAGGAAGCGATGCCACTGCGCGATTTATTCCGAGGCGGCAAACAGCGCAAGAAGCGACTCGTCGCGATTGGGCTCGACGGCGTGCCCTATACCTATATTCAGCAATTGTTTCGGGCGGGCGAGTTGCCGAACTTTCGCGCGATCGCGGGCGAGGGTCTGCTGGCGCAGATGGACACCACGCTGCCTAACGTTTCCTCGGTGGCCTGGGCCTCGTTCATGACCGGCCAGAATCCGGGTAAACATAACATCTACGGCTTCGTGGATCGGCAGCCGGGCACGCTCAAGACCTTTATTCCAACCTCGCGCACGATGCGCAGCCCGGCGCTGTGGGAGATCCTGAGCGCGGCGGGAAAGCGCGTCTTCGCGATGAACGTGCCGGTGACGTATCCATCGCGGCAGGTCAACGGCATCGTCGTGGGCTGCTTCCTGAGCCCGAGCGTCGAGAAGGCCGCGCCCAACGCCGAGATCGCGCAGGCGCTCAAGCGCTTGAACTACTGCGTCGACGCCGATCCGCTGCGTGCGCGAGCCGACAAAGACAGCTTCTTGCCGCATCTCGACGAGGTTTTCGAGCGGCGGATCGCGGCGATGCGCTACTTCTGGCAGCAGGAGCCCTGGGACTTCTTCATGGTGCATATCATGGAGACCGATCGGCTGCATCACTTCTTCTGGCAGGAGATGGAGCAGGGCCACGCCAAGTACGCACCGGCGTTTCTGGACTTCTACAAGCGCGTCGACGCGGTGCTGGGCGAGGTCCGCAGCTGGCTGGACGAAGACACCAAGCTGGTGATTCTTTCCGATCACGGCTTCTGCACGATCAAGCAAGAAGTGTATGTCAATACCTGGCTCCACGACGCCGGCTATCTCGATTACGCGGTCGAGCAGCCCAAGAGCCTGGCCGATATGGCGGGGTCGAGCGTGGCCTACAGCCTCGATCCGGGTCGCATCTTTCTCAACGTGCGCGGTCGCGAGCCACAGGGCCGCATCGAGCCCGGCGCTGAGTACGAGCGGCTGCGTCGCGAGATCGCCGAGGCCGCGCTGGGCATGGCCGATCCCGCGACCGGCGAGCCAATGGTCGAGCGTGTCTACACCCGCGAGGAGCTGTACCAGGGACCGTACGCCGAGACCGGCGCGGATCTGGTGCTGGCCATGCGCGACGGCTACGATCCCAAAGGCCCGTTCGGTAAGCCACAGCTGACGTTCAAAGGTAACTCGCTGGTCGGGATGCACACCACGCCGGACGCGCTGCTCTACATCCAGGGCCTGCGCGGCGTCGAGCAGCGGCCGCATATCACGGATGTCGCGCCGACCCTGCTGGACCTGCTGGAAGTTCCGACGCCCAAGGACATGGACGGACGCAGCCTCACGGCGCGAAAAAGTTTGGCCCACAGCTACTAGCGTGCACGATGTGTTCGGCCCTGCCGGATAGATCAGGCGGTGATATATGACAGCATTAGCGACAATCGAGCTGGCGACAACGCGGCTGGAGCAGTTCTACCGCCAGATGTTTCTGATTCGTGCCTTCGAGGAGCGCGTGCTCGATCTTTTCTCCGAGGGCCAGCTCTT
>DASWTQ010000290.1:0-9591 GCA_036402055.1 Herpetosiphonaceae bacterium
ATGTTGCAGCCGCTAACTTTTTCATCAGTATCGAAGGCCACCAGCCGACCGGGCTGAGCATGGAGCTTGTCGAGCGGCTGAGCGAGCCGCAGCTGGTGCTGCTCAAGCATATTGTCAAGGCCGGCAGCTTGAACCCGCGCCAGGCGAGCACACTGCTACCGCATCGCTCCGAGCGCTCGATTCGCAGCGATCTCAACGGCCTCGTAGAGATGGGTGTGATTATGCGTCTGGGAGAGACCAGGGCCGTCAGCTACCGCCTGACCAGCGACATCCAGCGGCTGCCGATCTAAACTGCGTGGTAGTAATCTACCGTAAATTGCCGGAAAGGCTGCGGCGAAGTTGCGGGCTGCGTTTCCGTAATTCGCCGCAATTTGCCGAAGAGCTTTCCTCAGCTCCTTGCACGATCGAATTGCCGTAATCCGCCGCAATTTGCCGAAAAGCCTTCACCGAATCTAGCTTACTCAGATTACCGTAATCTGCCGTAGTTTGCCGAAGATTATTTCTCTGCCTCCACCCTGCGCACTATTGCCGTAATCCGCCGCAATTTGCCGTAATCCGCCGGCACACTGCTATCGCGCGCTCACTCATCGACTCGCCGCGCCGAATCTGCGATCCCCGATCTGCTCCAGCCTGGCCTCAAAATAGCAAGCCGGTCGCAGTATTGCCGGAATGCGCCATAACCTGCCGCAATATGCCTTAATCCGCCGCAGTTAGACCAAAGGTCGCCTTAAAGAGCCGGCAAACTTGCCGTCAAAGTCGTTGACTCTTGCCGATAAAATCTCTAGCATTTTCGTCAGAATGGCGAACAAGGATTAAAACGCGGAACAGCCACCATTTATGGTGACTGTTCGCTTCGTCAAACCCTATCGCATCGTACATCGCCAGCCCGCCAGCAACGCGATGCACAACACGCCCCGGAGGGGGAGGATTGAATGTTGCCTGCGATCTTAGCAATTTCTTCGACGCATGTCAATATCCCCGTTGCAGATTCATGGCCAGGGGATGAGCTATGAGCAGCACGTACGATCCACGGATAACCGCGTACTTCGGCGATGCAGTTCTGCGCGCCGGCTTTATGCCCACGCCGCATCTCTTCTTGCGCCACTATGCCCAGCTTGGCCTCGGTCACGGCGAAGCGATGTTTGTGCTCCAGCTGATGGAGATCAACTGGGATCTGGCAGCGCCGCCGAAAACGGTCAATGAGATCGCCCAGCGTATGGGCGTCAATGCGCGTACCGTGCGCCGCTACAGCGAGACCGTCGCCGATCTCGGTCTGGTCACGCTCTACGATCAGTACGACGACTCGGGGGCGCAGATCGAGAATGGCTATGATCTATCACCACTTTTTGCGCGCTTAGCTGCATTTGCTCCCGAGCCACCAGTAGGCGGCCAGGCCCGGCGACGCGAACGACGCGCGCCCTCCGCCGACACTCCGCAGCAGCAGAACGCTACGTACGCTGAAGCCGGCATACGATCCAGGCAGCCCCGTGACAAATCTGTCATTCCAGCCCCTGACAAAATTGACAGCCCCTCCCCTGACAAATCTGTCATCCCAACCCCTGACATACATGACAAGGGCAGGTCTGACGAATCGATCACGGGGCCGTTGATCGATTCGCCAGGGCTTAAAAAGGAAAAAAGAATCCCTCAAGAACAAAATATCATGATGCATGATGCATTATCATCGGCCAGGGCTAACGTCTCGAAGGCGGCACAGACCGCGCCCGGCTGGTCGTTACGCCACGATCGGTCGCTGACGACGGAAGATGTGGCGCAGACTGACGGAATTTTGCAACGCATCGGCATCGATCTTCCTGTTCGGTCCCGTATTCGGGCTAGCCTCAGCCCCGCAGAAACCTGGACTTTATGGGCGTATGCGCTGGCGAAGCGCTGGAGTATTCCGCTGCTCATCAACGCGGTGTACGACAAAGCATCGCGGCAGGCGCGCCCGGCTGCTATTCCACCGCAGTACGATGCTGTAGGCGCATTGCTGGCTCAGCTCAACCCTGATCGCGCCGAGCAACTCGTGTGCCTGGTCGCCGAGCATTGCCCGAGTACCTCGCCGCTGCCGACGACGGAGTTACTCGGGACACCACCGGAGCCTGGGATCATGACGGCGCTGGAAGCGGTCTGGAACATGATCGCCGAAATACGCAAGGCGCCGGGCAAATCCTGCCCGCTATCTCCGAGTACCACCGGCGCAACCGCTCCCGTGCTCCCTCATGCGACCACATGGGCAGCAGTATTAGAGCGGCTGGCAAGTCAGATCGCGCCGCGCGAGTTTGCGACGTGGTTGCAAGAAACAACCTTGCTTGAGCTTGATGCAACATCCGCGTTTGTTGGGACCAGCAATGTGTTTGCACGTGAGCGCATCGAAGCTGCGTATCTGGATGCTATCCAACAAACCCTCAGCGCTGTGGTCGGCCGTTCGGTTCGTGTACAGGTGGTGATCGCCGCGCCCGCTAACGATGTGTCAAGCGCGTCCATTTCCGCTAGAAAGGCGCTGTGATGCTGCGAACTGTTTGATCTATTTATGAATCGAAGTGGAAGGCATGAAGAGTTTAGCTGCTTTTATTATGTCAAATAGGAAACAATGACGTTGTGTTGTTGCAATATTGCAAGCTCTGACTCCTAGCTGTCTTGCAAAGATCGTTGTACTGAGCGGATTCATAAAGTGGTGATCGATAACTGGAATCAAGCACGACTTTTCTTCAACTAGCTTTATATATAGTACATTATGTCAAAAAGACCAGTGGCTCCCATGTACGAGCTGCTGGTCTTTTGTTCTGGGTCGTTTTATCACTCGTATAGTTTTGTACTTCCAGTCTTCTTGTGGATGATCTACAAGTACGGCAGTTCTCGCTGTGAAAATTTCACATCGAGTGAAAATTTCACAGGTTGAGAAATCTATGCTATACTGCGCGCAGCACCTCAATAGGAGATCCGCATGGAAGATGAACTCCTCACGATCAAGGACGCCGCGCTACGCTTTGGAGTCAAGTACGATCGTCTGCGTCGCGCCGCCTACGATGGCCGGCTGATCACGACGGACAATCTCGTTACGCCAGCAGAAGTTGAACGGTTTTTGCGGGAAGGACGGCCACGGCTCACCGTAGGTCCTCGACGCGAAGGAGATCCTATGGGCAAGATTGTAGCCATTGCGCTCGTCAAAGGTGGGGTAGCCAAAAGTACAACCACGCTCAATCTGGCGGCAGCGCTCACCGAACGCGGGCTGCGCGTCTTGATGATCGACACCGATCACCAGTGCAGCCTGACCTTCGCGCTGGGCGTTCGGCCCAAGAGCGCCGACGAGAATTTGTACACGGTCATTCATCGCTACATCACCGATTACGAGCCGACGCTCGATCAGGCGATTGTGCGCACAAATATCGGCGCCGATCTGGTTCCGGCCAGCATTCGCCTCAGCACCATGGAGGATGAGCTGCTCCACGCAACCCAGCGCGAGCTGGTGCTCAAGTCGCTGCTGGCGCCGATCGTGCCGCGCTACGACGTTATTCTGATCGATACGCCGCCTGCCAACAATCATCTTGTCCGCGCGGCGCTGGTCTCGGCGGACCATGTGATTTTGCCGATGGAGGCCGACTCGGTTAGCCTGGAGTCGCTGGCGCTGACGCTGGCCAATATTCACCGAATGCGTCGCCCAGGGCTGAATCCAGACCTGAAGATCGCCGGCGTGCTCCTGACGCGAGTGCAAGCTCAGACGAATTTCCATCGCGAAGTCATGGATGTGCTGCAAACCGATTTTGGCGATCAGGCTCGTCTGTTCAACACGCAGATCAAAAACTCTGTGCGTATCCGCGAAAGTCTGGCAGCTCACCAGAGCATTCTCACCTACGAGCCCAAGGGACCAGGCGCGACTGCCTACCGGGCGCTGGCGGAGGAGGTGCTGCATGAGATCGGAGAATAAACGCCGCTTTTTTGATCGCGATTCAGCACCGGTTGTCGCGACGGACGATGATTTCGACGCCGTGTTCGGGCCGGTTACTGAGCGTCCCACGAGTACGGCACAGGATATTCCGATCGATCGCATTCGTACGAATCCGTTTCAAGCCCGCATCAAGTTTAAGGATATTACTGAGCTAGCCGACTCCATGCGCACACATGGCTTTACCAGCCGTCTGCGTGTTCGGCGCGATCCGGCTCAGCCACAGTTTTTCCAGCTCGTCTACGGAGAGCGGCGTTTGCGCGCGGCACATGTCGCGGGCATCAAGACTATTCCTTGCGATGTCGCAGAATACAGCGACCAGCAGATGCGCGAGATCGGGCTGACCGAAAATCTCCAGCGCAGTGATCTTGAGCCGTTGGAAGAGGCGCGCGCGTTTCGGGTGGCGATCGATGAGGGTGGCTATTCGATCCGCTCTCTGGCCGCGCAGATTGGCAAAAGCAAAGGCTATGTTCAGGGCCGTCTCGATCTGCTGCGTGCGCCCGAGGATGTACTGCAAATGGTCGACGAGCATCCAGAAACCTTTACGGCGGCCTTGCTGATCGCTCAAATCCCGACACCTGAGCAGCGCCGTGCGTTGATCGAGAGCGTGATCAAGGGCGATCTGGATAAGGAGTCGCTGCGTGGGATTGTGCGCGACGTGACTGCGACAGCGGCGATCCCTGGCCGGGCTGCTCCTTCGCGGCGGGATCGTGCGGCGGAGACGGAGCAAGCATTTGACGCATCAGCCGCCGGTTCGCCAGCAAACGACGCGGCTTCAACTCTGCCGGATGGACGCCAGCGCAGCCGCCGCACGGCAGCGACGCTTGAGCAGAATCGTGTGGTGCGCCACAGCGAAAGAGCGCTAGAGCGTGGCACTCAAACGCTGCGCGCGATGATGCAGCAGTTGCAGGAGACGCTGCCCGATCTTCAGGCGAAGGAGCGTGCGGCATTGCTGGACTACATCGTGCAGCAGCATTTCCCGGAGCTGGAAGCGATCGTCGAGCAGCTGAGAGCATCATCTGAGTAGCTGACTGTACTTCTGAAGTACACTTTACATAAATATATAGAGAGATCGCTCTATACAGGGCGATCTTTTGGTTTAACCGAGGTGATGATTTTGAATAGCCTTTTCCAGTAAGTTTCAGCTTTTAAGCGGCTTGCGGCGTATTACAATCTCTCCTTGTGTGCCTAATCCATCCCGAAATGTACTTCTGAAGTACACTTTACATAAAGAATCCCGTGATCTTTTGCGTATGCTGTGATTTACTTACGCCCTGCCACTCAATGCTCGTCCAGGAAACGCGCCAGGACGTCGATGAACCGGTCGAATTGCTCAGCCGGGATGAAGTGTCCGCTATCTGGAAAGTGAACATGCCGGCCGTCTTGCCAATGCTGCTTCCACACGGCGACAAGCTCGTCGATGTCAAGGCCGGGCATCATCTGGCGGGCTGTGAGCAGTAGCAGCGGGCAGTTGATCCCCGCGATAACCTCCGGCATTTCGAATAGATAATCCATCGTGCTTGTGTAGCGGAAGATCGCCGGGTCGAACTGCGCCTGAGCCTCGATAAAGCTTACATAATCCGCCTCGCTCCATACGGGCGCTCCCGGCGGCAGCAGCCGGCGTCCGCTCTGTAGGCGCTCCGCATGTGGCTGCTCTCTCAGCGACTGCAAGATCTCGATGACTGCGTGCATCCAGGGCGGTGGATTATCGGGATCGAGCGCCAGCGCGGCGGCAATGTTGCGGAGCGCTGGATCGACAAGCACGACCGCGCGAGCCGGAGCGATCGCCGCGAGCCGCCCGGCGATGTCTGCTCCCAGCGAGTGCCCGACGATATAAGGCCGTTCCAGGTCGAGCCCGCGCATCAACGCCAGTGTATCTTCTACCAGCAGCCCGGCCGACCAGCTTGTCTCGATGCGGCTGGACTGACCATGACCGCGAAAGTCCGGCATTACCACATCATAGGTCGCTTCAAGTGCCTGAGCGGTGCGCAGCCACATCAGGCCGTTGCCTTGAATGCCGTGCAGCAGCAGCAACGCCGGCTTTGTACCGCCGGTCCGCGTGTAATGAATCTGCGCGCCGTCTTCAGCTTCGATCGAGCCGGTCTGCCAGTGCGCCGGTACTAGCTCAGCCAGTGGCCGGTAGTTTTTTATCACGTCAGTCTGATCCGGTTGCATGGTCTGTACTCCTTGTTGGATAGTGAACGATCCGAGCTTCGTGATAGGAAGTAGCGTAATCTAGCCTCTGGCAATAAAAGTTACAGCATGACGTAACGTCATGATCAAGTGCTCAGGCTACGACTTAAGCAGGAACTTCCAGCGGAACAGCATCATATTTTTGCTCCTCGCCGTGGTGATCTTGCTCAGCTGAGCATAAAAAAAGGAAGAGCTATCGGCAAATTGCGCCAATAGCTCTTCTGAGGTTACGAAATTGATCGTGCTGTGGGCCGGCTGGTCCGACAGAAATCAGGTGTTAGTCCTGAGCCATCAGCAGCGCTCTGACCTCCTCCTCGGAAAGGCTTTCCATCTGCTGATAAATCGTCGCAATCTCGTCGAGCGCGTCGAGCGCATCGGCCTGGCCCCAGAGCGCCACCAGCGCCTCAACCAGCCCGGCGACGGTTGGTCGATCAAACATGCTGCGCACGGAAACATTGATCGGGAAGATCTCATGCAGGCGCACGATCACCTGTGTGGCCAGCAGCGAGTTTCCTCCTAGCTCAAAGAAGTTGTCGTGGACGCTGATCTGCTCGATCCGCAGCAAGCGCGACCAGATCTGCGCCACAACCTCCTCGGCGGGCGTGCGCGGTGCGACGAGCGTATCCTGGCGCTCAATGCTGGTCAGATCCGGCACCGGCAGCGCCTTACGGTCAAGCTTGCCGTTGGTGGTGAGCGGCAGCTCTTTGAGCGGGACAAAAACCGCCGGGATCATATACTCGGGCAGGCGCTGGCCGAGATGCTGACGCAGGTTAGGAACCAGGCCCTCACCCCCGGCCCCTCTTCCCCACTCCTCGGCGGGCTTCCGCCTCGTCGGCGACAGGCGAGGGGGAATCTCTGGCTCAACCTCTTGATTCTTGGTTCTTGGTTCCAGGTTCTCTTGTTCCCTTGTTTCTTTGTTCCTTTGTTCTTGTACGACGTACGCCACCAGCCGGTCGTCGCGGACGAGTACCACCGCCTCGCGCACAGCAGGATGCTGCTTCAGGGCGGCCTCGATCTCGCCCAGCTCGATGCGGAAGCCGCGCAGCTTGACCTGCTGATCGATCCGGCCCAGGTATTCGATGTCGCCGTTGGGCAAGTACCGAGCCAGATCGCCGGAGCGATACAGCCGCGCGCCCGCCTGCTCAGGTGATTGGGCGAACGGATCGGGAACAAAGCGCTCCGCCGTCAACGCCGGGCGATTGAGATAGCCACGCGCGACACCAGCGCCGCCAACATACAGCTCGCCGGGAGCGCCGGTCGGCGCCAGCTGCCCAAACGGATCGCAGACGTAGAGCCGCAGATCGGGGATCGGACCACCGATCACACTGCGGGAGTGGTCGCTCAGATCGGCCAGCGTCAGTGGCCGGTACGTAACATGCACGGTCGTCTCGGTGATGCCGTACATATTGACCAGCTGGGGCCGCTGATCGCCGTGGTGTTCGAACCAGGGCCGCAGCGACTGAAGATCCAGCGCCTCGCCGCCAAAGATGACATAACGTAGCGCCAGATCCGACGCGGTGCTGCCACGCTGGCGGTCGACGGCGATCAACTGGCGGAACGCCGACGGCGTTTGGTTGAGCACGGTCACCTGCTCCGAGCGCAACAGATCGTAGAACGCCTCAGGATCACGGCTGGTGAGATACGGCACGATCACGAGCCGTCCGCCGTGCAGCAGCGCGCCCCAGATCTCCCAGACCGAGAAATCGAAGGCGGCGGAATGGAAGAGCGTCCACACATCGCCCGTATCGAAGTGGAACCAGGGCTGGGTGCTGCTAAAGAGGCGGACGACCATCGCATGGCTGATCAGGGTACCTTTGGGGCGGCCGGTCGAGCCCGAGGTGTAGATGATATACGCCAGCTGATCCGGTGTCACCGGTGCAGAAACCCGCTCCGTGGATTCTTGCCCAATCCGCTCACGATCGCGATCCAGGCAGATCGTCGTCGCCTGATGATCGGCGTGCTCTGCATACAGCTTCGCCGCCAGCTGTTCGTGAGTCACAATCACCGGCGCTTGCATGTCCGCAACCATAAACGCGACCCGCTCAACGGGATAGGTGGGATCGATCGGAACGTAGGCGGCGCCGGCTTTGAGAATGGCCAGCATACCGACCATGAGATCCAGCGAGCGGTGGAGGTACAGGCCCACGCGTGTCTCGGCTCGCACGCCCAACCGCTGGAGATAGCGCGCCAGCTGGTTTGCGCGCGCGTCGAGATCCCCGTACGTCAGGTGCTCCTGGTCGTGGCTGACGGCAATGAACTGCGGTGTTCGCGCGGCCTGCGCCTCAAAGATCTGATGCAGGCATTGTGTAACGGGTGTCGCTACCGCATCCGGCTGGCAGGTCACCAGCAGATGATGCCGCTCAGCCTCCGACAACAGCGGCAGAAGGCCAATCGGCTGATCCGGATCGCTGACGATCCCGGCGAGCAGCGTTTGGAAGTGCGCCACCAGCCGCTCGATCGTCGGCCGCTCGAAGAGCGCGGTGCTAAACTCGACATTGCCGCTGATGCCGTCGGGCGTTTCTTCCAGGGTCAGCGTCAGATCGAACTTGCTGGTTGTGCTGGGCAGCTGGAAGCGCTCGATCGCCACGTCAGGCAATGTGAGCGGAGCCAGCGGCGCGTTCTGAAGCACAAACATGACCTGGAAGAGCGGCGTGCGGCTCAGGTCGCGCTCCGGCTGTAAGGCATCCACAACCTCCTCGAACGGCACGTCCTGATGGGCGTAGGCTTCCAGCGCGACTGACCGCACATGTTGCAGCAGATCGCGGACGCTCCCACGCAGCGATAGCCGCGATCGCAGCACCAGCGTGTTCACAAAGCAGCCGATCAGCTCTTCAGTCTCGTGCCGCGTGCGATTGGCGATCGGCGTGCCCACCGCGAGATCGGTCTGTCGGCTGTAGCGCGCCAGCAGCACCTGCAAAGTAGCCAGACCGGTCATAAACAGCGTCACGCCTTCGCGCTGCGTGAAGGCGCTCAGCGCGGCGGTCAGATCGGCGGGGAGCTGGAAGAACAGACTGTCGCCGGCCGGTGAAATGACCGCCGGACGCGGATGATCGGTCGGCAGTTCCAGCACCGGCAGATCGGCTAGCTGCTGCCGCCAGTAGTCGAGCTGCGCATCGCGCACGCTGCCCTGAAGATACTCGCGCTGCCAGACGGCATAGTCGGCGTACTGGATCGGCAGGTCGGGCAAGATCGCCGGTGTTCCCGCGATCGCTCCCTCGTAGTAGGCGCTCAGCTCGCGGCAGAGCACGCCCCAACTCCAGCCATCGGAGACGATATGCTGCATGGTCATTAGCAGCAGATGCGAGTCGTCACCAAGGCGGAAGAGCGTTGCGCGGAAGAGCGGCCCCTGCACTAGATCGAAGGGCGCCGCGAGCTGCTGCTGCGCCTGTTGAATCAGCGCGGCATCACGATCCGCCGACGCAATGTGCTGAAGATCGATGCGTGTCAGCGCC
>DASWTQ010000291.1:0-16375 GCA_036402055.1 Herpetosiphonaceae bacterium
TAATTTACCTACCCCTACACTTGATTTACCGCTAGGGAAGCCTAGCCTAATAAACCTGGCCCCTCTCCCAGTTTAGTAGCGCTAGTACAAACTTAGATACAATTATCCTTATCCTAACCATAATACCTGATCTTCTTCGCCCTATCGCTCAGGTCTTCTAGCCTCGCAACCACTGGTCTGTTCACGTTTGTGTGTCCAATTGAGTAGCTCTTGATGATATGTAGGTTATTGCCCTGATAGCTTCTAAGTCTTGATCAGCACGATCCTAGGGATGCTGCTAATCCCTGTACTTGCAAATTCATATATACAGACTAGTTGTGGTGCTAAATGTACAGTTAGGAGTGTATAAATATGGTGGTAGGTAAACAGAGCATGAGTGTATTCCGAGAAACTATTGTTCTAGTGGTTATAATCTTGCTTATTGTCGTGGGAGGAAGAGTTCATATTGGTAGAGCACAAACCATACCCACTGCTACTCCTCTGCCTTCACCGACAGCAACCCTAAGCCCTTCGCCTACTGCTACTCCTCTACCAACCCCTACCTTTTCGTTGGAACAACGAATAAGCAAATTGGAGGGACAGATAGAAAAACCAAAGCCGAAAGATATCTGGGACAGGTTGAGTGCAGTATCAGGGATTTTTTCAGCATTAGCAACGGGTTCAATAACCGGTCTTTCAGCATTAACAACAGGTTTAATAACTGGTTTTGCCGCATATGCGACATACACGTACAACAAGAGACAACAAGCTATCGAACAGGCTAGGAATCGTGAACAACGAGCTATCGAACGAATTCAGCTTACTCATAACCTTGTGCAATTTCTCTTCTCAGAAGAGAAACAGGATACCGCCCCTTCGGGAGCACCACCTATACCAAGTACTTCAGGCTCCGAAGAGCTTCTCAGTATTTCACAAGGTAAAAAACTTGATGTTGCACTTAGAGCCATAGCACTGATCGATCTAGAATTTGTCGTCAATGTAGCAGCCATGCTGGATAGGGAACGTACACTCTACGAAGTAGAGTCTCTCATTTCACTTGGGGTGTTATCACTTGAGCCAAAGCTATTAGAGCGGGCAAGAATGACATTACGAATTAATAGACTCGCTCAGCGCGTTGGTCGTTCACCAGAGCAAGTAAAGAAAAATTTGGACGAGATTGTCAAGGATGTTAAAGGGCAAGCGCTAGAGAGTGAAGGTGTCTAAGGTCTCTTGCTATGCCAAAAGGCCCGTAGTAGAATAATCTAAACAGACGAAATGGGGGCTACTATGTCTGATACGTTTAAAGAAGACAATAATCCTTGGGCTAACGGGCTTCTACGAGGATCTGCGCCTCAACGAGTAGCTGCTTCGCAGTCAGAGGGCGTAGTCTCTGATAAATCGTTGGAAGAACTATTGCATGATCCTGCTGCTGTAAAGGATCTAATGGTAGTGTATGGTATTAACAGAAATGAGGCGCAAACTGTATGGAATAAATTCATCGAGGCTATGCGTCAGCTTTGATAGAGCACTCTTGAAGAACAAAGGTAACTGCTACAATGCGTCAAACTAACTTACTGGGAAGTTAGGTCTTATATCTTCTCTAAGCATTCCTCCCGAACTTGAACGACTTGGAAGATCTTGCCCTGATGCTCTTGCAGTTACCTCATCCCAGATTTTCGTTCTTGCAGCACTCAAAAATGCATTAGTATTGCGAGATAATTGTTTGAATCAGAACTGTTACCAAGTAATAATATTATCCTCATCCTCTTAGCTTAGGTTGCTTCTCGCAATAATCTAACGTTTTTTGGTCTTCATCACCGCACCGCCGGTCTCTTCGCCTTCGCTCGCCCAATCGAGCAGCTCTTGACGAAGCGTGGCCCCTTGCGTTCGCCGCTCCTGCGCTGGGCGGTCGAGCCGCTCACCGCGACCTTAGCCGCGTCGTTGCTTTCACTCCCGATTCTGCTGTATCATTTTGGGCGGCTCTCGCTGATCGCGCCGCTGGCCAACATTGTGATGCTGCCGGCAGTACCCTGGGCGATGCTCACCGGTTCGATCGCGACGGTAGTAGGCATGATCTGGCTACCAGCCGGCCAGGTGCTGGCGTTATTAACCTGGCCATTTCTAGCCTGGCTGCTGGGCGCGGCACAATGGCTGGCTCAGGTGCCTGGCGCCTACACGACGCTGCCGCCATTTTCCGTGTGGTGGGTCTGGGGCTACTACGCTGTTCTGACGAGTTGTTGGTGGCGGGTGCAACAGATACGTGGCTCATCAGATACTCAATTGTTGGATCTCCAGCCTGCGACCGAATAAAGTTGCTTGACTCCCGTATCCTGACCATTCTAAGCTGAGCCGCGCACTTCAGGTTGCCGAGCTGGCAACGTGATAGAATGTTTGTGCGCTTTTCTTGAGCTATGCGCTATACTTGATCATCGTCGAGATCGCTCTGGACTGAGGTTGAGGGCAAGTAAAGGCGTAGCGCAGAAGCTGCAAGAGCATTGCTACGGGAGCCAGCATGGAGTTTGTATTTGATACCAGGTCGGTACCCGCGTCGTATGTCGAGAGGATCTGGCGCACCACCAGTGAAGGCGCAGGTACGTTTATGTCAGCGGCCACCAGCAACTGGGAGCTGGTGGTTGCGACGTTCGACGGCGAGACGCTGATCGCCGCGCGAGGCCCAGAGACCAAAGCTTCACAGGCTGATTTCCCCGCCGATGCCGAGTTCTTTGGCATTACCTTTAAGCTGGGCACCTTCATGCCACATCTCCCGCTAAAAGCCCTTTTGGATCGCCAGGATGCGATCCTTCCTCAAGCGTCGCGCAATTCCTTCTGGCTGCATGGCCGGGTGTGGGAACGTCCAACCTTCGAAAATGCCGATGTATTCGTCAGCCGGCTTATTCGTCAGGGGCTACTCGTGCGCGATCCAGTGGTCGAGGCGGCGCTCCAAGGACGCCCGCCCGACATATCGATACGCTCGCTCCAGTACCGCTTCGTGCAGGCAACCGGATTAGCGCACAAGACGATTCAGCAGATCGAGCGCGCTGGCCAGGCTGTTACGCTGCTTGAGCAAGGAAGATCGATTTTAGACACAGCCTTTGACCTCGGCTATTTCGATCAGGCGCATCTGACCAATTCGCTGAGACGCTTCATCGGAAAAACTCCCGTCCAGCTCGTTCAGAAGAGTACGACGACGTAGCTTGCGTTTTTTTCCAAGAGTCTGTCCTTCTGCTATGCTATGATTGGTATATCGACAGCGAACGGCAAAAGGAGCATACCATGCGGAACCTGGTCGTCACTGAATTCATATCACTGGATGGCGTCATAGAAAATCCTGGCTGGACGTTCCCCTACTGGAATGACGAGATCGCCGCCTTCAAGGGCGAAGAAACCAACGCCAGCGATGCGCTGCTGCTGGGACGCGTGACCTACCAGGGATTTGCAGCCGCCTGGCCACAGAGCCAGGATGAGGGAGCAGCTTACTTCAATAACGTGCGCAAATACGTGGTGTCGACGACGCTGGACAGCGCGGAGTGGAATAACTCAACGCTGATCAAAGACAATGTCGAGGAAGAAATCGCCAGGCTCAAGCAGCAGGATGGTAAGGACATCACCGTCCACGGCAGCGCGGTGCTGGCGCAATGGTTGCTACAGCACAATCTTGTCGATCGCCTACATCTGCTGGTCTATCCAGTGGTGTTGGGCGAGGGCCAGCGCCTGTTTCAAGAGGGTATTCCTGCGACGTTGAAGCTTCTGGAGACACGCTCATTCAGCTCAGGTGTGGTGGCACTCATCTATGAGCCCGAGCGGAAATAATCACTATCAAACCAGGCCAGCAAACCTTAGGGAAGGGCGGCAGCCATGCCGTCCTTCGCCATACAGGCGACACCGGTTCCCACCATCCAACTCCTAGCTCCTACACCAGCGAAACCATCGACTCTTCGCCTTTATCTGTCCGTTGAGTAGCGTTTTACATGACAGAGCGATCATAGTACTTGCGTAAGTGGTCTATCTGGTTCGGGCGAATACGTCGTGCCATACTTTTGGACCCCTGTACCGGATCTGGACGCTATGCGAGACTGGCAACAGTCTATTACCCTCCATCGCCTGTTACTATGCTGCTTAGCAAGCAACGCCTTGATGCGGCTATAGCTGGGCTAGTGTATAATGTGCTCGTAGCTGGCTCAAACTCACTCGTGAGCGCGAAGCGTAGATCGACGGCACATATTGCTGTTGCAAGACCTGCGCTGGTTGCCCGAGTACTGGAGTGTTGAGTGTCCAAGACGGCTGATAAGGTAAATAAAGCCCCAACTCCGAAGCCACTAGCCGCATCGCCAATTTCTCAGAGCGGTGAGTTGGACACCTCGCAAGCTGAAGCTTCTCCCCTGCATAGCCCAACCTCTGCGACTCCTCCCCCGGTTATGCGGAGCAGCAACATGCTGGCCCTACAGCGCCGCGTCGGCAATCAGGCTGTGCAGCAGATGCTCGATAAGAAGAAGCGCTCGATTCGGAAGCAAGCTGAGTCTGCGCTCCAGACTCGCGGCGGCGATCTTGTAGATAAGCAAGAAGCTGCTCCCCAGCAGCGTGAAGATGCCGTCAAAGCGCCCACTTCCCCGGCTGAGCAGGATCACGGCGAGCAAGCACAGCCCAAACAAAAGCCTCAGTCAGGGTCAACAGCCGAACGAGCGAACGAGTCATCTCAGCTGGCTCGGGCCAAAGATCAGCCTGAACAAGGTGCTGGCCAGGACAAGCCGGCGCCCAACGCGCTTCCTGCATCTCCCGTGGCGAGCATCAAGCAAGCCGCCGGCGCCGCTTTGGGTGGTGCAGTCTCCAAAGCGAAATCTGCTGCTAAGCCCTCGCCCGTGATCAAAGCGGCTGCTGCATTGGCGACCGGCGCGACAGCTACCGGCGCGGCCACGCAAGCAGCTACAGCGGCTCCAACCGAAGCAGAGGCTGCTTCGGCGCAGGCTGCAGCGCCTGAAGCTCCCGCAATGGCAGGTGGAGAGGCGGAAGGGTCGCCTGCTGGAGCTGAAGATCCGGCTTTGGAAGAAGTCGCGGCGCTATCCCAGCAGGTCGAGTCGCCGCCACAGGAAGATTACAGCGCCGCCTTAGATTCGGTTGGTGAGAGTGTAGGTGGCGCTGGTGGTGGTGGCGGCGGTGGCGGCGGTGGTTCCGCGATCGCCAACAAGCCTGTGCCGCCCACCCCCAATGTTGCCGCCGCACCGCCAGCCCAGGCCATGGGCGCGTTGCAGGGCCTGCCGCCGCTGCAATTGCATGAAGCCCTGGGTGGTGTTTCCGCTTCAGCTGCAAACTTTGTCGATAAAGAACAAGCCCAGCTTGCGGCCCAGCCACCGCAGATGCAGCGACCTTCAGGCTCGCCTGCCCAGCATGGCGCTCCCGCCACACGGCCCGATCTGCCCGGCCCCAAAGGTGATGCGAAAGTCGAGCGTGCGTCCGAGGGCAAGGCAACGCCGGTCGCGAAGCCGAAGCCGCTGCCGGCAGCTCCGCCCAATCCTGCGCAGCGCGCGGCACCGCCTGTCGAGACCAAAGATCTGCCGTCGTCGATCAGCAATATTCCCACGACCGACCCAGGCATGGCGCTCAAAGCCGGCCCTGCGCCGACCGTCGAGCTGACTGGCAATGCAGATCCGAACAAAACCGAAGAGCAACAGGCCAAGCTGCTGTCCAGCGTCCAGAAAACCCATGGCGAAGGCAAGGCCGACGCTGCTCAGCCCATGGGCGAGAACGACATTTTCCCGGTCGTGCCGGCCGAGATGCTCAAAGCCGATGTTCCTGGCGGCGCAGGCGCAGGTGCGGCCGGCAAAGCTCATGCGGCAGTCGGTGCGGCGGCCGACATGGACGGTCAAGGACTTGCCGTGTCGGCGATCGCTCAGGAGCAGAGCGGCCCCGCGATCCAGTCGGCGGTTGCTAAAGCTCAGGGCGATATTAATGCCAAGCAGCAGGAGCACGCCACCAAGGTTACGTCGGAGCGCGCGAAGTCCAGCCAGGAGATCGACCAGCTTATCGTCGATAATAGCTCAGCCCAGACGACCGAGCGCACAAAGGCGCTGAGTGAAGTTCAGCAGCAGCGCTCGCACTGGAACCAGGAGCAGACCAAGCTCGTCACCGATGCCCAGGCCGAGTCGACAAAGGCCAAGGCCGAAGGGCTGCAAACGATTCAGCAGGAGCAGGCTCAGGCGGATCAAGAGGCGGCTCAGCATATCGAGCAGGGCAATGCCGAGGCTGCGGAAGCGCAGCGTCAGGGTGAGGCCGAGGCCAAGCAAGAGCAGGAGCGCGGCAAGAGCGAGGCGAACTCCGGCGGCTTCTTCGGCTGGCTCGCAGATAAGGCCAAAGGCTTCTTCGACGGCATCAAGCAGGCGATCAAGGCCGCGATTGATAAGGCGCGCGCGCTGGTCCGCAGTGTTATCGAAAAAGCCAAGCAGCTTGCCGTCGCAGTGATTGAAAAAGCGCGGCAGGCGGTGGTCGCGGTGATTCGCAAGGTGGGCGATACGCTGATCGCTATCGGCGACCGTGTGCTGGCAGGCTTCCCGGCTCTGCGCGATAAGTTCCGCAATGCGATCAAGAGCGCGGTGCAAAAGGCTGAGCAGGCGGTCAATGCGCTGGCGGATAAGCTCAAAGATAACGTCAAGAAGGCCCTGGACAGGATCGCCAAGACCATCGATAGCGCGCTCAACCTGCTTGAAAAAGGTCTGATGGCGGTTGTGGACGGCGTCAAGAGCGTTGTGGACAACGCGATCAAGACGGCCAAAGCCTTCATCAGCGCGCTTGGTGCCTTCGCGGCGATCATCGGCGACATCGTACCCAATCCAGGCCAGTGGTTGAGTAACCTCGGCAAGGGCGCAACCGATGGCGTCAAGAATCATCTGTGGAACGCGTTCCAGACCCAGGTCAAAACCTGGTTCCAGAATAAAGTCGAGCAGGTGCTGGGTCTAGGACAGGCGGTATGGACGCTGCTCAAGAAGGGCGGCATCACCATGGCGCAGATCGTCTCGATGGTCTGGCAGGCGCTCCAGGAGATGATCCCTGCGATCTTGCGCGATCTGCTGATCGAGAAGCTGATCTCGATGATCGTCCCGGCAGCGGGAACTGTTAAGCTGATCATCGAAGGGCTGCAGGCGGCCTGGGGCTCGATCAGCTCGATCATCCAGGCGATCGATCAGTTCGTCAAGTTCTTGAAGGCCGTCAAGAGCGGCAACGCGGGGCCGGCCTTTGCGGGAGCGCTGGCCGCTGCTGCGGTCGCGGTGATCGATTTCGTCTCGAACTGGCTGCTGCAACGCATTCGCGGCAAAACCGGCGGTGTCACCAGCAAGATCCGCGCGCTGGCGCAAAAGATCGGGCGTGGCCTGACCAGAACGCTGGGCAAGGTCGGCAAACGCATCGGCAACGCGATGTCGAAGGTCAGGAATCGCTTCGATCGCCGGCGAACACCGGAGCGTAAGCAGGATGATATGCGCGCGAAGCAGGAGCGCCTGGATCGCGCCGTCCGTGAGCTGACGCCCAAGGTGCTCGGCCTGTTGAGCCGTGGCACATCCGGCCTGCTCTTCCGCGCCCGGCTCGCGGCCTGGAAGATTCAGTATCGCTTGACGCGGCTCGAAACCCAGGGCAGCGGCGATAATGTTCGCGTGATCGCGACGGTGAATCCGAGTAAAGATGTTGTCAGGGATATTGTCGAGGCGCATGGCCCGCATGTGCTGCGTACGATCCGCGAGGTTGGCCGGGAGCTGCTGAACTCCAAGGAGGCTCAAGAGCATTTCGAGGGGATCATGCAGCAGCGTGCACGCCAGCGAGGCCGTGATGCGAGCAATCCAATTGAACACGGCTCCGGCTATCGATTTATGGCGATGGCGACCGAGACCCACAACATGTACACGCCGCGCACCGACGATGCAATCCGTGAAGGCAGAATTCGCACGCGGGGCCAAACGGAGCACCTCAACATCTCAGGCGCTCAGGTCTCGGAGCGACAAAGCTATAGCAGTCTGCCCGGCCATGTGCATGTCGGCGGCATCGGCGGCGGTGGCACCTACGATGATGTTGTGGCTTTGTGGCAGACCGTCAAGCAGTCTAGCCAATATCCAGACACGGAAATCGCGAAAGCTATCCTCAGGTTCCAGCAGACCGGGCATCTTGATCCGAACCTGCTAGCGCATAGAGACAGGATAGGATCGCTAGGGCGGCTGATGACGACGGAGATGGGCCGCAATCCTGGGCATGTCGTCAACGGCCAGCTCCTGCTGGATTTGATGAGCAGCGGTCATATCACGGCGGCGCAAGGGCTCAGGGATATGAACCCCATGGCTCCAGCCGGCGCGGTGCGCACGTCGAACGCGATCACCGAGAGTGTTGGTCTGAACCCTGAGAAAACATACAGTACCCGAGCTGTGCCGGAGCGTGTCCGCCAGATGCAAGAGGCTGAGTTGAATGTGATGATACAATACCTCAGCTCTAAGATGCAGATCGACAAGCCGATGTTCAGGAATGCCCAGCAGCTGGAACAGTTCATCAGAAAAGAACTGCGCGATTACCTGAGGGTCATCATCAGGCAAGGCTTTACGGGAAGGGAATAGCTCATGCGTGACGTGCGGATTGTGATTAAGCCGTCAGCAGAAGAAGAAGATATTACAGCATTCGCGGCGCGTCAGGGCTGGCATTTTGTGGAAGAGCTAGGCCCTACGGAGCAGCAGCCATACCAGAAGATCTGGACAGTGCCGGATCATCAGACCAGCGTCTACTATATCGAGGATTTCATCCTCAATATCCGCTATTTTGTCGTTGCGGGCGACCAGCCGCAGCCTGTGATCGATCAGATTCAGTCCGGTCTTGAGGTCTACAGCCGTGCAGATGTGCTTGAGCTGGTGGAGACAAGCCGCGAGCTAAACCGGCGCGTGCTGGCGATTCATAGGGTTGCGGGTATTGCGCCGCACGAGTTTGATCAGGAGATCTTCGACTGCTTACAGCGTGCGATGCGAGATCCTGAGGTCGACATGCGGCGGGCTGCGATCTTTGCGACAACCTATGCACACTGGCCGGAGTTTCAGGCATCGCTGGAGCGGCTTCAGGCGAGCGATGACGATCCTTCGGTGCGCGAGCTGGCCGAGCATGTGCTGGCGAGTCAACTGCGGCATGACTGGGGCAGAGACCAGCGCTGATCGGCGGTGCTGCTACACAGGAGAAAGCTATGCGTTTCGTACTCTGCAACTGTAATCCCGACTCCGCCGAAGCGATCGCGCGTCAGGTGATTGAGAAACGCCTGGTTGCATCAGTCAATGCGGTGCCGGGCGTGCAGCGCATGTATCGAGATGCGGATCAGATCCGCTCTCAGCGCGATACCCTGCTGCTGATGCAAACGCTGCCCGAGCGCTTGCAGGCTTTAACTGAGGAGCTGGTGAGTCTGACGGCGCCCGATATGCCGGCCATCGTGTCGCTGACGATCTTCGAGGCCAACGATCCGTACATGCGCTGGATCGAAGCCAATCTCCAGGATCAGGAGTGATCAGCAGCGCTGCGCTGAGGCGGTCGATGCGTGGTGCAGGAGCGTGTTGTGAATATTATTCTAGCTGTGTGCATGTGTCCACAAGCTGTCGCCCCGCAGATCGCGCGTGAAGTTTTGGAGCAGCGCTGTGCGGCCTGTGTCGATATTCTTCCGGGCATGTGGGGTATGGTCGGCTGGGAGCCGGGCCAGCTGTCGGGTGATGAAGTGACGCTATTGATTACGACGGCCGACGATCTTGTCGAGGAGCTATATACGGTTATCCTGGAGCTGCATCCAGCCTCCAAACCGGTGATCGCGAATCTTGAGCTGGCCGAGAGCTACTCCGCATATATCGAGTGGCTGCACACAACGCTGGCCGGCGACTAGCAGCGGGCGCTGCTTACACAGTCCTCAGAAGCTGCCTCAGATTTCTCTTCAGAAGCCTCTACAACGCGCTTTTTTTAGATCCGGGTTTTGCCAATCGCTTCGTGCCGGCCACCGGCTGAGCGTCAGCCTCCATGCTCGGCGACAAGATGATGCCACAGCTGGATGCGGGCACAGCGGCGACAAAGCAGGCTGCCGATCTGGTGGGCCAGCCGCTCCTTCCCTTGACCGCAGCGCGTGCAGCCGGCGAGCAAGCGTGTGTCGAAGAAGCGCAGCGCGGTTCCCTGACAGCGCGGTATCTGCGCACAGCCCTCGATCAGCCAGACCAGAAGCCGGTAGGCCGGGCGTGGCTGATCGAGGGCTGTGGCCGTCATCCGCTGCATCGCGTGTCCTTTCAGTGTCGCTGCAATCTGTTTCTCTGGTGGTATATACAACCGGGAGCGGGGAACGGTTCAATTGCCGGCGTCAAGGGCAGATGGCTTAAACAGACGGTCTGGCGGTTTGGAGAGGCGCTCAGGAGCGCCGCATTTGCATCAGCGGTGCTAGCGCGGGTAGAATGACCGGGATAGCAAAGCAGCATCGTGCCGGCGATCGGCACCAGGAGGCAACCAATGGCATACGATGTAACATTGATCCGTGGTGATGGAACGGGGCCCGAGCTTGTCGAGGCGACGCGACGGGTGCTGGAGGCGACGGGCGTGGCGTTCAACTGGGATGTGGTCGAGGCCGGCGTGGATATTATGGAGACTGCGGGCACGCCGCTGCCGCCGAATGTCCTCGAAAGCATTCGCCGCAACAAGGTCGCGCTGAAAGGCCCGATCACAACGCCGATCGGCACAGGCTTTCGCTCGGTTAACGTGGCATTGCGCAAAGAGCTGGATCTTTACGCCTGTATTCGTCCGTGCAAGCTCTACAAAGGCGTGCGCTCGCGTTTCGACAACGTCGACGTGGTGATCGTGCGTGAGAATACCGAGGATCTGTACGCCGGCGTCGAGTATGCGGTCGGCAGCGACGAGGCCAAGCAGATCATCGGCATGGCTCCAGGCAAGATTCGCGACGACGCCGCGATCTCGATCAAGCCGATCTCGCGCACTGGAACGTACCGGATCGTCAAGGCGGCGTTTGACTACGCGGTTGAGAACAACCGGCGCAAAGTTACGGCCGTCGCCAAGGCCAACATCATGAAGTATACCGATGGCCTGTTCTACGAGGTGGCGCGTGAGGTAGCCAAGGAGTACGAGGGCCGCGTCGAGTACGACGAGTGGCTGGTCGATGCGATGTGTATGCAGCTGGTGCAGAAGCCCGAGAACTACGATGTGCTGGTGATGGAAAATCTCTACGGCGACATTCTCTCGGATCTGTGCGCCGGCCTGGTTGGTGGCCTGGGCGTGGCTCCCGGCGCGAATATCGGCGTGGACACCGCGCTCTTCGAGGCGACGCACGGCTCGGCTCCCAAGTACAAAGGCCAGAACAAGGTCAATCCGACCGCGCTGATTCTGTCGGGCATGCTGATGCTGCGCTACCTGGGCGAGCGTGACGCCGCCGATCGGCTGGAGCAGGCTGTCGAGGACGTGATCAGCGAGGGCAAGGATGTGACCTACGACATGAAGCCCAATCGCAACGATCCGACAGCCGTCGGTACGGCGGAGTTCGCCGACGCGATCATTCGCAAGCTACAGGCGTAGAAGAACAAAGAACAAAGGAACAAAGGAACAAAAGAACAAAAAGTACCAAACTTCCCCTCTCCTATCGTAATGGAAGAGGGGAAGTCGCGTTAGCGACGGGGGTGATGGCCGGTTCTGGGTTCTTTTTCATGGGTATAATGAATCCCATGAGCGATGCAATTATTCTTTTCAGTCACGGCAGCGTCCTGTGCGGCGCCGGCCAGAACCTGGCCGAGCTGGCGGTGCGGCTGCGTGAGCGTGGCGTCGCGCCGATCGCCGAGGTCGGCTATCTCAACTACAGCGAGCCGCGCTTTATCGATACTTTTCGTCGCTGCGTAGAGCAGGGCGCCACGCATATCACGGTCGTGCCCTATTTTCTGGTGGCGGGAAAGTTCGTCAAAGAAGATCTGCCGGATGTGATCGCCAGGGCGCAGGCCGAGTTTCCCGGCGTCGCGGTGCAGGTCGCAGATGCGATCCGATTCCATCCGCTGCTGGCCGACGCGCTGCTGGCCTGCGCCGATCGGGCGCGTCCGCCCTCGGAGTGGCGCGACACCAAGGCGCAGGTGGCGGCCTTTTGCCGGGCGAATCCCCGCTGCCCGCTGTACGGAACGCAAGATTGCCCCGCGACACATGCTGTGGAGGTGGCTTGATGAAAACAGCGCTGCTGGTGATGGTCCATGGCTCGCCGCGTCCGATCGCCAACAACGATATGTTTGCGGTTGTGAACGTGATCCGTGAGCGCGGCGTGTATCCGATCGTCGAGGTCGGCTTTATGGAGATCAACGAGCCGTCGATTCCCGAGGCGATCGAGCGCTGCGTGGCGCAGGGAGCCGAGCGTGTGCTGGCGGTGCCCTATTTTCTGCACACCGGCAACCATGTCACCGATGATCTGCCGACGCTGCTGGAAGCGGCCCAGGCCACGTATCCACAGGTCGAGTTTTTGATGGGCGATTATCTGGGTCACGATCCGCTGCTGGCGGATGTCGTGGCTGAGCGCGCAGCCGAAGTTCGCGGCTGAAACAGCTCAAGAGTCAAGCGTACACGGCGAGTGAGGCGATCTTCACTCGTCGTGCTGTTTAAGGCACCGATCCTGAAAGACAGTTGATCTATAATGGCGCAGAATGATGGGCAACAAGGAGGATTCGGTGAAGAAACAGACGATTCGCGACATCGACTGGCAGGGCAAGCGCGCGCTGGTGCGAGTCGATTTCAACGTGCCGCTCGACGATCAGCAGCAGATCACCGACGATACACGCATCACCGCAGCTGTGCCGACGATCCAATATCTCCTCGATCACGGCGCCAGCGTGGTGCTGATGTCGCACCTGGGCCGTCCCAAGAACAAAGTCGTGGACAAGCTGCGTCTCGATCCGGTTGCCACGCGTCTGGGCGAGCTGCTGGGCCGCGAGGTCAAAAAAGTTAGCGAGACGACCGGCGCGGAGGCGGAGCAGGCCGCGCAAAGCTTGCAGCCGGGCGCTGTGCTGCTGCTCGAAAATACGCGCTTTGATGCCCGCGAAGAAAAGAACGACGATAGCATGGCCCAGGAGTTGGCGAAGCTCGGCGATGTATATGTCAACGATGCGTTCGGCGCGGCTCACCGGGCCCACGCCTCGACCGAGGGTGTCGCCAAGCACCTGCCCGCCGTAGCCGGTCTGCTGCTGGAAAAAGAGCTGGAGTACATCGGCGGCGCGATCGAAGATCCCAAGCGTCCGTTCGTCACCGTGATCGGCGGTGCCAAGATCAGCGACAAGATCGGCGTGATCGAAAATCTGCTCGGCAAGGTCGATGCGCTGCTGATCGGCGGCGGCATGGCGAATACCTTTTTGCTGGCGCAGGGCCACAAGGTCGGCGACTCGCTGGTGGAGCAGGAGAGCGTGGATGTGGCCAAGGATCTGTTGCAGAAGGCGGCCGATCGCAACGTGAAGCTGATGCTGCCCGTCGACGTGCTAGTCGCCGATGCCTTCGACAACAATGCCAATACGCAGGTGGTAGCCGCCGACGCCGTGCCCGATGGCTGGCGCATTCTGGACATCGGGCCGCAGAGTGTGGAGCAGTACAGCGCGGTGATCAAAGACGCCAAAACGGTGATCTGGAACGGCCCGATGGGCGTTTTCGAGATGCCTAAGTTCGCCGAGGGCACCCGCGCGATCGCTCAGGCCATGGCCGACTCCCAGGCCACGACGATCATCGGCGGCGGCGATAGCGTGGCGGCTGTCGAGCAGATGAACCTGGCCGATCGGATGTCGCATATCTCGACGGGCGGCGGCGCGTCGCTGGAGTTGCTGGAGGGCAAGGAGCTTCCCGGCGTGGCAGCGCTCAAAGATAAATAGAGAACAAAGGAACAAAGGAACAAAGGAACAAAGGAACGAAGGAACAAAGGAACAAAGCAGTACCAAAAAGCCCCTCTCCTGTCGCAACCGAGGGCGAAGCCGATCGAGGTTCGGGGAAAGGGGTTGGGATGAGGGCCTACCACCAAGAACTAAGAAACAAGCAAGCAGCCTCGATCTCCCACTGAGAGATCGAGGCTGCTTTGGCTAAACAGGTGCGCTACCCGCATTAGTTCCTGAACTGCACAATATTGTAGGTCGTTTCCGGCGTGGGCGGCGTGGTAAAGCGTGCGTTCACCGCATACAGCCGATCGCCGAAAGCCGCGATGGTAGTGGGAACGTCGAAGTTCGGGTTGGTAATCACCTCGACGACTTCGCCGCGCTCAAGATCCGAGTTGAGCCTGATCACGGCGACCTGGTTGAGCCGGTTACGCACCACGTAGAGCGTCTTGCCTTGCAGCAGGATGCCGTCGCCGTTGCTGACAGACGCGCCGCCCAGATCGATCAGCGTTGCAACACCGGTTCGGGGATCAACCCGATACAGAGTTCCAAGCGTCGAGTTGACGACGATCAGCTCCTTACCGTTGCGCGTCGCCTCGATGCCGTTGGCGTTAAACCCGGCTACCTGCTGCCAGTCGCCGCTCAGCGGAATCGTCTCAAACGAATCCGAAGGCTGGCCGTTCCTCTCCTCCAACGATACCTTGTACAGAACGGCTCGCTGCGAGTCGGTGAAATACGCCGCATCACGAGTAACGATCACGTCGTTGATAAACGTCGGGGCAGACGCGAACTGATAGCTCGCCACAGTCGCGCCGGTGTCCGCGTCGTAGACAAAGGCGTTGCCGTTCGCGCCGCCCGCCGCAAAGATGTAGTTGGTGCGCTGATCGTAGCTCAGCCCGACCGCTATTCGACCAGCCACGCCGGGAACCAGGATGCTGCCCTCGCCGGTGCGCAGATCGGCGGCATAGATCGCGCCATTGGCCCGCGAGCCGGAGTAGATCACTGGTCCGCGTCCGGTGACAATGCCTTCAGGCAGCCAGCCGTTTGGCAGATCGATCAGCTCAGGAAACGTTTCCGCCCGCGCATACAGTCCGCCGCTCGCAATCGCAATCGCCAGCAGCGCGCTCATCCCCATCCAGAATACACGTCGCATCCAACACCTCCTCGTTTTGGAGCACTCACTGCAAGTATTATACTGAGCTTAAGCAGGTACGCACAATCCTTGCCAATAGTTTGCACATATCTATACTTAAATTTGTGTGATCTGCGCTTAATTATTCGTAGCGCGGCCAGCCGTTGAATCTCGGCGCTGTACCATGATACGTAAACCTATATTACGGAGGCTTCGATGGCAACCATAAAAGCGGTACGCATTCATGCCTATGGCGGGCCGGAGCAGCTTGTGTATGAGGACGCGCCGAAGCCCGCGCCGGCCGACGACGAGCTGCTGGTTCGCGTTCACGCGGCCGCTATCAATCCGGTCGATTGGAAGGTGCGCCTGGGCTACTTGCAGGAATTCATTCCCTACGAGCTGCCCTTGATTCTGGGCTGGGATGTCTCCGGCGTGGTCGAGGCGGTTGGCTCGGCGGTGACCGATTTCAAGGTCGGCGACGAGATCTACTCGCGGCCGGATCTGACGCGCAGCGGTGCGTACACAGAGTATATAGTGCTGCGCGCATCCGAGGCGGCACACAAGCCCCGGTCGATCGATCACATTCACGCCGCCGCCGTACCGCTGGCCGCGCTGACTGCCTGGGCTTCGCTCTTCGACTCCGGCCAGCTGGAAGCAGGCCAGAAAGTGCTGATCCACGCAGCCGCCGGCGGCGTTGGAACGGTTGCGGTGCAGCTGGCCAAGTGGAAGGGCGCGCACGTGATCGGCACCGCCTCGGGCCGCAACCGCGACTTTTTGCAGCAGCTCGGCGTGGACGAGTTCGTCGACTACACCAGCACGAAGTTCGAGGACGTTGCGCGCGATGTCGATGTGGTCTTTGATACGATCGGCGGCGAAACCCAGGAGCGCTCGTGGCAGGTCTTGAAGCCGGGCGGCATCCTGGTCTCGGTGATCTCGCCGCCATCGCAGGAGACCGCAGACCAACATGGCGTGCGCCAGGGCTACGTTTTTATCGATCCCAACGGCCCCCGGCTCGCCGAGATCGCCGGGCTGATCGACGACGGCAAGATCAAGCCGATTGTGGAGACCGTGCTGCCCTTGCGCGAGACGCGCCAGGCCCACGAGCTGAGCGAGAGCGGCCACGCGCGCGGCAAGATCGTGCTGCGGGTGGCAGAGTAAGCACCAGCCGTACGCATAGCAGGCGATTCAACTATGTGCTGAATCGCCTGTTGCTTGACACCAAACTACTTCGCGATCTGCTTGTAGCGCTCGGCCAGCGTGGCCGCCGAATGCTGGAAAGCCGCCTCTTCCTCGGCGCTCATCGACAGATTGAGCACTTCTTCTACGCCGCCCGCGCCCACGATCGTCGGCAGGCTGATGCAAATATCGCTGACGCCGTACTGGCCGCTCATCAGGCTTGAGA
>DASWTQ010000292.1:0-4887 GCA_036402055.1 Herpetosiphonaceae bacterium
CGAGGTGGGCGAAGAGCCGTGGTCGATGATCGCGGGTGACTTCGACCAGGACCGCGATCTCGATCTGGCAGTTGCCAATGAGGGCGACAACAGTCTTTCGCTGCTGGCGAATCAGGGCGACGCCTCGTTCAGCGTTACCCACACGGTGGAGGTCGGCGACGAGCCGTACGCGGTCACCGCCGGCGACTTCGACGCCGATGGCGACCTGGATCTCGCCACGGCCAACGAAGAGTCGCACTCGCTCTCGATCGTCACCAACGACGGGCGCGGCCGGTTCGCCGAAACCTCCGTGGTGGCGGTTGGCGACGAGCCGTGGGCGCTCATCGCCGGCGATCTGGACCAGGACGGCGATGTCGATCTGGCGGTGGCGAATAGCGGCTCCAACACGCTGTCGATTGTGCTCAACACGTCGGGCTAGCGGCGCCTCACCGTGACCAAGTGGGAGCAGACACAAGCCAGACAAGCAGCGCGCTTCCGTCTGCTCCCGAGATTTCAGAGCGGCAGCAAGCCCTCGGTGAGCAGCGCCAGCTCGGCCTGCGCGGCGTCCCGCGCCCTGGCATCGTCATGCAGGCCGGGAAAGCCGCCATAGCGGAACGCTAGCCGCAGGTAATCCACAAAATACATCCCGTTCCACTGATCGTCGGAGATGAGTCGAGCGTCCAGCGCTGCCGTCGGCAAGGGCAGCGCCAACGCCGCACCGCCGCTATAGCCGCTTTTGTGGCACTCGTCGGGAGCGATCTCGACGCGATCCGGCGGCGTCTCCTCATCCTCAGCCAAAGCAGCCAACTCCTCAGCCGAGCTGAAGCAGGCGACAAAGAGCGGGCAGCCAAACGGGCCTTGCTCGGCTTCTGACTCATCCTCCACATAGCGACTCAGCTGCGGATGAATGCCGCGCAGATCGACTTCCCCGACGATCGCAAACCATGCCTCCAGCACCAGCGGCAACGGCCCATAGCGCTCCTGGATCGCCGCGACCTGTGCGCTCAGCTCCGCATCAGGCTGCCGCCAAATCGGATCGACCGGCGGTGATGACGCAGGGTCCGGCAGCCCTTGCTCGGCCCGCCACTGTGCCGCTTGCTGCTTAAAATCTTCGACGATCAGCGGATACTGCTGTGCCGCGTGCGCCGCGAGCCGGTCAAGCTGGGCTTTCAGCTCCGGCGGCACCTGGAAGCCCAGCTGCTCCTGCGCTTGCACGATCGTGCGCTCGACGATCTGAGCCGGGTTGAACTCCCTGCGCGGCAGATCGCTCACAAAGCGGTAGCCCAGCGTGCGCAGCCGCTCTACAATCAAGCCGATATTATGGTGAGCGCGCCGCATCATCTCCCGCACCACAGCCTGCGCGTCGCCGGCGATCGGCTCCTCCCGAATGGCCGGGCCGAACGCCAGCAGCTCCTGAACAACACGTTCGTGCTCGCCGGCAAGATAGGCGGCAAGATAGGTCGATGTAGACATAGATGTTCCTTACCGAAGATCCCGATGTGAGGAGTATATCGAACGAAGCGCTGGCAGCTCAACGCCAGGTGTACAGTCTGTATGTGGCCGAATGGATGCTGGAAACAGGCGCGGGCGACCACGAGTGCGGCACCGAGTCGCCCAACGTCCCACGCTCACGCTCACGGAACGATCATGGAACGATCACGGTCCGTACATCGCTCCCGAACTGCTCAAGATCGTCCATGACCCGGTTGATCGCGTCGGCATCCAGCGGCACGGTACGCGTGACGGCCTGTGACAAATTGAGCTTTCCACGACGCGTCAGCTCCAGCAGCAGCGGCAGCTCATGCAGTAGATGGTCCATCGTGCCGATCACTTCGGCCTCTTTTCCCAGCACCTCGCGATAGGTGTCCAGCTCCAGCGGCTGACCGCTGACGCCGGCGATCACCGCGCGGCCCAGCGGCGCCAGCACTTGCACCGCTTGCCGCATCGTCTGGGGCAGACCGATGACTTCCAGCGCTACATCAACGCCTTGCCCGTGCGTCAGCTCACGAATCGCCGCGACCGGATCACCGGCTCGGGCATCGATCGGGATCGCCCCATAGCCGGCAGCCAGCTTGAGCTTGTCCGGGTTAATATCGACGGCGTACACATCCAGCGCGCCAAAGGCGTACGCCAGCTGAATGGCCGACACTCCCAAACCGCCGATCCCGAAGATAGCGGCGGTCTCACCGCCTTTGAGCCGCGACTTGCGCAAGGCGTGGAAAGCCGTCGCCGAGGAGCACATCAGGATCGCGCCGTGCTCAAAGGGGATCTCGTCCGGCAGCAGCACGAGATTGCGCTCGGGAACCGCGACATACTCGGCATAGCCACCGTCGACAAAGCGTCCGATCATGGAGCCCTGCGTGCAAAACTGCTCGGCACCCGCGCGGCAGTAGACGCACTCGCCGCAGCTGAGGACGTAGTGAACACAAACACGACTCCCAACCGACACCGACGTTACACC
The DNA here is from genome assembly GCA_036402055.1 of Herpetosiphonaceae bacterium. Lineage (GTDB taxonomy): Bacteria > Chloroflexota > Chloroflexia > Chloroflexales > Kallotenuaceae > LB3-1. The sequence continues at coordinate 2,441 of DASWTQ010000292.1, forward strand.
GCCGCCGATCTGCTCCACAACGCCCGCGATCTCGTGTCCCAGCGTCTTGGGAACCGGCGGCTCCGACGCGGTCGCCGCGCGATAGTGGACATCGCTGTGGCAAATACCGGCGGCGCGAACACGCACCAGCACATCGTTATCTCCGAGCGTGGGAACCGGGACCTCGTGCATCTCAAGCGGGCGATGTGCCTCGACCAGGCGAACTGCTTTCATATGACGATTCTCCTTTGAAACTGCGTCGGTCAAGTATACAAGCATGTCGCGCGAGGGCAACTCGATCGCATGAGCGGTATGGCAGACTCGCGGCGGGAAGCGCTCAGAGTTAGAATGGTTTGGACAGACCATAAGACGATCGAGGCCGGCGTGTCACGTGAGAGGTGCACCGTGCGAAAAAACACAACCAAGGCCAGGCTCAAGGCGGGAGAAACCGTGTTCGGGTGTTTCGTGCGCTACCCGAGCGCGACGCTGATCGACGTATTGGGCTACCAGGGCTGGGATTTCATCGTGTTCGATGCCGAGCACGGCACGATTGAGCCGCGCGATTGTGAGGATATGGTCCGTGCCGCCGAGCTTCACGGTGTAACGCCGATCGTGCGCGTGACGACCAACACGCCGCCGGTGATTCTGCGCTTTATGGATACCGGCGCGCACGGCCTGCATGTGCCGTGGGTCAACTCACTGGACGAAACCGAGGCGGCGGTCAGGTCGGTAAAGTATCATCCACGGGGAACGCGCGGTCTGGCGGGCGTGCGGGCGGCCGACTACGGCCAGCTGATGCCGTTCCAGGAGTATGTTCAGCAGGCCAACTTGGAAACCCTGGTCGTGATCCACATCGAGACGGCTGAGGCGATCGAGCAGCTGGAGCGCATGGTTACCGTCGACGGAGTCGATGTGTTTTTTATCGGCCCGACCGATCTGTCGCATTCCCTGGGCGTGCCGGGACAGCCGCAGCATCCCGTGGTGCAGGCTGCCATGCAGCGCGTCGTCGACACGGTTGCGGAGTCGCAGGCGGCGCTCGGCATTATGGTGCCAAACCTGGAGGCCGCGCAGGCCTGGCGCGCACGCGGGGCGCAATACATCACGATTGTGCTTGAGTCGCTGCTTACTCCGGCGGCACACGCCTACCTCCATGGCGTGCGGTAATGCCGAGCGGCGGTCAGCGCGTGACGGGAATCGTGGTTCCGAGGTGGGCGGGCGCCGGTGCCTGATCTCCGTGCCACAAGGAGAAGCTTATGAGTACCGTGGATCTGATTCGGCACGTACGGCTTTCCAGCGTGCGGCTGCCGCTGGCGGTTCCGATCAGCGACGCGAAGGTTTTCACCGGGCGGCAGAAACCGATGACTGAGGTGATGTTCCTCTTCGCCGAGATCGCCACCGAGCAGGGCCACAGCGGGATTGGCTTCAGCTACTCCAAGCGAGCGGGCGGGCCGGCTCAGTATGCACACGCCAAGGAAGTGGCCGCAGGAATCATCGGCGAGGACCCCAGCGACATCGGCAAGATCTACACCAAGCTGCTCTGGGCCGGTGCCTCGGTGGGCCGCTCCGGTCTGGCCACGCAAGCACTGGCCGCCATCGACATCGCGCTCTACGATCTCAAAGCCAAGCGCGCCGGCCTGTCGCTGGCCAAATTCCTGGGCGCCTACCGCGACTCCGTGCGCACATACAACACCTCGGGCGGCTTTCTGAACGCGTCCCTTGACGAGGTCAAGGCGCGCGCGAGTGAGCTTCTGGAGGCCGGCATCGGCGGCATCAAGATCAAGGTTGGGCTGCCGGATTCGGCTGAGGATCTGCGCCGTGTCAGCGCGATCCGCGAGCATATCGGCTGGGAAGTTCCGCTGATGGTGGACGCCAACCAGCAATGGGATCGCGCCACGGCTCTGCGCATGGGTCGCCGGCTGGAGGAGTTCGACCTGACCTGGATCGAGGAGCCGCTGGACGCCTACGACTTCGAGGGCCACGCGCATCTGGCTCGGCTGCTGGACACGCCGATCGCCACCGGTGAAATGCTGGCCTCGGTCGGCGAGCACAAAAACCTGATCAACACCGGCAGCTGCGACATCATCCAGCCGGATGCGCCGCGCGTGGGCGGCATTACCCAGTTCCTGCGTCTGGCAGCCCTGGCGGACGAGCGCGGCCTGGATCTGGCGCCGCACTTCGCGATGGAAATCCACCTGCATCTGGCCGCTGCCTATCCGCGCGAGCCGTGGGTAGAGCACTTCGACTGGCTGGACCCGCTGTTCAACGAGCGGCTAGAGATCAAAAGTGGCCGCATGATCGTGCCGGACCGACCGGGCCTCGGCGTAACCCTGAGCGAGCAGGCCCGCGCCTGGACCGTCGAATCGATCGAGTTCGGCGCGCAGCCCTGAGCCGAGAGTGAGGAGCGGCCGCGCCATGGGGCATCATTACGTCGCTACCCGCCTGGGCGGCAGATAAATGCTAAAGCGTGT
>DASWTQ010000293.1:0-3587 GCA_036402055.1 Herpetosiphonaceae bacterium
ACCAGCCCGACCACAGATCAGCGGCCACCGGCCAGAGCTTGCGCTGTCGTGTCCGCTCACCAGTCCCGCCGAGCACTGGCCGATCGCGCTGGTAGAGCGCTTCAAGAACAATGATCACCGCTGGGGGCTGGGCGTGAAAGATGATGGCGTTGGGCTGATCCACCGCATGATGATCGACGGAGCGTACATGCTGACGCTGATTCCTAAATCTTCGCGGGGCTGCTTTCTGGCCGGCGACTCGATCATCACCGCGCCGGACACTTTTTATCTGACCGTCGAAGTCGAGCGTATCGAAGGGCCGGCCACCAGCAGCGGCGGCATTGCCTTTGAGGAGCTGCATGATCACCATCTCGCGCTGTTTCATCTGCGCAACCAGGAGCAGCAGCTCGCCGTCTGGCAGTTTCACCAGGGCGGCGTCAAGGTACGCCAGATCATCCCGTGGCAGCAGCGCGCCGACGTGATCCGGCCGCATGGCATGAACAAATTTGGCTTGCTGGCCGAAGGCGAGCGCTTCACCTTCTTCCTCAACAACGTCGAGATCGGCAGCCAGCAGATCGCTCGAACGCCGGGCGCGCGGCTGGATCTCGCCATCGGCGGTCTGCGAATCAACGAGCGCATCGTCTACACATACCGGAACTTTGTCTTGCGCACACCGCCCACTTAGCTAGGGACATGCCGCCCTGCATATGCGATACTCGTGTATCATGATACACAACGAATCGATCGCTACAGCGCAGTAGCCCCTTACACCGTAACCGAAGCAACTAAAGAGAGAGCCAGCCATGGCGCGTGTTCTGATCCTCTTCGCCCATCCGGCGCTGGAAAAGTCGCGGATGCACCGACGACTCGTCAGCGCAGTCCCGGATCTGCCCAATCTCACCTTTCACGATCTGTACGAAGAATATCCAGCCTTTGATGTCGACGTGCCGCGCGAGCAGGCGCTGCTGCTTGAGCATGATCTGATCGTGTTGCAGCATCCGTTTTTCTGGTACAGCACGCCACCGCTGATCAAGCAGTGGGAAGATCTGGTACTTGAGCACGGCTGGGCCTACGGCTCCAAGGGCGTGGCGCTGCGCGGCAAGCGTATGCTGAGCCTGATCACGGCGGGCGGCGGCTCGGCGGCCTACCAGCATGACGGCTACAATCGCTTCACGATCCGCGAGCTGCTGGCGCCGATCGAGCAGACGGCCTATCTGTGCAAGATGGAATATCTGCCGCCGTATGTAATCCACGGCACGCACCGCATGACCGAGGCGATGATGGAGCAAGAGACGCGGCGCTACCACCAGCTCCTGACGCTGCTCCACGACGACGCGATCGACTTCGGCGCGATCCGGCACGCGACGCTGAATGAGGCGCTGGAATCGCGCTTTGAAAGCGAGGTGCCGGCATGAGTCAGGAGTTTCTGTTTCAAGCGGTCGTGTATCTGACCGCCGCCGTCATCGCGGTGCCGATCGCCAAGCGGCTGGGGCTGGGCTCGGTGCTGGGCTATCTGCTGGCCGGCATGATTATCGGGCCGTTCGGCATCGGGCTGCTCGGCGACGAAGGCCAGGACGTGCTGCATGTGGCCGAGTTTGGCGTCGTGATGATGCTGTTTGTGGTCGGGCTGGAGCTTGAGCCGTCGCTGCTCTGGCGTTTGCGCGCGCCAATCCTGGGATTGGGCGGCTTGCAGGTGATCGTCACGATGCTGCTGGTCGCGGCGCTGGGGCTCGCGGTCGGGCTGGCGTGGCAGTCGGCGCTGGCGATCGGCATGATCATGGCGCTCTCCTCGACGGCGATCGTGCTGCAAACGCTTAACGAGAAAGGTTTGCTCAAAACTGCGGGCGGGCAAAGCTCGTTCGCGGTGCTGCTGTTTCAAGACATTGCGGTAATCCCGATGCTGGCGATCTTCCCGCTGCTGGCGACACATCCGCATGAGGTGGCGGGCGGCGAGGAGGGACATGCGGCGACAACCTTGATCGCGGGGCTGCCGGCCTGGGCGCAGACGCTGGCGGTGCTGGGCGCGGTCGCCGGAATCGTGCTGGCGGGCCGCTTTCTGGTGCGGCCTGCGCTACGAGTGGTGGCGCACACGGGGCTGCGCGAGATGTTTACCGCCGCGTCGCTGCTGATCGTGATCGGCATCGCGCTGCTGATGACGCAGGTCGGGCTGAGTCCGGCGCTGGGCACGTTTCTGGCGGGCGTGGTGCTGGCTAACAGCGAGTATCGCCACGAGCTGGAGAGCGACATCGATCCGTTCAAGGGCCTGCTGCTGGGATTGTTCTTTATCGCGGTCGGCGCGTCGGTGGATTTTGGGCTGATCGTCGCGCAGCCGCTGCTGATCGCCGGGCTGGTGCTGGCGATCATGGCCGTGAAGTTCGGCGTGCTGTTTGGGCTGGCGCGGATCTTCAAGCTGAGCCTGGATCAAAGCCTGCTCTTCGCCTTTGCGCTGCCGCAGGTCGGCGAGTTCGCGTTTGTGCTGTTTTCGTTCGCCAACCAAGAGGGCGTGCTCGACACCACGATCACCAATCCGCTGGTCGCGGCCGTGGCGCTCTCGATGGCGCTGACACCGCTGATCCTGCTGATCAACGAGCGCATCGTTCAGCCGCGCTTCGGCACGCTTGAGCAGGAGGCCCGGCCCGCCGACGCGATCGACGAGCAAAACACGGTGATTATCGCCGGCTTTGGCGGCTTCGGCTCGACGGTCGGCCGGCTGCTCAAGGCGAACGGCATCCCGACCACGGTGCTGGACATCGACTCGGATCGCGTGGATCTGCTGCGCAAGATGGGGCTGAAAGTCTACTACGGCGATGCGTCGCGCTATGATCTGCTGCAAGTGGCCGGCGCGGAAAAGGCCAGGCTGCTGGTGCTGGCGCTGGACAGCCCCGAGAAAACGCTTGAGCTGGTCGAGACGGCGCGCAAACATTTTCCGCAGCTCACGATTCTAGCCCGCGCCTTCGACTGGGACGACGCCCACGCGCTGCTGGAGCACGGCGTGAGCTACGTTTACCGCGAGGCGCTGGATACGTCGCTGCGCATGGGCACCGACGCGCTGCGGTTGCTGGGATTCCGCGCCTATCAGGCCCAGCGCGCCGCGCAAAAGTTTTTGCGTCACGACGAGGAGTCGCTGCGTGAGCTGACCGCGCGGCGGCAAGACGGCGCGGTATATATCAACGCCGCACGCCAGCGCATCGAGCGGCTGGAGCAGATCATGCAGGCAGATCTTGAGGACTCCGGCCTTGAGCGCGACGCCGGCTGGGACGCCGAGTCGCTGCGGGATGAGGTGCAGCGCATGCCGCTGGATGGCGGACGTCCGACGATCGCCGCTGCGGATTGAGATGTTACAATCGTGAGCGCACATGTTCCGTAGGGGCGTGATCAATCACGTCCAATGATCTCAGATGTGATGTTATCTCCAATGAGCATAGTAATTAATCTGGTAGGGGCGTGCTGCGCACGCCCAGGGCGTATCGCAATACGCCCCTACAAGTCAAGGATTCTGACCGCTTGATGCTCAGCCTACATCGCCCGGCGTAGAGCTATGCTGCATAATGCCCTCGCGCCAGGCATACACTGCCGCCTGCGTGCGATCCGCCAGATGCAGCTTGCTC
>DASWTQ010000294.1:0-15932 GCA_036402055.1 Herpetosiphonaceae bacterium
GTGGCCCTCGCGATCGAAGACATGCATACCGATGCCCTGCGAGAGCGTCGTCGAGATGCCCTCGGTCTTTCCGTTGGCTACTGTAATGCTGCGGCTGGCCGTGCGCTGAAGTCGCGCGATGAGGTAGACGTTTTGCTGGTCTGCGGTATCGAGAAGATGCTTGAGCAGATCCGAGTGCTCGTGCAGTAGCGGCTGAGTCATGAAAATCCTTTGAGAACAAACGAACCAAGAACTAAGAACCCAGAAGATCTCACATTCGGTTCCAGGTTCTTGGTTCTAGGTTCTTTCTTCTACCCGATATGTTGCTGGAAAAACTCTACCATACGTTGCAAGTACTGCTGATTGGGCGCGCCCTGGAACGAGTGCGGCTGTCCCGGATACTCGAACCACTCGACCTGCTTGCCTGCGGCTTGCAGCCCATTGTAAAGATCTTCCGGCCATTTGCGCGGCACCGTCTCGTCGGCCGTGCCCCAGTGGATCTGCACCGGACAGCTCACGTAGCTCAAGTAGGGCAGTGGCGACAGGCGCTCATACAGCTCGGACGCTTCCTCGGGCTTGATCGGCCAATCGATCGCGTCGATCTGCTGGCCGCGACTGGCCGCGCGCTCAACCCGGAACTGGTAATCCTCGACGATATTCGACGACGCGGGAGCGTAGATCAAGGCCGCGCCGATCTGATCGCTGATCGTGATCGCCTTAGAGGTGATCGCGCCGCCGTTGCTGTGGCCCCACATCCCGATCTTGCCGGGCTTGGCGCTGGGCAGCTTCTGCGCCAGAGGGATCAGATTCACGGTGTCGATCACATGGCCGGCGCGAAACAGATTCGGCGCGTCGTCCGACTCGGCGTGCGAGCGAAAGTCGGGCGAGAGCGTCATAAAGCCGCGCTGCGCCAGATAATCGGCAGCCAGCTTGGTGCCGTTGCCGGTCTGATACACATCCAGCGGATAGTAGCCGTGATTGAGGATCACCACCGGAAACGGCCCGTCGCCATGCGGCCGGTTGAGCATCCCGGTGATGCGCAGACCGTCGCTGGAATAGGCGATCAGATAGCGCGTAAACGCCGCCGTATCTTCCAGCGTCCGCACAATCTCGATCTCGCCCTCGCCGTAGCTCCGCGCGCGCAGCCCCTCGATCGTCACCGGCGCGTACTGCGCAAACGGATCGGGCGTGGGAGTGGGCGGCTCGGGTGTGGCAGTGGGCGGAATCTGTGTCGGCGTGGCGGTAGCAGGAGGCGGCGTGGCGGTCGGATTCGCCGTCGCGGTTGCCTGAGCGGTCGGGCTAGACTGCGGCGCGGCGCTGGTGTTGGCGGCAACCTCGGCCGGGCTGCTGGGGGTCTGTGCGCTAGGCTCGGGTTCCTGCGCGCAGCCGGCCAGAACCAGGGCGGCGCAGATCAGAAGATAGATTAATGCCTTCATACCTATGATTGTACAGAGTTTTGGCGATCCGAATAAGCGCCCGTGCACAAATCGTGTGATCTAGCGCAGCGACTCTAGTCGCCTGACGATCTTGCTGGCCGGGCTGTAGCAGACGCGATAGCGCTTGCCGAACGTGCTCTGGCAGTGCGCGCCAGGCACGAGCTGCATGCTGCCAAGCTGTGTAAACGTGAGCGGAACACGCGCCGGTCCTTCGTCGACAACCGGGGCGGTGTTGGAGCTGAAGCCGGGGGAGAAGGCGGCAGAATTGGCTGTCAGGGCCGCACCGCAGCGCGAGCAAGACGACCCTGGCGATACCTCGCTGGCGCAGCTGGGGCATTGCATAGCGATCCTCACTCAAACGGCAGGTCGTATTGAGCAGAGTATAGCATAGCCCCACTTTTTTTACCGAAGGCCTGTTGTATCCCGAGTTGACGTTACGATGCCTGTTTAAGCCTTGCCTGCTCAATTGCTTCTGGCTCGTCAGTTAATGCCGCTTGGTTTACCTCTAAATCGCATGACCACCATACGGGAACCAGGGCTGATGAATGCTCATAGCTTCGGCAGCTGCTACACCACTCCCATAAACCCCCACGCGCCCTAAAGAGCTTCCCATCGATGAACCGACTTTCTGGTCGCCCAACCTGATACCATCGATGAAGCGCTGGCACTCCACAGATTGGGCACGGCGCGGTCAGGTCCAATAGCTCACGTGAGGATTGGAAGACCGTCGCCCAGCCTTCCATACGTTCGAGCGGTACGCCACTCCACGCTGCAGGATCACGGTTGCTCATCTCAATCTTGTATGCATGTAATCTCACTCCGTAGATCAAGCTAGAGTTGATAGCTCCCCAAGCTACGCTAGCGCTTATTTTTGCGCTGCTCGCGCTTGCGCTGCTGCACCGGATCGTTCTTGTCGCGGCTGCGATCTTTGTGGGCCTTGCCCGCGCCTTTGACGTTGAGGATCGGCCACAGGCGGCGCACCGGCTCCACGAGATCCGTCTGGTTGTGGATCACGGTGTCGAGATCTTTGTACGCCTGCGGCGCTTCGTCCAGGTACTCGCGGCTGGTCTCGGCCACGATGCCCTTCATCTTGTGCGCGAAAGCCTCAAGCGTGATCGAGCGCACCGCCTGGCCCCGGCTCATCACGCGGCCCGCGCCGTGCGAACACGACTGAAACGACTCGGGATTGCCCAGGCCGCGCACAATGTACGAGCCGGTCGCCATGGAGCCGGGGATAATGCCTAAGACGCCCTCGCCGGCGAAGGTCGCGCCTTTGCGATGCACCCAGACCGTCTGCCCGTAGGCGGTCTCCTGGTTGGCGTAGTTGTGATGGATGTTGATACAGGCTGCCGGATCGAAGCTGCAATCGAGCCTGAGCCGCTTTTTGACCAGATTGGCGAAGATCTCGGTAAAGGTCCAGCGCATCCGCTGGCGATTCTCCATCGCGTAATCCTGAGCCCAGAGCATATCCTTGAGATAGTTCTGGCCTTCCTCGGTGTCGAGCGGCAGCACCCACAGATCGCGCGCCGACTTGATCTGCATCCGCTCGTTGAGCGCTTCGGCGAGCGCGATGTGGTGCTGGGCGATCATGTTGCCGGAGCCGCGACTGCCGCTGTGAAGCATCAGCCAGACCAGGCCATCCTCGTCTTTGCACAGCTCCAGAAAGTGATTGCCGCCGCCGAGCGAGCCCAGCTGCCACGGCGCTTTCTCGCGCACAATCGGCGCGACGGCCTCGGTGTAGCGATCTTCGTCGAAGCCGTTCCAATCCTGCGGGCCGCTGTGCTGGCCGAAGCCGGTCGGGATATGCTTTTTCGTCAGCTCATGCAGCTCGCGCAAAAAGGTCTGCGACAGATCGACGGCGCGCACGTTGAAGGGCTGCGCCAGCATACCGCAGCCAATATCCACGCCGACAGCCGTCGGCAGCAAGACCTCGGTCGTCGCAAACACGCTGCCGATCGTCGCGCCGAGGCCATAGTGCACGTCGGGCATGGCCGCGACATGGTGAAACACAAAGGGACAGGCGGCCAGCGCCGTCAGTTGCTGCTCGGCCTGCTGCTCGATAGCATCGGTCCAGATCTTGACCGGAACATGACCCGTCGTTTCCGCTGGAATTTCTTTAAAAACCGGCATAGTACCTTTCCTATACATCAAAGAGTAGATTGTGCTGCTTCAAGTTTGATGCCGCGCATGCCGGCGTTTATTCAGCCGGCTGCACCCTGCGCCATAAGCCGTTGAAGGCGATGCTGTCGAAGAACGCGACGGCACGCACGACGAGACCATCACGCAGCGTCAGGAACCAGGCGTAGGTGTTTGTGTAGGGCCGTCGATCCGTCCCTGAAATAAATGGGCAATGGTATACGGTTGTTCACTTCCCTCTGATTATAAGACCAAGGCTCGACCGGGAATCAAAAGCCTGGTGTCGCATGGACTGGCTTTGTCTTGGGGCTCAATGGTCAAATTTAGTACGCTGCCAAGCGCGAAAACAGGGGGAAGCCAGAAGAAGAAACACTAAAAATGCCGACATTCCTAGAGCAAAGAGGGATCGCTTGCGGAGCATTGTTTGAACGGCTTGTAGAGCCGCTGCGCTCTTTTAGATACACACGTTGCTACAATTGCGCCATCTCTTCGTCAAATGCTTTTTAGTCCGTTCTTAATGTGCTGCAAAGGTTGCATCGTCAAGCGTGAAATCATCGGAGCTTTGTTCCGATGATAGCTGCACTCTGTTGCGCCACTCATCGCCTGGAAAAAGCTGTCCCCACAGCTGCAAAATTTCCGATTTTCTTTCCGGGTACTTGAGGATTAACTCGAGAAAAAACTTCTTGTCCTCAGGCGTCTCCTTGACCCCACCATATTCGTCTGGTTTGATCGAGCTTAAAAAATCTTGGGGCAGGCGGTTGTTAAACATTTCCTTTAAAATCCTTCCTCTGTTTGCGACTGCTTGGGCAGTCGCTCCCGCGAATGCAATCTCGGCTGCCTTTAATTCAAACTGCAATATAGCCTGCTGACGTTGACTCCACACGCCAGCAAGAATAGTAAATAGGCCCGCTAATATTGGAACTACCACTGCAACGGCGGACCAGAATGACTTCGAACGTTCAACCTCAAGCTTCTGCTGCTCTAACACATTGTCTGATGCATATTTCCCCTGATCAAACTCTAGCCGATCACGTGCTAAAGCAATGTCTGAGGCCAATTTATCTTGGTCTAGTTTAATCGTTCGCGCTCCAAATCCGTATTGCCTTGACTTGCGACAGGGATGGGGCTTGATTGGCTGACTGTAGGTGTACTAGCAGGCTGCGCCTCCTGGTGCGCTTGTAGCACCCACGGAGACATGAACTCCAACGTTAGAGTTGCAGCAAATAGTACAGTAACCACTGCTTTCTTCATCTGTGAGACTCCACTTACGTTTAATTATGGAAAAGCCTCATCTCGTCATCACAGAAGGGGTTGTACACAACGTACACATCGGTACATCGTACGGGAACAAGCGAGTGGGTAGTTATGAATTATGGAGTACAGGTTCTTTCTAGGCTTGGTAAACAAATATCAGATTGTGGACTACAAGGTCGGTCCGGCGAACAAGGGTCAGATAGTGGGCTGCACCGTCGGTCCGGCGAACAAGGGTCAGATAGTGGGCTGCACGGTCGGAGTGGCGAACAAGGTTCCATTGGAAGAGTGAATGTTTGCGGATTGCATGGACTACAAGTATTAGGATTGCATCCTATAAGCGAAAAGTCGTCTGTTGTTGTAGCAAGTTGTGCATCTGCCATAGCGTTATGGTCAGCGCGATAGTTTTTCAGCGTAGTGCGGAATTCTAATAGCATATCGTCAACGACGATATGGTCAATGCCATTTCTTACAGATCCCAAATCTACAAATCGCGCGAAGACGCAGGGATAAACTCTACCCAAGGCAGTGACACATAATTTACCTTTCCAACATTCACCACAGAGTTGCGCCATTTGATCAACTGAATCCTCAGCGCGTGTTCCTCGACCTACACCACGTTGAAAATCGATCTTGATGTCTGAAACTCCTATCTCTTCTAGAAAGTGCTTGGCTCGCAAAGCATGTCCAACATTTTCCTGCATCTCGATGATGCCGACCCGGATTGGTATTTCTGCCTCAAGTACACGTTTAATTCCCTTTACTGTACGAGCGAAACTACCGCGGCGTGTAGTTATTGAGTCATGGATGTTGGGGTCATCAGAATAGAATGAAGTGGCGATGCGAACATTGTGTTCTTTGAATGTTCTAATGAGCTGTTCGTTAAGCATCGTTGCATTCGTAAACACTTCTATCAACGTGTAATTAAGTGAGGAGGAGACGGAAATCATTTGGGACAGGTCAGGATGCATCGTAGGCTCGCCGCCGATGAACTGCACCTGCTTACATCCATGATCGGCTCCATCCTTAAGAACGGTAAGCCAATCTTGAGTCTTCATGCGACCAAAGAGATGTTGATGAGGACCAGCATCAGCATAACAGTGCACGCACTCGAGGTTGCATTTCGTTGTTATTTCCAGCCAAAGAAATGAGAGACCTTGAAGAGGTACGATACTTGATACTGCGGTCAGCCTGTTCATACAGTGCCTCCGTAACATCAAATGACTATAACAAATTGCTTGCTAAGTCAGTTTTACCGAGTAGCGTAACCCAAAGTTCAGGTACAAGCTATATTAGCATAATATGACTTGCCGTAGATGGACCATATTGCAAATAATGGACTGAGTCGTATGGCTTTACCTTGGGTGCTGCATATATCGTAGGGCATGGCGCGGCGAGTGACATGGACAAATAGTTGTAGTTGGGCCAGCATGTTAGACCTCATCCTTCAGCTATCGTCACGTTGCGCTGGCAACCTTTCCCACCTGAATCAAGGACCAGTAATCATTGATCAGATCCGGGCTGCGCGCTACATTCGCTACTGCACTGCTTTGTAATCCTGAGGAAGACATATGCTTCAGTCATTAAGTACCTGGCTGCATAGCACGGCCATCACTGATCCAACAGAACGACGCCTCGCGCCGATCCTGCAAATATTGCTGCTGGCGATCATCTGTTTAGTTCTGCTGATATTCCCGGTCTTGCTTTTGTCCGCGCCGGTTCTCTGGCGCGCGCTACTCGATGGTCTATCCAGCGTCCTGCTGGTACTTTTTTGCGCGATTGCGCTCGTCCTGCTGCGGCGCGGACATTTTCGGACAGCGATCTTTGTGACAGCGCTTGGATTTATGCCCGGTCAGGCGATCTCGCTGACGACCAGCGGGGTGGATAACAGCGCTGTGATGCTGATTTTTGCCCTTCCGGTTGCGCTCGTCGGGCTGCTCACGCGACGGCGATCGTTGCTCATTATCGTCGGCATCAGCGCGATTACGATCTTCGGGAGTGTGCTGTTCTCGCCGTATGCTCAAGCAACATTCGGCTTTACCCCAGCAAGAGTCCCGGTCTATCTCATGGCTGGCGTTTTTTGCGTGATTCTAGCCGTGCTGGGTGCATTTCTAGATATGTTCGGCTCGATCCTGCGGGAGGCGCTTACGCTTTCCCGTACGCGGGAGCAGGAGTTGGAAGCGGTGCGAGCGTCGCTGGAGATCACTGTGGGTGAACGGACGGCGCAGCTCCAACAGGCGCTGCAAGCGGTTGAACAGCGCGAGGCGCATCTGGTGCGGACGCTCGACGAGCTGCAAACCAGTCAGGCGACGATCCGTGAGCTGAGCGCCCCAATTATTCCCGTCCTTGAAGGCGTGCTGGTTGCGCCGCTGATCGGCGCGCTGGATCGTGAGCGGGTGATGGCCCTGACCGAGAATGTTTTGCGTACGGTTGAGCAGATGCGTGCACATCACGTTATTTTTGATCTCACGGGCGTGCCGGTTGTCGACGCCGATGTAGCCCAGGCCGTGATTCGAACGGCGGCGGCCGTGCAGCTGCTGGGTGCCAGAGCGCTGCTGGTTGGGATTCGGCCGGAAGTGGCGCAGGCACTGGTGGCCTTGAGCATCAGCTTTGGTTTCCTGAACACGTTTGCGTCGCTCCAGGAGGCTATCGCCACGCTGCAAACGAGGCAGCAGCAAGGAAATAGTCAGGTTATGCTTCCGGTCTAGTCGCGCCGCGCAAAACCGCCATGCGCCACTGGAGATCCGCCAGGGATTCGCAGGTTTCCAGGCGGGCGAACGCATCGCGCAGATCGCGGCCCCAGACGATCACGCCGTGTGCAGCCAGCAGCGCCGCCCTGGCTCCGCCTGTGACCTCCGCTCCCCAGCGCGCCGCCGCCTCGGGATCGCCGGACTCCGCCGGTGGCAGCAGCGGCACCTGGCCCAATCCGATCCGGCCTTCTTCGGTGGACGACGTGTCAAGCGGCTGGTGGAGCATGGCCAGCGTGGTGCAGGCCGGCGCGTGCGCATGAATCACCGCGCCAACCTGAGCCTTGGCAGCGTAGGCCGCAAGGTGCAGCGGCGTCTCCGACGAGGGCTTGCCCGCCTCCAGGGGCGTGCCCCCCGTATCCAGCAGCAGCAGCGACCCACGATCGAGCAGCGCCTTGTGTGTGCCCGAGCGCGTGACCAGCAGCCGGCCGTCCGACAAGCGCGCCGAGATATTGCCAGCCCGGCCTGCGAAGATGCCCCGGCTGTGCAGCAAGCGGCCAACCAGCTGAATCTCGCCGACGATCGCGTCGATCTCGTCGCTCATAGCCAGCTCCGCCAGTCATCGCCGATCAATCCGCGCTCACGAGTGGCTTGCATAGCTGAGGCGCAAGGACAGCTCCGCGCTGTGGGAAGCTTTGCGATCAGCTTGCAGAGCAGCGGCGTGAGATCGTCGGCCTGGCCGAGCAGACCCAGCGGCAGATAGCACAGCTCCAGCTCCTTGGCCAGATACGCCGCCGGCGCTCCCTGCCGAGCCATCAGCTGCGCGCTCCAGCGCTCATCGAGCGCTACGTGGATGTCGTCGACGACTGCCAGCGTGCCGCGCGCGAACGATCGTAGCGGGCCGGACTCAAGCGTTTGCTGAGCAGCGCGCCGCAGCTCAGGGCAAAACACCTGCTGCTGGCCCAAAAATCCGTAGCCCTTGCCGACGAAAAAGGTCGAGCCGCGCCCAACCGTGAGATCGACCAGATCATGGGGCACGACGACCGCACCGGGTTGAAGCAGCCGATCCAGGGCGACAGCGCTCACCAGCTCGATCACACGGCTGAGGCCCAGCGTTTTGGCGGCATAGATCGCGGCGTGAGGATTTGTCTCGTCGTGCAGTAGCGCCGCCCGCTGCGCGCCCACCTCGATCACTCGCAGCTCGATCGAGCCGAACGGCGTTGCGCAGGTCTGAGTCGTTACGTTCATGCAGTTCCTTCTGGCTGTTCATCCTCTGGTTCTAGGTTCTAGGTTCTTGGTTCTCGTCCCCCGGTTCTAGGTTCTAGGTTCTCATCCCTCCACCAGTCGTTCCGCCGCCGCCAGCGTGATCTGCAAGCAGCGCTGCGCGACCTCGACGCCGAAGAAGCGCGGCGCTCCCGCGATCGGCTCGACGCCTGTGGCGTAGTTGGTGACGTAGGCCAGGGCCGCAAAGCGAATGCCCAGCTCCTGAGCCAGAAACACTTCCGGGATCAGCGTCATGCCCACCACTTCCGCGCCAAACCGGCCCAGCGCCGAGATCTCAGCGGCCGTTTCCAGGCGCGGCCCTTCTGAGCACGCATAGATTCCCCGCTCGAAAACGCGCTCCTGCTGGGCCGCTGCGGTCGCATACACCACCTGGCGTGTCGCATCGTCGAAGGGTGACTCAACGCGCGGGCTGAGGATGCGCTGACGTTGGATGTCGATCGATTCATCAGTGAACGAGCGTCTGCGGCTTTTGGTGAAGTCGAGCACGCCGTCGAGCACAACCAGATCGTGGGTTTGCAGCAGCGGATCGATCGCGCCGACGCCGTTCCAGCTCAGGATATGGCTTGCGCCCAGCTCACGCGCCGCCCACAGATTGGCTCGGCTGTTGACAAACGGCGGCGTGACCTCCAGCCGGCCCCAGCCATGCCGCGAGGTAAAGCCGATTCGTCCCGCGTAGCGCTCGGGAAAGAGCACCACGCCGGCCGCGCCGTAGGGAGTGTCGATCTCGCGTCGCTCACACGGGCCAAGCTCGGCGTCGAGATCTAGAAAATACGCGCCGGTGCCGCCAAGAATCAGGATCATGTGGCGCTCACGTTTTGCGTGTCGGCTGTCTCGTGGTAGCGGCGAATCTCGGCGGCCGGAAAAACGCCCCGGTCGGTCACGATCGCCGCGATCAGCTCGGGCGGCGTCACATCAAAGGCGGGATAGTAGCCCTGCGCTCCCGGAGCCGCGACGCGCACGCCGTTGAACGCGAGCACCTCGTCGGGATTGCGCTCCTCGATCGGAATCTCCGCGCCGGTCGCCGTCGCCGGATCGGGGCCGTCGTAGCCGAGCACGTAGAACGGCACGTTGTGACGCTGCGCCAGCACCGCGTACTGGTAGGTGCCGACCTTGTTAGCCGCCGAGCCGTCGAGCGCGATCCGATCCGCCGCCGTGATGTATTTGCTGAACATGCCGCGCGTAAAGCAGTAGCCGGCCATGTTATCGGTGATCACCGTGGTCGGGACGCCAACCTCGACGCCGCTTGCCGCCGCCAGCCGCGCGCCCTGCAAGTACGGCCGCGTCTCGTTGCAGACCAGCTTGATCTGCTTGCCCTGCTCCTCGAAGGCGACGTAGAGCATCCAGTTCAGCGCCGCGCCCGCGAAACAATGCGTCAGAATCGTGTCGCCGTCCTCCAGCAGCGCCGCCGCGTTGCGCCCACACAGCTCGCTGGTGCGATCGCCCTGATCGACAACGCTTTTGACGAACTGCGCGATTGTCGTCTCCACGTCGTCGCCGGCGAAGATCGCACGCTCGGCCACGATCAGCGTTTGCTCGATCACGGCATGGAGATCGTCGGCGGTTGGACGCGTTTGTCGCAGCCGCTCGCCCGCGCTGAGCAGCGCACCGCGCAGCGCCTCGATCGGCCAGTCGCGGTGGATGCGCGCCGCCAGTGCCAGGCCATAGCCGCCCACGTAGGCCAGCGGTGGACCGCCCTGCACGATCATCGCCTCGATCGCGTGGGCGACCTCTTCCACGCTGCGGCACGCGACAAACTCGGTAGTCTGCGGATAGCGACGGCGATCAAGCACCATCACCGCGCCGCGATCGGTGTCATAATATAAGGTGTCACCCCGGCGGGTGAGTAATGGTAATGGCATACAGTGTGCTCCAGACGAAACAATCTATCAATGATGATACCACGCTGCCCTGAGTGGCACGAAGGATAGGAAGTGATGATCGATCCACTAACGTTGACGCGCATGACGCCGCGCCTGGAGCGCTGGCTTAAGCAGGCCGATGAGCTGGCGGCACGCTTTGCGGAGCGGGCGTCCGAGCACGATCGCGAGGCCAGCTTTCCGTTCGAGAATTTCGCCGATCTGCGCGAGGCCGGCTTTCACCGGCTGGTGGTGCCCGAGGAGTACGGCGGCTGGGGCGCGACGATGCCCGAGGCGATCCAGGTGGTCGAGCGGCTGGCCCGTGGCGACGGCGCGACCGCTCTCGTCTTCGATATGCATGTCCAGGTGCTCGGCTCCTTGAGCGAAAGCCGGCCCTGGCCCGAGGAGAAATTCGCCGCGTTCTGCCGCCAGGTTGTGGAGCAGGGCGGGCTGATCAACTCGTGCGCGACCGAGCCGGAGCTGGGTAGCCCATCGCGCGGCGGCCTGCCCGCGACTCGTGCTCAGCGCACCGGCGACGGCTGGGAGATCGACGGGCGCAAAACCTTTTCCAGCGGCTCGGTGGTGCTGACGCATGTGCTGGTGCCGGCGGTTCTCGACGGCGAGCCTGGGGGCAGCGTGGGCGTGTTCCTGGTGGCGATGGATCGGCCGGGGATTCGTATCGAGGAGACCTGGGACGTGATGGGCATGCGCACCACGGCCTCCCACGATCTCTACCTGGAGGGCGTGCGCGTCTCGGCAGAGGATCTGGTGCTGCATCGCGATCCGGGCGCTCCCGATCCCGGCCGCACCAGCGGCGGCGCGTGGTTCGGCATGACGGTTTCGGGTGTGTATCTCGGCATCGCCGAGGCGGCACGTGACGCGGCGATCAAGTTTGCCCAGGAGCGCAAGCCGACGGCGCTCAAGGGCCAGGCGATCGCCACGCTTGAGCCGATCCAGCGGCTGATCGGCTCGCTTGAGGCTGAGCTGCTGACCGCGCGCGCGCTGCTCTACACGATCGCCGAGACCTGGACTAGCTGCCCGGAGCAGCGGCCCGCGCTGATGCCCAACATCGGGCTGTGCAAAGTCATCGCGACGACGCACGCGGTGAAAGCCACGGATCTGGCGCTGCGTGTCGTCGGCGGCCAGTCGATGTCGCGCTCATTACCGCTGGAGCGCTATTTCCGCGATGTGCGCGCCGGCCTGTTCCACCCGCCGACCGAGGACGTGGCTCACGCCAGCGTCGGCAAGAAACTGCTCGGCGTCTAGATCGCGCCGGGCATCATGCGCCGGGCGGCGAACATTCCCGCATCGCCGCCCGCAAGATCGCTCAGCAGATGCTCGACGACCATGATCCCCAGGCCCAGGCCGTGACCATTGAAGCCCACCGCAAAGGCGATCCGCTCGTCGCGGCGCAGCCGTCCGACCAGCGGCAGTCCGTCGGGCGTGAACGCCATCGTGCCCGACCAGCGCCGCTCGATCGGCACCTCGACCAGCTCGGGGAAGTGCTCGGCCAGAAATCTTTCGAGCGCGCTCTGGATCGTCGGCGTGGTGTGATCGGCGTAGGTGCGCTCTTCCTCGAAGGCCAGGTTGCGATAGCCGCCGAGCACAAAGCGGCCGTCGGGCAGCTGCTGAAAATACTCGAAGCCGTCGTCGCAGTAGCATGCCTCTTTCAATATCTCGGGCGCCGGCGCGGTCGCGATCACCTGCCCACGGCCCGGCACGATCGCATCGGCGAACTCCGCGACCAGCAGCGGCGTCCAGGCGTTGGTGGCGAGAAAGACGCGCTGAGCCAGCACATCGCCGCCGCGTGATCGCACCAGCACGCCGTCGTCCTGCGATTCGAGCGCGTAGACCTCGCTGGCCTCGCGGATCTGCGCGCCGCTGGCTTTGATCAGGCCGTTCGTCAGCGCGGCAGGCTGGATCGCGCCGTCGTCGGGAATGTACATGCCGGCCACGAAGTTGCGCTTCAGCGGATCGCTCGCGTGCCACTCGGCCTTGAAGCCGTCCTCGCGCATCAGCGCCACTGACGCGGCCAGCTCCTCGGCCTGGCGTGTGTCGCAGGCCAGAATGTAGCTGCCGCAGCGCCGCACCGGCGTGCCGAACTTGGTCGCCCAGCCGATCATCGCCTCGCGGTTGCGCACCGTCAGGGACCACAGCTCGCGGGTGGTTTCGCGGCCGTAGAGCGCGCAGGCGTTGGCGTAGGAGTGCGCCACGCCCGTCAGCAGCAGGCCGCCGTTGCGACCGGACGCGCCGCCCGCGACATGCCGCGCGTCGAGCACCAGAGTATCGCGCTGCTCTTCGCTCAGGCGCAGCGCCAGGTACGAGCCGATCAGGCCCGCGCCGATGATCACCGTATCGACTTGCTGCGGCGTGGTCGGTGCGGTGATCGTGGTTTGCCATAGACCAACCGACATGGTAGGTACCTCGCTTATAGAGAACAGAGAACTAGAGAACAAAGAACAGTGCGCTAGTTCTCCATCTTTAGTTCTCTGCTCTTTGTTCTTTGTTCTTCCTATCAGGCTTGTTGAGTGAGCGCCTCGTGGACGGCGCGATGGATCACAGCGCGGAATTGGCCCCAGTCCAGCCAGCGCCCGCCGATCTCGCGATCGAACTCGGGGCTGAGCTGCTCAAGCTGTTGCGCCAGCAGCGGCAGCTCGTCGATCGCCACCTCGTGGAAGGCCGCCACGCGCTCGTCGGGATCGATGCAGCCAAGCGTGCCGCCAACCTCGTCCAGCAGCAGCGCGAAGGTGTAGAACTCCGCCGGATCGCTGCCGGGCGGCTGTGGCGCGGTGTACCGAATGACCGCCAGAAAGCGCCGCACCTCGACCTCCAGCCCGGTCTCTTCCTCGGTCTCACGCAGCAGCGCGTCGAAGATCGGCTCGCCGTGGTTGATGCCGCCGGTCAGCAGGCGGTAGGCGTTGGGCGGATAGTAGGTTTTGCGCGCGGTCAGCAGCAGGCCGTTGCGCCGCCGCACGACCATGCAGACCTCGCCGTAGCGATCGCTTTTGCTCAGCGGCTCGAAGATATGCTCGCCGGTCAGAAGCACATCGCGGCGGATCGGCTGCCCGTAGCGCGCGCCCAGCTCGGCGATCTCGCGCTCGATTGCTGCGTCAAGCATCTTAGTATTCCTTTCGCACCCGCCGCAGCGTGCGCCAGCGCTGAATCCGCCGCGAGATGAACATGCTGCTCGCGACGAGCCAGCCGAGCCAGCCCAATGCCGTCCAGCCGTAGCGCGAGCACCACAGCACAAAGCCGATCAGCCCGCGAAACGTCGCCATCTGGACGCGCTGCCGCCGCGTGACGCGAAACGGCTTGTCCCAATCCAGCGCCGCGACCTCATCCATCCAGCCGCGATCGACGCAGCCTTCCAGCGAGAAAATATGCACCAGATCGGTGTACTGCGCGGCGATACGCAGATCGCGACGAAAGGCTTTCAGCGTCATGCGCGGCGATTGAATGCCGGTGATCGGGTCGAGGATCACGCCGCCGCCGGTCACGCCGATGCCGATGCTGTCGGCGTGCTGGCCGTAGGAGCGCACGAACGCGCCGCCCAGATCGCTGCGGAACAGGCCGCGAAAGAAGTTGCTGCTGTAGAGCATCAGCACCTCCTCGTCGGCGGGCACATCCACGATGTCGAGCATCCGCTGGATCAGCGTTGTCCCGGCGCGGCGATCGTCCACGATGAACGGATACTGGTAGGTGTGGACCTCGTAGCCGTCGTGCCGGATCGTCGCCACCAGATCCAGGTAGGCGTCGCGCGCCGCCGGGTAGAGCGCGTTGCTCTGGGCCAGAAACGCCCGATTGAAGATGCTGAGCGTGCCGCCCTGCCGCCGCGCCGCGTGCATCTCCGCCAGCGAGGGCTCGATGTCCAGGCCAACGGCGGTGAAATGCAAGTCCTCGCGCAGCGCCCACTCGCGAAAGCTCTGGTACGCGACCGACGACTGCGGGTAGTTATGCAGGTTGAACCAGTAGCCTTCTTCGATCGGCAGCAGCAGCCAGGCGACGACGGGGATGCCGTGCGCGTTCAGCCGACGAACCAGCGCCGATCGCTGCGGGCTGTAATCCAGCATCGCCAGCGCCACGCCGTACTGCTGCTGCTCCAATGTATCGATCAGGCCGGGCGACTCAAACAGCTCGGTGAGCGCCAGCGGGCCAAGCTCGCAAAAAAAGTTCACGTTAGGTCGGGGCATGCCTACAGGATAAGGTATCCGCGCGAAAAAGACAAACGTGACGGAGAACCAAGAACCGAGAACCAAGAACAGGAGTACCAGCTCTTCCCCTCGCCTGTCACAGCGGGAGAGGGGTAGAGGTGAGGGCCTACGAAAGAACAAAAACAAGGGAACAAATGAATAAAGAAAGTACCTCTGATCTCCCCTTCTCCCATCGGAGGTGCCCTCTGGGCCTGGAGAAGGGGCCGGGGGATGAGGGCCAGAAAATTCGAATCTAATCCCAGGTTGGAGTATCATACGTATACCGAGAGGAAGAGCCTATGACTGGAACCATGATCTTTATTCTCCTGCTGGTGCTGGTGCCCGTTGTCGTGCAGTTTTTTGCGCTGACCTTCTACTGGCATCGCATGGCGGCCATGTTGCAGCGCGCCGCCGATAAGCCGCCCTTCAACACCACGCTGACGATCGAGACGATCGGGCCGGAGCCGGCAGCGGCCACGCGCGTGCTTGAGCGGTTGACGCGGCTCGACACCGCCGAGATCGACCGCGTGGTGCGCCGAGGTGGCGGACGCTTGCCGCTGCCGATGTCGCGTCCGGCGGCGCTGCGTCTGGCTCAAGAGCTGCGCCGGGTTGGAGCCGAGACCAGCCTGGCCGCCCGCGAGGTCGCCGTGCAAGCGCCATTGTGAGCCGCCATGCCGACGATCGTTGACGCGCTGAATCGCTCGATCGTGCTGCCGGGGCCGCCGCAGCGGATTATCTCGCTGGTGCCGTCGCTGACCGAGTGGCTGTTCGCGCTTGGTCTCGGCGATCGTGTTGTCGGCGTGACCGATTTTTGCACACAGCCGGCCGCAGCTGTCGCCGAGAAGCCCAGGCTGCGCGGCACCAAAAACCCGGATCGCGTCCGCATTATGGCGCTGGAGCCGGATCTGATCATCGCCAACAAAGAAGAAAACCGCGAGCGCGATGTTCTGGCGCTGGCTGAGGCCGGTCTCGCCGTGTATGTGACCGATCCCCGCACGGTCGCCGGTGCGATCGAGACGCTGGCAACGCGGGCCGAGATCGTGGACCCTGCCGAAGCGGCCCGGCCCCTCATCGACGAGATGCGCGCGATCTATGCCGAGACAACAGCGGATG
>DASWTQ010000295.1:0-17115 GCA_036402055.1 Herpetosiphonaceae bacterium
AGCTGGATGCGCCAGCATGGGGCGGGCGATCTCCAGAGCGCAGCCAAAGACCTGGTCGCGCAGTATCCCGACATCGCCATCAGCCAGAAGTCGATCGCCATCGCGGGCCATCCGGCGATCGCGCTCTACCCGGTGCCGGGCATGTCCTCGGAGAACACCTACGTGTATGTCGCGGCCAACAACCGGCTGTATGAGGTAATCTACGGTCGCGGCATGCTCGACACCGAGGGCACGGCGCTGCTCGACAGCCTCCAATTTACGTCGCCTTCAAAGTCGGTTGAGGCGCTCAATCTGGTCAAGGCCGACGATGTGATCAGCACAGTGCCGGCGGGAGCGATTCACGAAGCCCTGGTCAAAGGCCCGCAACCGCAGCACAGCCACACCGACGCGAGTCAGCACGATCTCGACGTGATCGAACCGATGGCAGGGCCGGGCTGTGCCGACTGGCCGACCTGGAAAGCGATCCAAACGCCCTTCGCCAACACGGCCAACGGCAACGGCTGGTCCAATGCCGGCCCATCGTTCTACAACCAGGGCTACCATGTCAACTGTAATGTCGCGGGTCGCCTGAATGACTACCACGCGATCGACTTTCGGCTGCGAACCGGCGACATCGCGTACTCGCCCGGCGCGGGAACCGTCATCGCGACAGGCTGGGCCGGTGGCGGCTGGTCCACGCTTGGCCGCGTCGTGATCATCGATCTCGGCAACGGCTACAAGAGCCTGGCGGCGCACCTGAGCAGCATCAACGTCTCGCCTGGCCAGGGCGTCACCATCAGCACCGTGATCGGCTATGCGGGCGGCAGCGGCAACTATAGCGACGGCTACTTCACACCGCATCTGCACCAGGGCATCTACCTCAACGCCAGCGTCGACACCGCCAACCGTGGCGTGTACAGCGGCCAGAGCGTCGAGCCGCATAACGTGCGCTACTACGGCAACGGCGGCGGCTACTATGCCAGCTTTTATAGCGGCCAGAGCGTCAGCTGGTAGAAGTCAGGTCACGCAGCGGCGATCTCTTTCCCGAGATCGCCGCTGTTCGATTCCAGGGGCAAGCTCTATGCAGAAGCGAAAATCGCGTATCATAAAAAGTAGATTCTGCAAAGGAGTAAGCATCGCATGACTGTTTTGATCGTTGGGGCCGGTCTGGCCGGGCTGACCTGCGCTCGTCATCTGCATCAGCAGCAGATTCCTGTCACCGTTCTTGAGGCCGAGGCGGATGTCGGCGGACGGGTGCGCTCGGATCACGTCGAGGGCTTTACGCTCGACCACGGCTTTCAAGTGCTCTTCGATGCCTATCCTGCCGTCCAGCGCAACCTGGATCTGCGCGCGCTCGATCTTCAGCCCTTCGAGCCCGGCGCGATCGTCTGCCAGAGCGGACAGCAGCGCGTGCTGACCGATCCACTGCGCGACCGCAACTGGGGCGATGTATCCGAGGCCGCGCTGACGACGGCGATTCCGGTAGCCGACAAGCTGCGCACGGTGCGGCTGGCGCTCAAGCTACGCGGCCAGGAGGGCGATCAAGACGCCGAGCCGGATACGCAGAGCACGCTGGAATATCTGCGCGCCGAAGGCTACAGCGAGCGCACGATCGACGCCTTTTTCCGGCCCTTCTTTGGCGGCATCTTCCTATCGCGCGATCTCAGCACCAGCGCGGCGGCCTTCCGCTTCTACTTCCGTATGCTGGCTACGGGTCAGACCACACTTCCGGCCGGTGGGATAGGCGCGATCACACAGCAGCTCGCCGCTCCGCTGCGAGCAGCCGGGCAGATTCGCTGCAATACCCGTGTGGCGGCGCTGCTCCGCGACGGCGAGTGCGTTACCGGCGTGCGCCTGACCGACGGCGAAGAGATCGCGGCCGACGCCGTCGTGCTGGCAACCGAGGCACCCAGCGCCCGCGTGCTCGCCGATCTCGATCCGCCCGAGGGAGCGCTGCAAACGGCTGCGATCTATTTCGCGGGCCTTGAGCCGATCTACACCAGCCGCAAGATTGTGCTCAACGCCGCGCCGGACGCGTTTGTCAACAACGCCCAGCTACTGACCAACGTCGCGCCCAGCTACGCGCCGCAGGGACGGCATCTGCTCAGCGCGGTTGTGCTGGGCGTTCCCGATCTCGACGATGGGCAGCTTGTGGTCGAGGCCATGCGCGATCTACGCCAGATGTTCGCGGGCGACGAGCGGGCGCTTCAGGCGCTGATGGGCTACTATCCGCTCAAGGTGTATCGTATTCGCTACGCGCAGTTCCCGCAGCCCGCCGGCATCTACAGCCGCCTGCCGCAGAATCGCACCGAGCAGCCGGGCTTGTACGTCGCGGCGGAGTGGACCGAGGCCAGCAGCATCCACGGCGCGATGACCAGCGGCGAGCGCTGCGCGGCGCTCGTCGGCTCAGAGCTGCGCCAGCAGAGCGCGGCAGCGTAGCGCGATCAAGAGGTCACGCGGGCTGGCTCACAACAGCCCGCGCCTACGGCCAGAGCTACAGCGGATTGACGTACCACTCGGAGGCGATGCCAAAGCCGGCCGCTTGCAGCATCGCGCGCTTGGCCTGATCCAGATGGCCGCAGACAACTACGGTCAGTTTCGCCTGTCGGGCTGCGGCGTGCTGCCGGGCCGCTTCCAGCAAGGCGCGGCCGATCGTCGGCCAGGACGCGGGCTGCGCCACGGTAAAATCGTCGATCACACAGACCTGCGTTCCAGGATCATAGACCGGCGGCGCATCGACGATCGAGCCCAGCACCAAGCCGTCGATCGTGCCGTCCTCGTCGCTCACCAGCGCGATGATGTTCGGCTGAGCCAGCAGGCCGCGAAAATACTCGCGCTGTTTGATCGGGCCGTCGACGGCTTTGCGCCAGAATGTCGGCGCGTACTGCGCATACTCCGTGCGCTTCTCGTCGGCCAGCGCGATCATGGCGTCGAGATCGTCCTCGGTTGCGATTCGGATGGGCATTGTGCCTCCTGTATGGCAATAGCGCCCACGATACTTATTACCGCACATCAATCATTATTGTCCTCGACGATCTTCTTGCCGCATGCCACAATCTCCAGCACGCTCATAAAGAAATCCGGCCGATCCAGCAGATTCACACCCGAGTCGGGATCGAGCAGCAGATCGAAGGCGCGGCGGGCCTCGGGCTCCAGCCGGCTGTCGGCGCGCTCCCGCAGATCGCAGAGGTAGCCTTCGAGAAACGTCCGCTCGTCCTGGCCCAGCGGCGCGCCCCGGTTGATCGTGTAGGTCTTGATGCTGCACTCTGCCAGGCCGGCCATATCGAAGCTCTGGCACAGGCTGCGGCCGATGTAGAACTTGCCGGTCATCTCAGTCTGGGACTCCAGCATCTCAAGCTGCGCCCGCCGAATCGCCAGCTCCAGCTCGGCAGGCCACGGCAGCAGCATATGATGGATCGTATCGTTCTCCAGGATCGCGACGGTGCCGCCGGGCCGCACCACCCGCCGCAGCTCCCGCAGCGCCGCGATCGGATCGGGCAGGCTGTAGAGACTGTGCGCGCACCACGCCAGATCGAAATGATCGTCGGGAAACGGCAGACCGTCGATGTTGCCGATCTCAAAGCTGATCCGCTCGGCGTAGTCACTGCGCCGCACGCGCTCCAGCGCCGCCTCAAGATACGCGGGCGAGATGTCCACGCCGACCACGCGACCATTTGCGCCGGCCTGCTCGGCCAGCCAGACCGAGTAAACACCATCGCCGCAGGCCATATCCAGCACGCGATCTCCGTCCGCAATCGGCAGCGCGCCGATGATCGACCGCAGCTCGGCGGCGCACGCCCGGTGATACGCTGCCAGCATCGGCGCGTACGCGGGCAGCTTGGTTTTGCTCAGCCCTGCGCCGACCTCCTGCGCAAACGCTGCATCATTCTGAGCCATGTATCTCCTCTTCTCTGATTGTGCGGGGAGAGTACCGGCTATCAAAAAATATGCCAGCTTCCGCGCCCGCAGCTCAGCCTTTCCGACGCAGCACGTAGATCCGTGGCCGCAGATGGCCGCCGCCAAACGGCAGCTTGATCGGCAGCACACTTTCGAGCGTCCAATCAGCTGCCGCATCGGCAACCAGCCCTTCCCACAGCCGAATATCCTGGGTGATCGCCACGAACAGCCCGCCGCCGATCGTGACGCGGGTTGCCTCGTGCAAGATGCGTGGATAAAGCCGCGTGTTGGCGGCGTGCGATCCCACCAGCTGGCCGAACGGCAGATCCGCCAGCAGCGCATCGGCCCAGGCGTCGGGCGTTGGCAGCGCGCCGGCATCCCAATCTTCCAGTCGAATCTGCTTCGCGCCGCTGGCCACGACATTTTCACGCGCGCAGTTCAGCGCGGCCGGATCGTTATCACAGCCGATCGCGATTCGTGCCGGAGCCGCCGCCAGCCGCTCGATCAGCAGCGAGCCGGAGCCACAGACCAGATTCAGCACCGCGTCGTCGGGATGCGGCCGCGTCAGCAGGGCCATCGCGTGAGCAACCGAGGCGTTGAGCGCGCCCGGCAAGTTGCATACGCGCCAATCGCGCACCGAGAGCGGACGCGGCGAAATTCGGATCAGCGCCTCCCAGCCTTCGCTCCCATCGACGGCTCGACGCAGCCGCAGCAGCAGATCGCCCTCCTCGGCGGTATCGGCCAGACTCGTCGCGCGCGACAGCTCGTCGCGCAGACGCAGCATCACCGAAGACTCCTGGCCGGCCGCGCTGATACGCAGCGTTTGAAACGCGTTGCGCGGATGCAGCGCGCGCACCTCGGCGATCAGCTTGAGCAGCGTATCGAACGCGGATTGTCCCAGCAGCGCCTTGGGACGCGGCACGGCAAAATAGTGCCGCGTGTAGACGGCCAGCACGGTGCGCAGATCCAGCAGCGCGGCCGGATCGCCGCTGTAGTGGATCGGGATCAAACCCTCGCGATGGCCCGGCTCGATCGTGACGTAGCTTCTCAGCCGGCGCTGTAGCTCGTCGACGGCGATCGCCTCCAGGCCCGGAATCACCTCCACCTCGTAGCTGCGTGTCTCCTGCGCAGGTGGAGCAGATCTTGGCACGCGCTTAGGTCTCATGATCGATCACCGAACGTTGGATATATACGGATCTGATGGTGTTTTTGAGCTAACAAACTTCTCGCCTCCATCGTCAATAGCCTGACGGCAACTGTGGTGCCATTGTACTCATTCTTCAACCAGCCGATGCAGCGGTGAGATTGCGCTGCAACAAGCTTTTTACAAGCGCTTAATCATCGCTTAAGTTGCGCCGGCTACAATCAGCGTAGCAATTTTTTCACCCCACACTGTGCCAGGACCATCATTTCCCCACATGGTGATCCTGGCAATTACTCATTTTCTTAACAAAGACTTAACCTTCTGACTTATATCCGCTATACTTGACCTGGCACGCGGCAAGCCCCCACTTGCCGGACATCGACCACCGCCATTCACTCGGCACTTAGCTCTTCCCGCTTGAGAAGTGGCCTGTTCTTCCATGCCACGATCGCGATTTTGAATCGAAGCCTGATGTAACCCTCGGCTCTGCACCAGAGCGCAACGAAAAAGGAGGTTCGAGTGACAAACATCGATCGACGAACGTTTCTTCGCGGCAGTGCTGCTGTTGGCGGCATGATCTTTGGGCTGGAAGGCTTGATCGCGCGCGGCGCGAGTGCGGCTCCACATCACGGCGTGGGCGTTGCGGCCAAAGGCTCAGGCGGCTACGGCCCGCTCTTTCCCACGGCGACCAACAATACCGGCGAGCTGCTGCTGGCGCTGCCTGAGGGCTTTCAGTACAACCTGATCAGCCGCGAAAACGCGCCCATGAGCGATGGCAACCTCACGCCGCCCATCTTCGACGGCATGGCCGCGTTCGCTGTCGGCGGTCAGGTTCGTCTGGTCCGCAACCACGAGGTGCGCATGCCGCCGGGCGCGGCCTTCGGCGATCCCTCCCGGTCCTACGATCCACTCGCCGGTGCCGGCACGACGACACTGATCGTCGATCCGCGCAGACGTGAGCTGATCCAGGATTTCATCAGCCTGAGCGGGACATCGACTAACTGCGCGGGTGGCCCGACGCCCTGGGGAACCTGGATCACCTGCGAGGAGACGACCTCCGGCCACGCCAGCGGCTTCGCGCAGCAGCATGGCTACTGCTTCGAGGTCAACGCCTCGGCCAATGGGCAGACGACGGCGGTCGCGCTTACTGCGATGGGCCGCTTCATCCATGAGGCGGTCGCGGTCGATCCCGGCACCGGCATCGTCTACGAGACCGAAGATACTTACAGCGCCGGCTTGTATCGTTTCTTGCCTAACCAGCGCGGCAATCTGGCAGCCGGCGGTCGCTTGCAGATGCTGGCGATCAAAGATCGGCCCGGCTACGACACGCGCACCGGCCAGCGCGTCGGCAAGCCACTGCCGGTCATGTGGGTTGACATTGCCGATCCCGATCCTGCCGACGCCGAGTTCAACCCGTCGGCAGTGTATGAGCAAGGATTCGCGCAGGGAGCTGCTACCTTTGGGCGGCTGGAAGGCTGCTGGTACGGCAACGGCAGTATCTTTGTGAACTCAACCAATGGCGGCGATCAAGGACTGGGGCAGGTTTGGGAGTATCGGCCACGCGGCAAATCCGGCGGCCAGCTGATCTTGCTCTTTGAATCCCCGAGCGCCGACGTGCTCGACGCACCCGACAATCTGTGTGTCAGCCCGCGCGGTGGCCTCGTGCTCTGCGAGGATGGATTCAGCGAGCAGTTCTTGCGTGGCCTGACACCAGACGGACGAATCTTCGACCTCGCGCAAAATCTGGTGCCGGATAGCAGCTGGGCCGGCGAGTTCGCGGGCGCAACCTTCAGCCCCGACGGCGAGACGCTCTTCGTCAACATCCAGATGCCCGGCCTGACCCTCGCGATCTGGGGTCCGTGGGCTGAAGGAGCGCTCTAGCCACGCCTCGCACTCCGCCAGGACGATCGTTCCCCGCGCGGTCGTCCTGGCTAGCGCCTGAGCGTCTCGGCCAGCTTCGCGCCCAGCTGCTCCAAACTCTGGAGATTATGCACCGGCAGGAAATCGTCGACGTGCGGCAGGGCGGCCTGGAGCCCACGCGTGAGCGGCTGGTAGCCTGGCATGCCCAGCAGTGGATTCAGCCAGATCAGCCGGTAGGATGTGCGCTGAAGCCGTGCGATCTCGCGACCCAGCAGCTCAGGATCGCCGCGATCCCAGCCGTCGCTGATCAGCAGCACGATCGCGCCTCGGCCGAGCACGCGCCGACCCCACTTGAAATTAAACTCTTTGATCGCGTCGCCGATGCGGGTGCCGCCGTTCCAATCCTGCACGACGCTGCCAACCTCGCGCACTGACTCGTCAATGTCTTTGTGCTCCAGCATGCGCGTGATGCGCGTCAGCCGCGTGCCGAACACAAATGTCTCGACGTCGCGCAGGCCCGCGCTGATGGTATGGACGAATTGCAGCAAGATGCGGCTGTAGCGATCCATCGAGCCGCTGATGTCGCAGAGCACGACGAGCGGTCTCTGCTTGAGACGGCGGGTTTTATGCCAGAGTGTCAGCGCCTCGCCGCCGCTACGCAGCGTCTGCCGCAGCGTTCGCCGCGTGTCGATGCGCCGGCCTTTGCCGCTGGTCCAGCGCCGAACCGGACGCTCGGCCATGCGGTAGGCCAGCTGCGCGATCAGCAGCCGCGCCTGATCCATCTCATCGCCGGTGAACTGCGCAAAGTCTTTCTGGCGCAGCTGCTCGCTCCGGCTATACGACATCTGGACCTCGATCTCTTCCTGCTCCTCGACCGGCCGCTCGTCATCACGCGCGCGATCCGGCCGCTCGCGCTGAAGCCGCCGGGGAATGAGCACCTCTTGCACGCGGTTGTCGGGCAGCGCGATGCCGCCGGGCTTGCCCTGACGCTGCGAGGCCCAGAAAAACTGCCAGGCCTCGTCGAAGAGCGGCAGATCTTCCCGCCGCCGAATCAGGATCGTCCGGCAGGTGAGATACACGTCCTCGCGCCTGCCAATCTCGACATGCTCCAGCGCCGCCAGCAGATCCAGCATCTGCCCGGGATTGATCGCCACGCCGAACTGGCGCAGCAGCCGGCCAAACGCCAGCAGATGGTCGAGCAGATGGTGTTCTGTGTGTGGCGCTGTGGTCATAGGCAGTTCTCTCGTTAATTGGATAGGCCCTCACCCCCTGCGTCCCCCTTCCCCGAACCTCGCCAAGCTTTTGGCTCGGTTGCGGCAGGCGAGGGGAAAGAGTTATTCCCAAATCAATCTCGTTTTATTCATTAGTTACCAGATGCTGACGAATGGATTCCAGAACTATCTCTATATTTTGTATAACTTGCTCATTCGTATAGCGAACAACTCGGTATCCAAGCCGCTGAAGTACTTCACTTCGCTCTACATCATACGCAATTTGTTGTTGATGAATAGGCCCATCGATCTCAATAACCAAATCCCGCTCCAGACAACAAAAATCAACAATAAAACCATTAATCGTATGCTGGCGGCGAAACTTGAAATTGCCAATCTGTCGATTTCTCAAACGCTCCCAGAGCACATCTTCAGCCTGTGTCTGCGCTTGCCGAAATTGACTCGCTCGTTCCTGCTTATCTTGCGACATTCTCCATCTTCTGATATTTCGATCTTTAGTTCTGGCACGCCTACTGAATAACTCAGACACAACCCCTCGCCTGCCGCAACCGAGCCAAAAGCTTGGCGAGGTTCGGGGAAGGGGTGGATGCGAAGCATCCGGGGTGAGGGCCTATCTTTAATCGGTTCTCCGTTCTCCGTCCCCTTTTGTTCCTTTGTTCCTTTGTTCTCTTGTTCTTTGTTCTTTACCCCGCCTGCTCCACCAGCGATCGCACGCCGCGCTTACGCACCGCCTCGATGTCGTCCTGATACTTGAGGATCGCGCCGAGCGTATCTTCGACGGTCTCCACATCCAGCGCCGTGCGATCCAGCGCGGTCAGCGCCGCGACCCAGTCCAGCGTCTCGGCGATGCCAGGCAGCTTATACAGATCCATCTTGCGCAGCTCATGCACAAACGCCACCACCTGGCGGCTCAGCCGCTCGTCGATGCCGGGAACGCGCGCATGGACGATCTCGATCTCCTTCTGGATCGACGGGTAATCGATCCAGTGGTAGAGGCAGCGCCGCTTGAGCGCATCGTGGATCTCGCGAGTACGATTCGACGTCAGGACCACGACAGGCGGCTGCTCGGCGGCGATCGTGCCGATCTCGGGAATCGAGATCTGAAAATCGCTCAGCACCTCAAGCAGAAACGCCTCGAACTCGTCGTCGGCGCGATCCAGCTCGTCGACCAGCAGCACGGGTGGCGGCTGATCCGCGCTCGGCTCGATCGCCTGAAGCAGCGGCCGCTTGAGCAGAAACTCGGCGCCGAAAATATCGTGGAGCGCGCGATCTTTGGACTCGCCCTCAAGCTCGGCGGCGCGCAGATACAGCATCTGCCGGGGAAAATTCCACTCATAGACCGCCGTCGATACATCCAGGCCCTCATAGCACTGAAGCCGGATCAGCCGCGTGCCCAGCAGCTGCGCCAGCACCTTGGCGATCTCGGTCTTGCCGACGCCGGCCTCGCCTTCCAGCAGCAGCGGCTTGCCCAGCTTGAGCCCAAGATACACCGCAGTCGTCAGCGAGCGATCGGCGACATAGGCGCGCGCCGCCAGCGCAGATTGCAGCTCGTCGATGGATGAGAAGGTCGGCATCACAGGCATAGCAAGTCCCTTCCAGTGCGGACGCCACAGCGCGCCCGGCGCATCTTTCTTTATCGTACCACGATCGACGGAGCCGCAGCGGAGCGTGCCGATCGTCACCGAGCCACAACCGCCGCTGAAACCACGGGCGACTATGCTGGGAGATACAGAACAGAGTTTCATCCGATCGCTTGCAGCAACGGTGCCAAGCTTTCTCGCGCCCCAAGCACGGCACGCTCCACCAGCTTTGTCACAGCCTGTGCCCGCGCGTGAAACACCAGCGATCGGCTGATCAGCATGATTGGAAGTATCGCGCAGCCACAGCCTGAGCGTATGTCACCATTTTGTCACCACCCTGGAACCAGGATGTTACCCCGTAGGAGAGCGTATGTCGATTGTGCTTGAACATCTGAGCAAGCGCTACGAAGGCCATCCCGTTGTCAATAACACCTCGCTAGAGATCGCCAACGGTGAGTTCTTCGTGCTGCTCGGCCCCAGCGGCAGCGGCAAAAGCACCGTGCTGCGAATGATCGCCGGGCTGACGGGGATCGACCAGGGCCGCGTGCTGCTCAACGGCCGCGATGTGACACATCTACCGCCGCAGCAGCGCAACGTCGGCTTTGTGTTTCAGCAGTACGCGCTGTTTCGGCACATGACCGTCGCCGACAACATCGAGTTTGCGCTGCGCATTCGCAAAGTTGCCGCCGCCGAGCGGCGCAGAAAGCGCGATGAGCTGCTGGATCTGGTGGGTCTGGCCGGTCTCGGCAGTCGCATGCCGCACCAGCTGTCGGGAGGCCAGCAGCAGCGCGTGGCGCTGGCGCGGGCTCTCGCGCACCAGCCGGCGGTGCTGCTGCTCGACGAGCCGTTCGGCGCGCTGGACGCCAAGATTCGCACGGAGCTGCGCCGTACGCTGCGGCAGATCCAGCAGGAGCTTGGCACCACGACGATCTTTGTCACCCACGACCAGGAAGAAGCCTTCGAGCTTGCCGACCGGCTGGGCGTGATGAACGTCGGTCGCCTGCTGGAGGTTGGACCGCCCACCGAGCTGTACCAGCGACCGCAGACCGAGTTTGTGGCGACGTTTCTCGGCACGGCCAATCTGCTGCTCGGCGAGTGCACTGCCGAGGGTGTGCGCGTCGGGCCGCTGCAATTTCCGCTTGAGACCGAGGCACAACAGGTCAGCACTCCGCAGCGGGTGCAGGTGCTGTTCCGGCCCGAGGACGTGACGCTGCTTCCGATCTCGCAGCCGGCAGCCGGCGCGATTCTGGGCCAGGCCGTGATCGAGCAGATCACCTTTGTCGGCTCGTTCGAGCGGCTGCGATTGCGGCTACCACCGCTGCCCGGCGTTCGTCCGCTGGCCCCGGCAGCGCCCTTCGGCAGCGAGACGATACTGGTCGAGGCGGCGCGCACGCAGGATCAGGCCCGCACACTCCCGCTCTCCAGCGGCGATCAGGTCTGGGTTGGCGTGCGGCGCATCCACGCGCTGACGCATCCAGGGCTGAACATGCTGATCGTCAGCGACGAGGCGACGACGACATCGGTGGCGCTGGCGGTCGGCGGGCAGCTCGCGCGCATGGCGCACGCCCGCACCACGCTGCTAGGGTACAGCAAGAACACCGCCGCCTTGCAGCAGCAGCTTCAGACCGCCCGTGAGCAGCTGGGCAGCGGATTGCCCGCGCTGGATACGATCACCGCCACTGAGCCGCCCGCGATCGCCGTTACCCGTGTGACCGAGCGCGAGCCCTACGATCTGGTGATTCTTGGCGTGCACAACCAGCCCGATGTTGAGCTGGCCGAGCAGATCCTTCAGTCGGGCGAGCATCATCTGCTCATGGTGCCGCGTCCACAGCCCACTCCCACCCGCCTGCTAATCTGTGTCGCCAGCGGTGAGCCCGGCAAAGAAGACGTGCTCTTCGCCGGACGGCTGGCGCGGCATCTCGGCGCCGAGGCCACACTGCTCTCCGTGGTGCCGCAGGGCGACGATCACGCCCAGGATCGAGAGCGCGCCGAGCGCTTCCTCACCGCCGGTGCCCGAACGCTGGCAACGCTCGGCATCAACGCCCAGACCACGATCCGTGCCGGCCAGGTCCGTGACGAGATCCTCGCCGAGATGCGTGAGGGCGGCTACGATCTGCTGGTGCTTGGCTCGCCGCTCAGCAGCCGTGACGGCCGCGCCGCACTGGTCGGCGTTGTGGGCCAGCTGTTGAGCCAGGCAACCGAACATCCCGTGCTGATCGTCCGATCGCGCTACGCGTCGGCCGCAGCACGCATTCCCACATCCAACCGTGCAACTAAGTTAGAGGAGATCCTCCGATGAGCAAGCGTATCACGATACTTCTGCTGATCTTAATGCTGTCCACGCTGCTGGCCGCCTGCGGCTCCGGCACGACTTCAGGTACCGATAGCACCGGGGCCAGCAGCGCGCCGGAAGCTAGCGCCAGCGCCGCACCCGCCGCTACCTCCGCCGGAACAGATGCTAGCGCCGCGCCCGCCGCGCAGGGCGGCGAGATCACGCTGACGCTTGGCGCGTACACCACGCCCCGCGAAGCCTACAAAGAGCTGATCCCGATCTTTCAGGAGCGGTGGAAGCAGCAGACCGGCCAGACCGTCAACTTCGAGGAGTCCTACCTCGGCTCCGGCGCGCAGTCACGGGCGATCGTCGAGGGTTTCGAGGCCGACATCGCGGCGCTTTCGCTGGAGGCTGACATCACTCGCATCCAGGATGCCGGGCTGATCACCCACGATTGGAAGTCCGCTCAGGATAACGGCATGATCAGCACGTCAGTAGTCGCCTTCGCAGTACGCCCGGGCAATCCCAAGGGCATCAAAGACTGGGGCGATCTGGGCAAAGCGGGCGTCGAGGTGCTGACGCCGAATCCGCAGACCAGCGGCGGCGCGATGTGGAACGTCCTGGCGCTCTACGGCGCGGCCCATCGCGGCTTCGTCGACGGCGTGGCCAAAGGCGATGACGCAGCCGCAACCGAGTTCCTCAAAGCGGTGCTCAAAAACGTGACGGTGCTCGACAAAGGCGCGCGCGAAAGCATCACCAACTTCGAGAAGGGCGTCGGCGATGTGGCGATCACCTACGAGAACGAGGTGCTGGTCGCGAAGCAGGCCGGTGAGCAAATGGATCTGGTGATCCCCCGCTCGACGATCTTGATTGAAAACCCGATCGCGATCATCGATACGTATGTCGACAAGCACGGCACGCGCCAGGTCGCCGAGGAATTTATTAAGTTCCTCTACACCGAGGAGGCGCAGACAGTCTTCGCCAAGTACGGCCTGCGCTCGTTGGATAAAGAAGTCGCTCAGGCGACCGCGTCGCAGTATCCGGCCGTCGAAGATCTGTGGACGGTGCAGGAGTTCGGCGGCTGGTCCAAAGTCACGCCCGATTTCTTTGGCGATACGGGTATTTATACAAAGGCGATTGCCGAGGTACAAGGCCAATGACATCCATTACGTCAACTCGCTACCATCCGGCCAAAGAGCGCGCAGCGCTGCCCTGGGGCCGCTGGGGCGTGCGGACGGTCGCCCTGACCTATCTCACGGTCATGCTGCTGCTGCCGCTGGCGGTGATCATTCAGTACGGCCTGAGTGATGGTCTGGGCGGCATCTGGGCGGCGATCAGCCAGCCCGTGGCGCGTCACGCACTGCTGCTCACGCTGTGGACTGCGGCGATCATGGCGGTGATCAACGCGGTGATGGGCACGCTGACCGCCTATGTGCTGGTGCGCTACTCGTTTCCGGGCAAGGCGCTGCTCAATGGCATGATCGACCTGCCGTTTGCGATCCCGACGCTGGTAACGGGCGTAACGCTGGTAGTGCTCTACGGCCCGCAGAGCGCGATCGGCTCGTGGCTGAACAATCAACTCGGCTGGCGGATCATCTTCGCGCCGCCAGGTATCATCATCGCACTGCTGTTTGTCGCGTTTCCGTTCGTGGTGCGCACAGTGCAGCCGGTGCTGGAAAGTCTCGACCGCGATCAGGAAGAGGCGGCGGCGACGCTCGGCGCGGGCGCGTGGACGATCTTCCGGCGCGTCACGCTGCCGCCGCTGGCGATGCCCTTGATCAGCGGCACACTGCTCAGCTTTGCCCGCGCGATCGGCGAGTTCGGCGCGATCGTGATCGTGGCCGGCAATCTGCCGATGCGCTCACAGACGGCGGCGGTGTATGTCTTCGGCCAGGTCGAGGCCGGCAATCAGCAGGATGCCAGCGCGGTCTCGATCGTGATGCTGGCGATCGCCTTTGGGCTGGTGGTGCTGGTGGATTATCTCCAGCCGCGCCGAGGCAGACCGGCAGTGGAGGAGGCACAATGAGCGTAGCTCTCGACTCCCAGCTTGGCCGGCCGGCCACAACTGTCGGAATCTGGCGGCGGCGCATCTTGATCGGAATCGTCGTGGCCTACATGGCGATTCTGATCCTGGCTCCGATCGGCGCGCTGATCCAGGGTGCGTTTGCCAGGGGCCTGGCCCCGATGTTCAGCGCGCTCAGCGATCCCGATGTGCTCTCGGCCTTCTGGCGCACGCTGCTGATCGCCGCGATCACGATCGTCGTCCACGTGATCTGCGGTACGACGGTCGCCTGGGTGCTGGTGCGACATCGCTTTCCAGGCCGGCGGCTGCTTAACGGCCTGATCGATATGCCGTTCGCGATCTCGCCAGTGATCGCCGGTCTGATGCTGATCCTGCTCTTTGGGCGGCGTGGCCTCTTCGCGCCGCTGATCGAG
This sequence comes from Herpetosiphonaceae bacterium, assembly GCA_036402055.1. Lineage (GTDB taxonomy): Bacteria > Chloroflexota > Chloroflexia > Chloroflexales > Kallotenuaceae > LB3-1. The sequence goes on from DASWTQ010000295.1 coordinate 14,401, forward strand.
GCGACCGGCGTGCAGATCGCGTTTGCGCTGCCCGGCATGATCATCGCGACGCTCTTCGTGACGATGCCGTTCATGGTGCGCGAGCTGATGCCGGTGCTGGAAGCATTCGGGATCGAGCAGGAGCAGGCGGCGTCCACGCTGGGCGCGAGTGGCTGGCAGACCTTCCGGCTGGTGACGTTTCCGGCGCTGCGCTGGGGCTTCATCTACGGCCTGACGCTGACCTTTGCCCGCGCGCTGGGCGAGTTCGGCGCGGTGCTGGTGGTGAGCGGCGGCGTGCAAGGTCGCACTGAGACCGCCACGATGTACGTGTTCCGCGCGCTCGACGAGCGGCAGTACATCGGAGCGTACAGTGCGGCGCTGGTGCTGGGATTGTTTTCGCTGGTGCTGGTGCTGGGCGCGGAGATTCTGCGTCGCCGGGAGCGGTAAAACTTCTCCACCGTAGACAGCGTATAGATCAAACAAACGTTGCCACGCTGAGATCCAATCAAGGCGTGGCAGCGATCTTTATGAATCGCTGTGGAGGAAGATCATGAAACCATCAGAGCATCAATCCATTCCCAACGCTTCAACCCTTGCTCCTGGACAGCCCGGCTATCGCAACCGGCCCGGACGCACCGGCCTGGACCCGCTAGAAAATAGCCAGGATCAGGGCTACTTTATCGGGCTGGCGATTCGCGGTCTTTTCCGACGCATTCGGCGTTTGTTGTTCAGGCGCTAGCCGGATCTCGTCGATCTTCTGAAAATCGCGCTACAATAGAGCCGTCCGCATTTGCGTAGGATGGCTGACGATTCGTGTTCTAGCCCCAAGACTCATGCAGCATCTTAGACACCGGCTACGGCTCAGCACGCTCTTGATCGGCCTCAATGTTGGGCTGCTGCTGCTGGCTGTAACCGGTGTGGCCTTCGTGGCCGTGCGCCTGTTGCAGCAGCTTGCCGACGAGCAGTCGCTGGCGCGCGTCTCACAGGCCGGCCTGATCGCCCGCCAGGAGATTATTCTCGCCGGCGACGACGCGCTGACTTCGGCGCGGCTGCTGGGTGAGCGTCCAACGCTGCGACGCCTGCTCCAGGCCAACGACGCCACCAGCCTATCGACGTTTCTCAGCCAGTTTCAGCTTACCAGCGAGCTTAGCGGCAGCGCGGTGCTCCGCGACGGCGCGATCGTCGCGCGCAGCGGAGCGGATTTGCCCTGGGCCGCGATCCTGGCCAATCAGCAGCCGGGCGAGAGGCGCTTTCTGCTGCCTGCTCCCGGCAACGAGGCGCTGGTGCTCGGCGCGTGGTCGGAGGTTACAGAGCAGCCCGATGCGACAGTGATCGTCGCGCATCTACTCGATCCGGCCTTTGCCGAGCAGCTGAGCGCCGAGATTAATCTGCCGGTGACGGTGCTCAATCTTCAGTCCACGCGACTGCCTGGCGATACACAGCTTGACGCGCTGCGGCGGCAGGTGCTTGAAACCGGAACGCCGGGTGCGGCGCGCATCGACGAGCTGAGCCAGTATGTTGCGATCGCGCCGATTCGCTCGTTCAACGCCGATCTTGTCGGCCTGGTCGAGATCCACATGCCGACCAGCAGCACGACCGATTCGCTGCGAAGGCTGTTTCAAACGCTGCTGCTACTCACGCTGCTGGTAACCACGCTGGCGGCGCTGATGAGCTTTTTCCTGGGGCGGCGGCTCGGCAGTCCGCTGCAAGCGCTCACGGTCGCAGCCGAGCGCATCGGCTATGGCGATCTGTCGACGCCGGTGCCGGTCGCGTCCGGCGCTGAGATCGGCACGCTGGCGACGACGCTTGAAGAGATGCGGCGTCATCTGCTCCAGCTCACTGCCGACCTCCGGCGCCAGCAGGCCGAGGCCCAGGCGATTGTGACCGGCATTGTCGAGGGCGTCTTTACCGTGGATCGCCAGCGCCGCATTCGCTATCTCAATCCGCAGGCCGCCGCGCTACTCGGCGTGGACGTCGACTCCGCGATCGGCAGGTTTTGCGGCGATGTGCTGAATCCTCAGGGGCCGGGCGGCGTTCGTCCCTGCGAGGAGCAGTGCCCGATTCTCCACGCGCGCTTTCGTGGCGGCGCCCGCGCGACCGAGCATCTGCTGCTCAAAGATGGTCAGCGTCGCACGGTGGTGATCACCAGCGCGCAGCCCGTGGACGAGCTACAGGTGCAGGTCATGCGCGACGAGACCGAGATCGAGGCCACGCGGCGACTGCGCGACTCGGTGCTGGCGAATATCTCGCATGAATTTCGCACGCCGCTCTCGGCGCAGCTGGCCTCGATCGAGCTGCTGCTGGATCAGCTTTCGGATCTGTCGATCGACCAGATCGGCCAGCTGGTGCTGGCGCTTCAGCGCGGCACGCTGCGTCTGACTCAGCTGATCGATAATTTGCTGGAAAGCGCCCGCATTGAGTCCGGCCAGGCCACGATTCGCAACCGGCCCGTCGCGCTGGACGAGGTGGTCGAGACGGCGCTGGAGCTGACGCGCCCGCTGATCGCTCAGCGCCAGCAGGAGGTAGTGATCGAGCTGCCCTACCCGCTGCCGATGATCTCCGGCGATGCGCCGCGTCTGACGCAGGTGCTGGTGAATCTGCTGGCCAATGCCAACAAATTCGCCCCAACCGGCTCGACGATCCAGATCGGCGGCAGCGTCGACGAGACAACCGTCACGCTGTGGGTGCAGGATCAGGGGCCTGGATTACCGCCGCAGGCCGGATCTGCGCTCTGCG
>DASWTQ010000296.1:0-5536 GCA_036402055.1 Herpetosiphonaceae bacterium
CGTCGAGCAGCGTTTCGAGACTGGCGTAGCGCAGCGCCATGCGGATCACATTAATGATCAGTGCGTCGCAGCCGCTGGCCGCCGCCATCCACGAGACATCGTGGTTGCCCCACTGGATCGCGACGTACGGATAGGCCATCAGCCGATCCATCACCTTTTCGGCGGCTGGCCCACGGTCGTAGATGTCGCCCAGGATGTAGAGGCGATCGACGACCAGCCGCTGGATCAGCTCGGCCAGCGTGACGATCATGGCCTGGCCCTCGCCCAGCGCAACCACCGAGCGCACGATGCTGTCGTAATAGTGCTGCTTCTGGCTGTGCTCGGTCTGGCTCTCGGTCAACAGCTCCTCAAGAATATAGGCGAACTGCGGCGCGAAGCGCTTGCGAACCTTGCTGCGGGTATACTTCTGGGCAGAGGTGCGCGCCACGCGGCCCAGATTCGCGATCGTCTGCGCCATCCAGCCGTCAGGATCGGCCAGCGTGGGCAGCACCTGGCGCAGCTTTTTCTCGGGATAGTAGATCAGCATCGCCAGCTCGATCTGCTCGGTCTCCGAGAGATCATCCTCGAATGTCTGGTAAATCTTGCGGCGGATCGCGCCCGAGGCATGGCGCAAAATATGATCGAACTGCTCGTAGGCGCCGTGAATATCGGAGATGTAGTGGTCGGTGCCTTTGGGCAGGGCAAGGATTGCGCTCAAGTTGATCATCTCAATATGCGCCGCCGTGATCGTCGGGTAGCGCGTGCTGAGGAGTTGGAGCAGTCGTAGCTCCTGCGCCGTGTAGCGCGTCGATGTCGTCATGGTCGCATCCTCGTGACTAATCAGAGCTTTTTGCACGGCAATCCTTCCTTCGTGAGCAGGAGAATCCGTCGCCGCTCCTGCTCACAGCGATTCCGGCCACCAGTCTAGCGGACGCCGAGCAAGACCTCGACGGTGAGCTGATCGAGGCGCTCGTAGGGCAGGCCGCGCGCGCCGAGCGCTCCACGATCGAAGGTGTGGGCTTTGAGCGCGTCGGCCTTCTGCGCGCTGTAGCCGCCGCTCCACGCGGGCAGGCTGCCGTCGTCGGCGTTAATCTCCGCCAGCAGCGCCTGGATCTCGTCGTCGTCGTTCCACTGGCGCGCTTTCTCGGCCAGGATCAGGTAGGTGCGCATACAGCCGCGCGCAAAGTCCTTCACGCCGTCATAGTCTTCGGTGCGGAAGGCGTGCGCGTCGAAGTGGCGGCTGCCGTCGTAGCCCACATCCTCCAGAAACTTGACCAGGAAAAACGCGTTCTTGGGATTGACCATGCCAAAGCGGAAATCCTGGTCGTAGCGGCCGGGCGCCTGGTCGTTGAGGTCGATGTGAAACAGCTTGCCGGCTTCCCAGGCTTGCGCCACGCCATGCAGGAAGTTCAGCCCGGCCATCTGCTCGTGCGCGACCTCGGGATTGACACCCACCATCTCGGGCTGATCCAGCGTGTTGATGAAGGCGAGGGCATGGCCGACGGTGGCGAGGTAGATGTCGCCGCGTGGCTCGTTGGGCTTGGGCTCCAGCGCAAAGCGCAGGTCGTAGCCCTGATCCCGGCTGTAGGCACACAGGAAGTTGAGTGCCTCGCGAAAGCGCTTCGTGCTCTCGGCGGGATTTTTGGTCGCATCGCTCTCGGTGCCTTCGCGGCCACCCCAGAAGACATAGACTTTGGCGCCGCACTCCACGCCGAGATCCATTGAGCGCATGGTTTTCTGGATCGCGTAGGCGCGCACGGCCGGATCGTTGGCGGTAAACGCGCCATCCTTGAAGGCGGGATCGGTGAACAGGTTGGTGGTCGCCATCGGCACCACGAGGCCGGTCTCCTGGAGCGCGGCCTTAAACTCACGCACGATGCGGTCGCGGTCGGCGGGCGTGGCGTCGATCGGCACGAGGTCATTGTCGTGGAAGTTGACGCCGTATGCGCCGCACTCGGCCAGCAGGTGCACCAGCTCGACCGGTGAGAGCGGCTTCCTGACCGGCTCGCCGAAGGGATCGCGCCCGACATTGCCCACTGTCCACAGGCCAAAGGTAAACTTATGCTCCGGTTTCGGGGTGTAGTCCATGATACGTTCCTTTCAGTTTGCGCTACGTGCTTGCGATTTTTTTACTGCCGGCTCAGCCGAAGAACGCCGAAGCTTGTCGCGCCCGGCGACGAGCCGCTGAGAAGCGTCGTGATGTTGCCGGTCTCGCGCTCGTACTGCGCGGCGAGGTCACGAATGATCGCGCTCATGCCACGCCGGGCCAGCACCGCAACCGTGCCGCCGCTGCCGCCGCCGGTGATCTTTGCCCCGTAGAGTCCCGAATCCGGCCCGGCTGCGCGCACCAGCTCCACCAGCCGATCGGTGCCGGGAGAGCCAAGGCCGCAGGCGGTGTAGCTGGCGTGCGACTGGTACATCAGCTCGCCCAGCAGCGCGCGCTGCTCCTCGCCCGGCGCCATCAGCAATGCCCGAAAGAGCTGGACGCGATGGTGCTCGTAGATCGGATGCGCGGTCGGCTGGCGCACGGCATAGACTCGATCGGGATCGATCTGTGTCACCGCGTCGGTCGTGCCGTTGTAACGCGATAAAAAGTCGCCGCCATTCAGCGCGATCGGCAGCTGGTCGCGGTAGTCGGTCTCCCACAGCGACGGCGTGATATTCGCCAGATAGCCCCGCCAGCGCTCGTCGGCGACCGCCACCTGACGATCCGATCGCTGCGTGATCGGCAGCCCGGCGATCTCGGCGATGATGCGGTAGCCCATGAACGCGCCGACGCGCACCGCGCCGTAGTCGGAGCCGCTGACGGCATGGCGAATCCCGGAGTCGATGCCCCAGACCTCAAGATCCGCCGGCAGCGCTACCGCAGCCTGAAGCTCGGCCGGCTGGCACAGCAGCGCCAGCAGCCGATCGCCCTCACCGCAGGCCGAGGTCATCTGATCCATCACGCCGCAGGGCGCGCCCACAACCTGATTTTCGACCATCTGGCAGAGCAGCGCCAGCTCGTGACGCTCCAGCGTGACATCGTAGGCCGCGCAGACCGCCTGCATCGTCGCGACTTCCAGCGCCGCCGACGAGCTAACGCCTTTGCCCGCCGGCACGGTCGAGTCGATCAGCAGCCGCACGCCGCCCGGAAAGGCCACGCCGCGCTCACGGCCCAGCACGATCAGCACGCCGGCCACGTAGGCGGCCCAGCGCTGTCGCGGCTCGGCGGCAAAAAACGATCGCGCCGCGCTGTAGTCCAGCGTCACGCCGCCAGGTGCCAGCGCCGCCAGCGACAGCGACACCTCAGGCTCGGCGTCGATCTCGGAGGCAACGAGGCTGCGAATCGTGATCTGCGGCTCGTCGGTGCGCTGGGCTGCTACAAACGTGGCGACGGCCAGCGGCAGCTGGAGCACCAGCGCGCCCGAGTAGTCGGCGATGCCGCCCATCACGTCGAGCCTGCCGGGCGCCCGCGTGACGATCACAGGCGCATCCCGATCGAAGAAGTCGGCGCGCGCGTTGAGCGTCCGTATAAAATCTGAGACATCCGCCACGCCCGAGCGTGAAGCGTCGTCAATCTGCCACACCGCCGGCTCCTTCCTGATCGAGCAGCCCGTGCTCACGCAAGATCGCGGGCAGCACCGGCGCGACCTGATCCCGGATCGCGGAATTAGCATAACCGATCCAGGCAACATCGGTAAAAACGTCGAGCGGCGCCCGCAGCGGCTTGCCCTGCGCGTCGGTCACGAGCACGCCCGCCTCACGCGCGATCAGCTCGGTGCACAGATCGTAGGGATGGCAGCACAGGCCCAGCGCGCGGCCCTGACGCTGCATCACCGGCTCGACCAGCGGCCGTAGATCGGCGATCCAGCGATCGTGGCCCATCAGTAGCTCGTAGAGCTGACCGCCTGTGGAGATATACTGATCTTCAAAGGCCAGCGCCTTGCCCACCGACTGCGGCCCCAGCGTGCGCTCGATCAGCGCGTCGTCGATAGCGCCGAGCACGCCGCGAGCGCCCGGAAAGAAGCGCGCCAGCCCACCGTAGCCCTGCGCGATCGTCGGCTCGTGGGATGGTCGCGGCGCGAGTGGCTGGCGCTCGCCGGTCAGCCGGTTGAGGCGCTCACCGCCAACGCCCTGCCCCGCGACGGCCCACAGGCTATCGCAAAGGTGCTGCTTGATCAGCGGAATCTCGGTCTGCACGGCTAGCTCTATGTCGCTCAGATTGGTTGCCGCACCCCGGTTCGGCGCGACGCCGGTCAGAATCCAGGCCGCTCGCTTCTGGTACATCAGCCCGCGCGTCCCGTCGATCGGATCGACGATGATGCATAGCTCGGCCTGCTCGGCGCTGGTGGTGGCAGGCAGCACCACGCGGCCCGTCGCGCCCAGCCCCTCGGCGATCAGCACGCACGACCACTCTTCGGCCAGCGCGGCGAAGTGCTCAAGCAGCACGTGCTCGGAGATGCGATCGATGGCGAAGATCGTGTCGCCGCCCTCCTCGCCCAGCGGCACAGCCAGCCGCTCGATCGCGGTCTGCTCGCACGCGGCGACCACGGCATCCCGGATCGCGGCGTGAATCTCCTGAATGCGGCTCAGCAGCTCGGCGTGATTGCGAATCATAAGCCTCCTTGCGAAAGAACAAAAGAACAAGCGAACAAGGGAACAAAGCGAGAGAGCAAAAGAACAAGCGGTTGCCTTTGGGCGCAGGGAACAAAAAGATCGAGAGCAATTATTGGTCCGAACCTTCCCCTTTGTTCTTTTGTTCCTTTGATCCTTTGTTCTATCCCCGATAGTGCACCGTCGACTGGGCGCGCAGCTCGGCAGCTTTGGCCTCGGGCGCGGTGTCGCTGAGAAAGTTGCCGCCGCCGATCTCGGGACCGGCCAGATATTTGAGCGTGTTCGGACGGCGCAGCGGCGGCAGAAAGCCGATGAAAAAATGAAAATCGGGATGATCGCTGCCGTCGGTTGGCGCCTGGTGCAGCGGCATCACGTATGGAAACGACTGCCGCCACAGGTTGTCGTAGCGCACCGTCACATCCTTGAGCGCTCGCGCCAGTGCCTCGACCTCGGATTGATCGAGCGCGGAGACATGCGGCACTGTGCGCTTGGGCGCGACATAGACCTCGTAGGCGTAGCGGGCGAAGTAGGGCACGAACGCGATCGCGTGCTCGTCCTCGTAGAGAATGCGCCGGCCGTCCTGCTGCTCGGCGGCGATAATGTCGCCAAACAGGGCGCGTCCGGTCTCGGCTCGGTAGCGGCGCTGCGCCTGTAGCTCGGTGTCGAACGTCTTCCAGGTGAAGTTGGTCGCGTAGATCTGGCCGTGCGGATGCGGATTCGAGACGCCGACGACCTCGCCCTTGTTTTCAAAGATCAGCACCTGGTTGACCTCGGGCCGCGCGCCAAGATCCTGCGTCTGCTGCTGCCACGTCTCCACGATCGCGCCGATCTCGGCCACGCTCATCTCGGCGACCGTCAGATCGTGGCGCGGCGCGTAGCAGATCACGCGGGCCAGGCCATCGGCGCGTCGGGCGCGGTAGGGCGCCGGCGGCTGCGGCGGCTCAAGCGGCGAGTCCGGCCC
>DASWTQ010000297.1:0-59899 GCA_036402055.1 Herpetosiphonaceae bacterium
TGGCGATGAGGGCATTGCTCAGGTGCAGCACCGTCGTGCCACTGACGCCCGCCGGCTGGAGATGAAGGATCGCCAGCACACCATCACCAGTTGTGCCTACTCCGGTACCGTAGGAATAGGCTCCGACGCTCGTTCCTTGCGCGCTCGTACGTGGTCCAAGGGCAATCGCGCAGCGAGTAGTGGTGGCATCACAGCTCGTGGTTGTCCCAATGAAAGGAGCCAAGGTCATGCCCGTCACCTGGACCAGGGCGGCGTTATATCCGAGATCGAATTCAAACCCGGCTAGATTGATCGCGCCGGTCACCCGTACCTCAACATCCAGCGGAACGGTGGGGAGTTGCGAGGTGGTCGGTGCGGTGAGCTGAATGGTTGGGCTAGCTATTTGTGCCACAACCGCTTGGTTCGATGGTGCGTGATACTGAGCGACAGCGTGTGGCGCAAATGGCGACACAGCCGCGCGAATGGGCGTGGTGGGGACGAGCCCCATTCCCAGGCTAGCGAGGAGTCCAAGCGCAGTGAGTAGGACGATCCAACGACGTATGTGCGTCATGTACAAACTCCACAAGGTGAATCGAGTGGCATCAGGGCCAGAACACGGCTGCGTTAAACGCAGTGGTGGATAAGGAAGCGTTGCGATCAGGATCGATCACGGTGGGATGCGCGGCGCAGCATCACCTCCTCTCACGAGGCAGAACACGGTTGCTGCATCTGGGAGGGAGTCTCCAGGCAGATGCAGCGCGAGTAGGTGGGTTGAGAAAGAGCACCGACGACGGCACGACATTACGAGGTCCAGATGTGTGGACCAGGATCGTGGCAAGCTGCTCGGTGGCGAAATCCTGTTCTTGGACCTGTAGCACTGGTCACTACGGAGTGGAGCCGCAGGCCACGGCTATCAATCCAGCGGCGAAGCAAAAACGTTGGTGCAATGGATTGTGGCCCGTCACGTTCTGCCGGGGTCGGTCAGATGAGTCACGGGGAGAGAAACGTTCAGTTGGGTTCAGGACGGAGAGGCACGCATGATGGCGGAGTTATTATGCGTGTAGGTTATCTCCGCCATCAGCATACAGGATTGTGCCGTGCAATACATGCGCCCTTCGAATAATCCCAAGGAGTATCTTCCTCCAAAGGTGCTCTGTGCATGCATTATCTGGTTGCTCCATCACAGCACGATCGCGCTTACAGATCATCATCTACTGTATCATCTTCCTTCCTTGGTGAAAAGACGGCAGCGTTCATTGGAATGCTATCCCGTAGCAAATAATCAGTAGTGACACCGAACACATGCGCGAGCTTCACAATCACCTCTAAAGATGGTTCATGCCGCTGTGCCTCAATATGACTGATGTGCGCCTGCGTACGTAAGCCGAGTTGGTGGGCAAGGTGCTGCTGGGTCATCGAGTGTTGCTTGCGCAAATATTTAATCTTCGTCCCAAGCAGATGTGGTGTCGTCTGACTGGGATCGAAGGATGATGGGAGAGGGGGTGTAATCGGGAGCGTATCAAGCAGTAAATAGTCCGTGGTCACCCCGAATAGGTTCGCAACCTTAAGAATAATCTCTAGCGAAGGCGCTTTCCGTCCCGCTTGCATATTATTGACATAGGCGGAGGAAGCAAGCTGGAGCGCACGGGCTAGGGCAACCTGCGTCATCTGTTGGCTTTGTTGGAGATACGCCAACTTCTCACCAAATAGTGTGGGCATAGGCTCCCGAGGGGAGCCACTTGACGAATGCTGAGTCGACCATTATAATTTTCCCAACACTAATATATTTGGTGTAGGCGATGGACCTTCCATCTCATCGGCTCCCCAGCACGGAAGATGGAAGGTTCACGCTTACGCCTAATCAGAGACGTGCAGAGGCGCACGCACACTGCGCGACAGGCTGAAGCCTTGTGCGCGCATTCTAGCATGCCTGGCGATCACCTAATCACGGGTCGCAAGGAGATAAATGTCGCATTAGCTCTTGTGTCGCTCTGACACCTGTTGTGGCTTCTTCAATCCTGGCTCCCAGGCATGATGCAAGGAGCTTGCAGGATACTCACTGAACCTTTCTATCCCCCTGCTTGTACCTCTTCACGCTAAGGAAAGAGAGTAAGGATGCCGGTCAGCTTAGATTATGCACGGTGGCTCAATCTCTTGAGATTGTCGGCTATGCTTCTCGTGAGCGCTATTATCTTGAGTGCCTGTAGTACATCTTCTGTATCAGAGTCCACTCCCAGCTCCGCCACTCCCCTTGCGTCTACCTCACAGTCTTCACCTATCACCTCATCATCACCAGTGAGCGAACATGCCAACCCGAGTGATGGTCAAATAGCCCAAGAGATCATTCCACCACCTCCTCAAACTCCCGTTGCACTTGGTCAACCTGCACGAGTTGGAGCATTTACGGTTGTGGTGCACGGAACGCAATGGGTAGATTGGCGGGAATTGGTACCAGGGGAGCTTGACGCATATCGTCAAACGAAGCGACTACTTGTAGATCTCTCGTTGCGGAATGATATGCGACGCGTTGCGCCGTGGCCGCTCAATGCAACCTTTACCATCTTAAGTGCAGATGGAACAGCGCTCAACGCCGAATACAATGATATCCAAATGGGCTTTAATGAGGGTGCGGTCGGCTTGTTACCTCCAGAACTCCAGACGGATGCGTGTGCGAAGCGGATATCCGACATCTTACGTCCGGTCTCCTATCTTAAGCGCATGTTGCCTGGTGAAGCAGCACGTCGCTGGCTCAGCTATCAGCAAACACCCGGATTTGAGCAGGAGGATCTTCAGCTTGAGGTGGTCGTGCCTGGTAGTGAACTCCATGAGCAATCTTATACTGCCCGATTCCTCCTCAATGGCACGCCCAACCCGTCACCGTTGCCGATGACTACTACAGCACCTGCGGCAGAAGGTCAACTGGAAGCCTTAGTAATCAAGAACGCGCAGATCGCACCTGTCAGCGAGATCCAAGATGACACGCAACGAAGTATTACGCCTTGCACCATGCAGAGAACCGTCACGTTCCAAGTAGAAAACATCGGTGCACAGACTGAAGTACTAACACCCAGCATCTGGGTTATGGATGCTGAAGGCCGGTTGTACGAGCCTCTGCCCATCAACGAACGATACAGCATTGCACCTCGGCAACAACAGATTGTTTCTCTGGATTTTCCATCGCTTTTAGGCATTGAAAAACAGCCGATAGCTGTTCTCCTGGGCGAACCATCGCTGAGTACATTAGCGCTCCAATCGGGAAAGGCGCAACGTGCTCTCGTCCAGCTAACAGAGCATCAATAGCGTCATGATCATGACCCCAACGCTCGACACGCTCCGGTTCATTGGAGCACGTAGAGCCGAGATCACCCAGTATATTTCTGAGGCTGCATCACTTCTACCTTCCCAAGACTTTTCGCTGGCTGACAGTTTGACCGCCCGACTCTATGCCCAACAATTCGCTGAACTGGTCCAACTCTTTCATGAGGCAGGTCAGACTCGTCACTCACGGTGCCCTGCTACCCAACCGTGTGGGTAGCAGGGCACCGCATCTTCCATAAACTACGATCCGGCATGATCGAGAAGGTCAACAGCATCTTTAATGGTTACGGGCACAGTCCCGGCACAGGCTGGATCAACACCGGACGCTGTGCGCTCGGTGCGATCGTGGTCGATCAGCGCATCGTCTGGTACCGCATTGAGCATGGCTGAGAGCTGGGCACAGGCTTGAAATCCTATCTGAAAGCCGCCTAATCAATGATGACCAGGCCTTGGTGCGTGAGCCCCTTCGATAAGAAAACTGCTCCATTGGTCCGCAGAAATATCACGATCTCCTGCATGCCAACATCTGATCTTCAAGCTTCATCCTACATGGCCCAGGTGCTTAACCTTTCTACGATCTCCATTGCCACTCTAGTGCTGCTTGCCATTGCTGGCTCCTACCTCCAGGCTGAGAATCTCAGGAGAAGTGCGTCGTCGAGCCAGCGCGTGAGTCGTCAGTTTGGGGTTGCCGGTAATAACGCGATACAGCTTGAGCGCCTGGGCCACCACCTGATCCATGTTGTAGTACTTATATGTCGCCAGCCGTCCTACAAAATGCACATCCGGCCGAGTGTCGGCCAAGGCTTTGTACTGCTCATACAGGAGCGTATTCTCGGGCCGGGGAATCGGATAATATGGATCGCCCTCAGCCTGCGGATATTCATAGACGATACTGGTTTTGGCGTGCTCCTGACCGGTCAAGTATTTGAACTCCGTCACCCGAGTATAGGCGTAATCGTTGGGATAGTTGATCACTGGCGCGGACTGATGTACAGGCAGGTTGTGGGTTTCATGCTTGAACTCCAGCGAACGGTAGGGCAGCTTGCCATAGCGACAGTCAAAAAACGCATCGATCGGCCCGGTATAGATCATCTCGCGATAGGGGATGATTCCTGCGATCTCGCGATAATCGGTGTTGAGCATGATCTTGATGTTAGGATGATCGAGCATCTTTTCAAACATGCGCGTATAGCCGTGTAGCGGCATCGCCTGGTATGTGTCGGTGAAGTAGCGGTCGTCGCGATTGGTGCGGGTGGGTACGCGCGCCGTTACCGAGGCGTCCAGCTCCGACGGATCGAGGCCCCACTGTTTACGCGTATAGCCGCGAAAGAATTTTTCGTACAGCTCGCGCCCGACTTTGCTGACCACGACGTCTTCCGAGGTGCGGATCTGTTCCCGTGGCTCCGCGACCGAGGCCAGAAACTCGTCAAGTTGAAAGGCCGTCAGGTTCAGGCCATACATCTGGTTGATCGTATCGAGGTTGATCGGCATCGGCACCAGCTGCCCGTCTACACAGGCCCGGACGCGGTGCTGATACGCGCGCCATTCGGTGAAGCACGACAGATAATCAAACACCTCGCGCGAGTTGGTGTGGAAAATGTGCGGCCCATAGGTATGGATGAGAATCCCGTCGTCATTGTAGCGATCGTACGCATTGCCGCCGATATGCGGCCGCACGTCACAGATCAGCACGCGCCGGTTTGCTCCGCGTGCCAGCCGCTCAGCGATCACGCTGCCAGCAAAGCCCGCCCCGACAATCAGATAATCAAAGGGAGTCATCGCGCTTCCTTACCCTGCTGTGAACGAGACGAAGTGGCCGATCCCTGCGCTGGACGTAATAGCTCCTGATTGCGCAGAGATCGGCTGGTGCTATGCGCCGCGCTGCTGAGATAATCCGAACAGGCCCAGCAGCGATTTACTGCTGTCGTCAGTGATCCAGGCGGGTCGATCAACCCAGGGCTTGGTTGCTGCGGTTGCTGCATCGAAGCTCAGGGTGACCTGCTGCTCGGAGACCGACGCGACGGCGCTGCATGGGATATACAGCTTGCCACCCCAGCCGATGGCAGACGACTGCACCTCAAGGCAGGTTTCATCCACACACGGCGTCACGGTATCAACTGGCTCCGTTCCCCACCACATCCGAGTGATCGTACCCAGGCTCACACCATCGGACGTTTGGACTGCCTGCCCTTCATGAACTTGCTCGATCATCGGAGATCCCTCCTGTCTCCTGCGAACCGCGCCTAGTTCCCGGCTCGCATGTTCCAGTAGAGCATACAACCGCTGATACGCCTAGATACGGCGATCCATGCTTTACCGGTATTGTTGTCATGGTGCACCGGCAGCGGCCTCAAGCGCCGCGTGATGATCGGCAGAGTTTTCGAGCACCACCCGCACGGCTGCTTTGTACCGACAGTCCTTGAGTACGCGCATACCAGTTGTACAAGGTATAGGTGTGCCTAGGCCCGACGACCACTCTATGCTGTACTGGGGGAGGTTCCCGTGACAGATGTGGGAACAAAGCCGCCACGAGGAGGTTAACGTGGCTCCTGGTGTTGAGATCATGACTGTCCAAGGACCCGACCTATTGGCAGTAAATCATCGGCGCTTTGCCCAGGCCGAGGCTTCTTGCCGCGGTTGCTCCAGCCTGAGCAAACCTGAGACTGAGTGAGATCATGCGTGCAATTCTAACCAACCTGGGATCAACCGGCGATGTATGGCCGTTTATTGCTCTGGCGGCCGAGCTGCGCCGTCATGGTCACGAGCCGATCCTGGCACTGTCTCCTAACTTTGCGGGTCTGGCCAAGCAGCACGGGCTGGCGTTCGCGCCGATCGGGCAGGAGCTTGAGCTCGAAAAGCTACGCGACATGGCGGCCGATATTTTGACCGCCCGCAACTCGGCCGCGCAAACGCGGCCGCTGCTCGTCTCAGCGCTGCAAGGACTGCCGGAGATGTTCCGCGAGCTGCGGGACCTTTCTCACGATGCCGACGTGATGATCTGTGGAACGGCGCAGCCGGCCGGACGCATGGTTCACGAGACGCTTGGCATTCCGTTTGTTTCGATCCATACCGTGAGCTTCGCCGTCTGGGGCACCACTGCGCTGCGGCAGTCCGTCGCGCCCGTCATCAACGCCTACCGGGTCCGAGAAGGTCTCCCACCATTGCGTGATCCGATCGTCGCCGATGCGCATTCGCCCCAGCTGGCGATCCATGCCGTCAGTCGCTACGTGCTGCGACGGCCCGCCGACTGGCCGTCGCACTATCATGTAACCGGCTATTTTTACCTGGACGACGCCGACGACTGGCAGCCGCCCGCAGATCTGGTTGAGTTTTTTGCTGCCGGCGAACCGCCTGTCGTGATCGGCTTCGGCAGCGCCATGCACCACGATCCAGCCGCGCTTACCAATCTGGTGTTGGAGGCGATTCGCCGCGCCGGCTGTCGTGCCATTCTTCAGCAGGGCTGGAGCGGCCTGGGCGAGCGCGAGATTCCCGAGAACGTGCATATCATCGGCTTCGCGCCCCATAGCTGGCTCTTTCCTCGCGCGGCGTGTGTCGTTCATCACGGCGCGACCGGCACCACTGGAGCCACGTTTCGCGCGGGTGTTCCCGGCGTCTATGTGCCCCACGCCTATGAACATCCTCTGAACGCCGAGGTCGCTCGACAGCTGGGCTGCGCGGGACCGGCAATTCCCTACGCCCGTCTGACGGCTGAGCGGCTCGGCTCGGCGATCGCGGCCACCCTGGCGAATCCGAGCTACCGGCAAGCGGCCGCCGCCCTGGGCGAGCAGGTTCGGGCCGAGCAAGGCGTGCAGGCCGCTCGGCAGTTGATCGAGCAGCTGCTGGCGGAAGCAGCGGTAGCCCAGCCGCGCGCGGCCAGCCAGATCTCGCTCAATTCGATCGGATAGTACTGGTCAAGTATTGACGGGCTGCGCGCAGTGTCACGACCCTCCAGACACGCGGGTCATGGCAGGCTGGCCCCCAAAGAAAGAGGCTTCCATGACTCTTCTGATGCACCGCCGTGCCGATTCCCGAACAGAGTGGCCCTCACTGGTCGACCTCCTGCGCTGGCGTGCGACGGATCAACCGGAGCGACAAGGCTACCGCTTTTTGCTGGACGGAGAAAGCCAGGCGGTCGACCTGACCTACGGCGAATTAGATCGACAGGCTCGGCGCATCGGCGCGCTGCTCCAGCATCTGGAGGCCAATGGCGAGCGTGCTCTGCTGCTGTATCCGCCGGGCCTTGACTATATCGCGGCATTCTTCGGCTGCGTGTACGGCAACGTGATCGCCGTTCCAGCCTATCCTCCACGCTTCAACCGCAATCTGTCCCGCCTGCAAGCGATCGTAGCAGATGCTCAGGCCGCGATCGTGCTGACGACGTCCGCGATTCTGGAAGATGTCGAGCGGCGCTTTAGCTATTGCCCCGACCTCCAAGCGCTGCGCTGGATCGCGACCGACGGCGCGATCGAAGCCGATGCTGGTAGCTGGCAACCGCCCGCAGTGACCGGCGAGACGCTGGCGTTCCTGCAATACACCTCGGGCTCGACCGGCCAGCCCAAGGGCGTGATGCTGAGCCACGACAACTTGCTGCACAACTCGGCGCTGATTCAAGCGTGCTTCGAGCATACAGCCGACAGCCGGGGCGTGAGCTGGCTGCCGCCCTACCACGATATGGGCTTGATCGGCGGTGTGATCCAACCACTCTACAGCGGCTTTCCCGTGACGCTGATGGCTCCGGTCAGCTTCTTGCAGCAGCCCGTGCGCTGGCTCCAAGCGATCTCACGCACCAGGGCCACAACCAGCGGCGGGCCGAACTTCGGCTATGATCTGTGCGTCCGCAAGATCAAACCCGAAGAGCGCGCCGAGCTGGATCTGAGCAGCTGGGATCTCGCCGCGAGCGGCGCGGAGCCAGTACGCCAGGAGACGCTGGAGCGTTTCGTGGCGACGTTTGCCGAGTGCGGCTTTCGGCGCGAAGCGTTCTATCCCTGCTACGGCCTGGCCGAGGCGACACTGATGGTTTCCGGCGGGCGCAAGGACGCCGCACCAGTGGTGCAAAAGGTCGAGCGAACGGCGCTGGAGCGCGGCCAAACGTGTGCCGCGCGCGCCGATGATCCGGCCGCGCACACATTGGTCGGCTGTGGGCAAAGCCTCGCCGACCAGCGGATTATGATCGTCCAGCCCGACACGCAGACTCCCTGCGCGGTGGATCAGATCGGCGAGATCTGGGTGGCCGGGCCGAGCGTGGCCCAGGGCTACTGGAACTGGCCCGAGATGACCGATCAGACATTTAGAGCGCGCATCGCCGCGACTGGCGAAGGGCCGTTCCTGCGCACCGGCGACCTGGGCTTTATGCAGGACGGCGAGATCTTCGTCACCGGGCGGCTCAAAGATCTGATCATTATTCGCGGCCGTAACCACTATCCCCAGGACATCGAGCTTACCGTCGGCGAGAGCCATCCAGCGCTGCGTCCCGGCTGTGGCGCGGCCTTCACTATCGAGGTCGACGGAGCCGAGCAGCTGGTCATCGCCCAGGAGGTCGAGCGCCAGCACCGCCATGACGACCTCGACCTGCTGATCGGCACGATTCGCCAGGCCGTCGCCGAGCAGCACGATCTCCATGTCTATGCCGTGGCGCTGTTGAAGCCGGGCAGCATCCCTAAAACGTCAAGCGGCAAGATCCAGCGCCATGCCTGCCGAGCAGGTTTCCTTGAAAATACACTGGCGATCATTGGCCAGAGTACGCTCGACGGCTTCGATCGGGAGCAGAGCGAGCTACGCCTCAACCGTGCTGAGCTGATAGCGGCAGAGCAGGCCGCGCAACCCGCGCTGGTGACAACCTACCTGCAACATCAGGTAGCGCGGGCGCTGGGTGTTGCGCCGTCACGCATCAACGTGGAGCAGCCGCTGGTCGCTCTGGGCCTCGACTCGCTGATGCTGACCGAGGTGAAGCATAGCCTGGAGACCGATCTCGAAGTCGATCTGCCGCTCTCTGCCTTCCTTCAGGGCGCGAGCCTGCATGGCCTGTCGCGCCAGATCCTCGCTCAGCTGAGCGACGTACCTGCGGCTTCACGTACGCGACTGGCCCCGGTATCAGCAACCGCGAACGAGCATCCGCTTTCGCACGGCCAGCAGGCGCTCTGGTTTATGTATCAGCTTGCGCCCCAAAGTACAACCCATAATCTAGCATTCGCTGCCCGAATTCGCTCGGAGCTGGATCGTCCGGCGCTGCGCCGCGCCCTGCAAGCCCTCGTCGATCGCCATGCCGCCTTCCGTACGGCATTTGCCATCAGTGAGCGCCGGCCCGCGCAGCAGATTCGCGCCGATGGACAGATCGCGTTCGAGGAGATCGACGCGACATCCTGGGATGAAGCCCAGCTCCGGGATCAGCTTCACGCCGCCGCGCGTCGTCCCTTCGATCTCAAGCATGACGCCCTGCTGCGCGTGTGTATCTTCGCTCAACCGGCGCGGAACCATCTGCTGCTGGTCGCGCCGCATATTGTGGCCGATTTCTGGTCGCTGGCGGTGCTGATGCGCGAGCTTGGCGAACTGTACGCCGCCGAGCAAACCGGCAAGCAGGCCGCCCTTGACTCGCTCAGGCTCCAGTACACCGATTATATTGATTGGGAAGCGACCATGCTGGCCAGCGCCGAGGGCGATCAGCATTGGAGCTACTGGCAGCAGCAGTTCGCCGATCTTCCGCCTGCCTTGAACTTGCCCACCGATCGTCCGCGCCCGCCGGTACAAACCTATGCCAGCGCCGTCGAGCGCTTTAGCTTGAGCACGGAGCTGACCCAGCAGCTCAAGACTCTCAGCGAGGGTCAGCAGGTCACGCTTTACACCACGCTGCTTGCCAGCTTTCAAGCTCTGCTGGCGCGCTACAGCGGGCAGGAAGATCTGGTAGTTGGGTCGCCGATGCTGGGCCGCAGTCGCGCCGAGCTGAGTGGAATCGTCGGCTCGTTCGCCAAACCCGTGGTGCTGCGCGCCAATCTTTCGGGCGATCTGCCGTTCACGCTGCTGCTGACTCAGGTGCAGCAAACCGTCCTCGACGCGCTGGAGCATCAGGATTACCCATTCTCCCTGCTGGTCGAGCGGCTTCAGCCCACGCGCGATCCCAGCCGCTCGCCGCTCTTCCAGGTCATGTTCAACTTCTTGAACGTGCAGCTGCATAACGACAAAGCGTTGGGAGCTTTCGGGCTGGGCATTCCCGGCGCGCAGATGGATCTCGGTGGTCTTGCACTGGAGTCGGTAGCGCTGGATCAGACGATCGATCAGTTCGATCTCACGCTGATCGTGGCGGAGCTGGAAAACGGCCTGGGCGGCGCGTTCCATTACAACACCGATCTCTTCGACGCCGACACGATCGGGCGCATGGCGCAGCATTTCCAGATCCTGCTGGAAGCGCTGGTCGCCGAGTCCGAGCAGCCGCTCTCGACGCTGCTGGCGCACATCCCGAAGCCCAGGCAGACTGTCGCGGTGACGGCAACCTTCACCGCCGAGCCGCTGGCCGACGCGCTCAAGTTCTGGCTGGACCAGCTGAAGCTACCCGCTAGCGTCGAGTTTGCGCCTTACAATCAGGTCTTTCAGGAGCTGCTCGATCCGACCAGCCTGATCGCCACCAATGGAGATGGCATCAACGTCGTGCTGCTGCGGCTTGAAGACTGGGGCGAGGTCTCGGAAGCCTGGCGCGCTGAGAGCTACGCCAAAGCCGAGCAAACGCTCAGAGAATTTCTGGCGGCCCTTGCGAACGCGGTTCAACGTTCGCCCGCGACCTATCTCGTCGGTATCTGTCCGCTGTCGATCGACAACGGCGGCGACTCCGAGCCCGGCCACTTTTTGGAGCGCATGAGCCAGTTGCTGAGCGCGCAGGCGGCGGATCTGCCGGGAGTGTACAGCCTGGATCTCGCAGACGCGATCAGCAGTTATCAGGTCGAGCAGGTGTACGATCCGTTCGGCGATGAGCTGGGCCACGTTCCGTTCACCACCGAGTGCTTTGCCGTGCTCGGCACCGCGATTGCCCGCAAGCTGTTTACGCTGCGCCACGCGCCGTTCAAGGTGATCGCTGTGGACTGCGATCACACGCTGTGGTCGGGGGTGTGTGGCGAAGACGGCCCGCTGGGTGTACAGCTCAGCCCGGCACATCGCGCGCTGCAAGAGTTCCTGGTCAGACAGCAGCAGGACGGCATGCTGCTCTGTCTCTGCACCAAAAACAACGAGTCCGATGTGCTGGATGTGTTTCGACAGCGACCCGAGATGCCGCTCACGCTGGATCATGTTACGGCGCGGCGCATCAACTGGGAGCCCAAGTCGGAAAACCTGCGCGCGCTGGCCGGCGAGCTTCATCTTTCCCTTGATAGCTTCATCTTTCTGGACGACAGCGCGCTGGAATGCGCAGAAGTCCGCGCCCGCTGCCCTGAAGTCGTCGCACTGCCGCTGCCCGAAAACCTTGACGATCTCCCGGCATTTCTCGATCACGTCTGGGCCTTCGATCGACTCCAGGTCACGGACGAAGATCGCCGTCGCGCCGCGCTGTACACCGAGCACCAGCAGCGTGAGCAGTTCCGAGCCCAGGCGCCCACGCTCGACGATTTTCTGGCCGGCCTGGATCTCAATGTTACGATCGCTCCGCTCCAGCCCGGCCAGATCGGGCGTGCCGCCGAGCTGACGCAGCGGACCAATCAGTTCAACGCGACGACGATCCGCCGCACCGAAAGTGACCTGCTCAAGCTGCTTCAGGGCAACAGCGAGTGCTGGGCCGTCAACGTCAGCGATCGCTTCGGCGATTATGGCCTGGTCGGGCTCGTGATCTTTACCGCTCAGGCACACACGCTGGAGGTCGAGACGCTGCTGCTGAGCTGCCGCGTGCTTGGACGCCGTGTGGAAGATACGGTTCTGGCACAGCTGGCGGAGATCGCGACCGAGCGCGGCTGCTCGACGATCACGCTGGCTTACGTGCCAACCGCGAAGAACGCGCCCGTGCTGCAATTCATCCAGCGAATCGGCGGGGAGTGCGCCCAGGCGCTGGGTGGCGGCTTGTCCTGCACTCTTGATGCGCAAGCGCTCATGGGCGGCACAGCGCAGCGAGCAGCTCAAAGCCGCGCCGAAATTCAGCCCGTCAACGTCGGGGAAACCGCCGCAGGCACCCAGGAACTGCGCTACAAGCCAGCCAGTGATGCGCCTGCTGCAACCTCCGGCAGCCCGATCGCGATTGGGGAGCAGGCCGAGCGCATCTACCAGATCGCAACGGAGGCGCAGACTGCCAGGCAGATCCTGGATCTGATGCGGGCTCAGAAACGAGCGCGACCCGATCTCCAAAGCAGCTATGTCGCGCCGCGCACTGCGGTTGAAGAAGTGCTGGCCGATACCTGGGCGGATGTGCTGGGCATCGAGCAGGTTGGCATTCACGATAACTTCTTTGAGCTGGGCGGTCACTCGCTCATGGCGATCCAGATTACCTCGCGGCTGCATGATGCCTTTCAGCTTGAGCTGCCACTGCTCACGGCCTTTTTTGAAACACCGACCGTCGCCGGTCTCGCCACAGCGATTGCGCAGGCCCAGGGCGGCACGGATGATGTCGAGAAGATCGCCCAGATGCTGCAACAGCTCGACCAGCTTTCGGATGACGAAGTGGAGCTGATGCTCCAGGAGCGAGTGTGAGAAGGAGCGACCCATGCTAAATTCTTCGGCTCAACGCGGCGCTCTTTCGCCCAAACGACGGGCGCTGCTGGCGGCGCTGCTCAAGGAACAGGGCGTAGCCGTCTCGCGCTCCGAGATCGTGCGGCAGCCGCGCACCACGAATCAGTTTCCGATGTCGTTTGCGCAGCAGCGGCTGTGGTTTGCCGAGCAGCTTGAGCCCGGCAGCCCGGTGTACAACCACGCCTCGGCAATCCGCCTCAGCGGATCGCTCAATCAGGCTGCGCTTGAGCAAAGCTTGCAGGAGATCGTCCGCCGCCACGAGATGCTGCGCACCACGTTTGTCGCAGACAACGGCAGCTTGTTGCAAGTGATCGCCGAAAGCGCCACCCTTGAGCTGCCGCTGGTCGATCTGAGCGGCCTACCGGCGGCGGAGCGTGAGCCGGAAGCGCGGCGCTTAGCTGTCGCAGAAGCGCATCGCTCGTTCGATCTGGCGCGTGGACCGCTCCTGCGCGCCGTGCTGGTGCGCCTGCACCCAGAGGGTACCCGGGCAGAGCATATCTTGTTGCTCACGATCCACCACATCATCACCGATGCCTGGTCGAATAGCGTGCTCAACCGGGAGCTGGCGATCTTGTACGAGGCTTTCGCGCACGATCGTCCTTCACCGCTGCCCGAGCTGCCGATCCAGTACGCCGATTTTGCGGTCTGGCAGCGGGATTATCTTACCAGCGCGGTACGGGAAGCCCAGCTCACCTACTGGAAACAGCAGCTGGCCGGCGCGCCACCACTGCTGGAGCTGCCCTGCGATCACCCGCGCCCAACGGTTCAGCGGTACGGCGGAGCCTACGTACCGCTGGTGCTCTCGCAGTCGCTGAGCGCCGCGCTGACGGCGTTGAGCCAGCGCGAAGGCGTGACGCTGTTTATGACGCTGCTGGCGGCCTTCAAAACGCTGCTCTACCGCTACACCGGTCAACACGATCTGCTGGTGGGCTCGCCTAACGCCGGGCGCAACCGCAGCGAGACCGAAGGGCTGATCGGGTTCTTCGTCAACATGCTGGTGCTGCGGACAGACCTATCCGGCGATCCCACGTTCCAGGAATTGCTTCAGCGGGTGCGGGCCACCGCCTCGGGCGCGTATGCCAATCAAGATCTGCCGTTCGAGCAGATTGTGGATGAGCTAAAGCCCGAGCGCAACCTGTCACACAGCCCGATCTTTCAGGTTGCCTTTGCCCTGAGCAATGTTCCGCAAGCGGCGCTTCAGCTTTCAAATCTGCGGATCGAAACGCTCCACTTCGATGCGATTGTCACATCTGAGTTCGATATTACGCTATTCATGGCCGAAGCGGCGGGCGGTCTGAGCGGAGCTTTTGAGTATAACGCCGAGCTTTTCGAGGCCACGACGATCGCGCGCATGGTCGATCATTTCCACATGCTACTCCAGAGCATCATCGCCGATCCGGCACAGCGCATCTCCGCACTCCCGCTGCTGACGCCAGCCGAGCGCCAGCAAATGCTGGAAGCCTGGAACAGCCCGCCCACCAGCGCGGCTCCCGATCATTGTGTTCATCAGCTTTTCGCCGCCCAGGCCGCGCAAACGCCCGCTGCCGTGGCCCTCGTCTGCACCGATATTAGCGGGCAGATCCGAGAGTTGAGCTACGCCGAGCTGGATCGTCAGGCCAATCAACTGGCGCACGCGCTCCAGCAGCGCGGTATTGGCCCGGACGCGCGGGTGGGCATCTGCGCTGAGCGCTCGCCAGAGCTGATCGTGGGGCTGCTGGCAATTCTCAAAGCGGGCGGCGCCTACGTGCCGCTCGACCCGGCCTATCCCCAGGAGCGGCTGCGCTTCATGATCGAAGATGCACAGGTGCGGGTATTGATCACCCAGCAGGCGCTCCTCGACCGGCTGCCCGAAGCGCAGGTACCGGTGCTGTGTCTCGACCTGGATTGGGAAGCGATCGACTCACAGCCGCACACACCTCCGGTGACCGGCATCACCTCCGACCATCTGGCGTATGTGATCTACACCTCGGGCTCGACTGGTCAGCCCAAGGGCGTGATGATCTCGCACCGATCGCTATGTAACTTTATTGCTACCACCACCGACGAATATGCGATCGGGCCGGGCGATCGCGTGCTTCAGTTTACCTCGATCAGCTGGGATACCAGCGTCGAAGAGCTGTACCCGTGCCTGGCGCGCGGCGCAACGCTGGTGCTGCGTCCCGCCACGATGCTCGACTCGATGACGACGTTTCTGCAAACCTGCCACGATCTGCGCATCACGGTGCTCAATCTACCGACCGCTGTGTGGCATACCGTTGCTGCCAGCCTATCGTCGCTGGAGCTGCCGTTGCCCAGCACGATCCGGCTGCTCATCATCGGCGGTGAGCGCGTACGACCAGAACATGTGAAGTTGTGGCAGGCCAATACCGGCCCAGGCGTCCGGCTGTTGAACACCTACGGTCTGGCCGAGACCACGGTCGAAGTGACGCGCTATGAAGTAGCCCGGGCCGCTCAGACGCGCCGTGAAATACCAATCGGACGGCCGTTTCCCAGTGTTCAGGTGTTTATTCTGGATCGACAGCTTCAGCCGGTGCCGATCGGAGTCGCAGGTGAACTCTATGTAGCCGGTCCTGGCCTGGCGCGTGGCTACCTCAACCGTCCCGATCTGACTGCTGAGCGCTTTATTCCGCATCCCTTCGCCCAGAGGGCACCCGAGCTGCCCGGTGTACGCTTGTACAAAACCGGCGATCTGGCGCGCTACCGTCCCGACGGCAACCTTGAGTTCCTGGAACGCGCGGATCATCAGGTCAAAATCCGAGGCTTTCGGATCGAGCTGGGTGAGATCGAAGCCGTTCTGGCGCAGCATCCAGCCGTGCGCGAAGCCGTGGTGCTGGCGCGTGAAGATGCCGGGCATGGGGAGAAGCGGCTCGTAGCGTACGTGGTTGAGGAACAAGAGAACAAAGAACAACGGAACAAAGAACAATTTACTGAAAACTTCCCCTCGCCTGCCGCAGCGGGAGAGGGGAGTCGCCGCAGCGACGGGGTGAGGGCCAGCAGTGAGGGCCTCTCCTCCAATCTTCGCACCTTCCTGGCCGAGCGCCTGCCCAGCTATATGGTGCCGACGGTCTTTGTGCCCCTTGAAAGCTTTCCTTTCACGCCGAACGGTAAAGTCGATCATTCAGCGCTTCGGGCCGCCGATCAGATCCGGCCGGAGCAACGCAGCAGCGTGCCTCCGCGCACAGCCGCTGAGGAGCGGCTGGCAGAGGTTTGGCGGCAGGTGCTGGGCATACAGCAGATCGGTATTCACGACAATTTCTTTGAGCTGGGTGGCGACTCAATTATCAGCATTCAGATCGTCGATCGGGCGCGCCAGGCCGGACTTCAGCTCACGCCCAAGCAGCTGTTTGAGCACCAGACGATCGAGGCGCTGGCTGCTGTTGCCGGTGCAGCCGTCGCTCCCACCGCCGATCAGGACGTGGTGACGGGTCCGGTTCCGCTCACGCCGATTCAGTGTTGGTTCTTCGCACAAGCATTGCCCGAGCCGCAGCATTGGAATCAATCGGTGCTCCTGGAAGCTCAAGCGATGCTCGACTCTGAGGCGCTTGAGCAAGCCGCCCAGCAGATCGTGGCCCACCACGACGCGCTGCGTCTGCGCTTTCGGCGCACGGCAGCTGGCTGGCAGCAATTTAATGCTCCGATCGAGGAGCAGCCCGTTGTGGTGCGGGTAGATCTCGCGACGTTGCCCGCAGACGAGCAGCCGGCTGCCCTGGAGCGGATCGCGGCGGATTGGCAGGCTAGCCTCGACCTGACCGCTGGGCCGCTGCTGCGATTCGTGCTATTTGACCTGGGCGCGAACACGCCGCAGCGATTGCTGATCATTGTCAACCATCTGGCGATCGACGGCGTTTCCTGGCGCATTCTGCTTCAGGATCTCCAGATGGCCTACCAGCAGCGGCTCCGCAACGAGCCGATCCGGCTCCCGCTCAAGACAACCTCGTTCAAGCACTGGGCCGAGCGGCTGGTGGACTATGCGCAGTCTCCCGCGATCGAGGAGCAGCTGGCGTACTGGCAGGCCGTCCTACCACATCCGGTTGAGCGCCTGCCGCTTGACAATCCCGCAGGCGATACCAGCGAGGCTACAGCAGCGATCGTATCGGTGGCGCTGGAGGCCGAAGAGACGCGCGCGCTGCTCCATGACGTGCCGCATGCCTATGGAACGCAGATCAACGAGGTGCTGCTGACAGCACTGGCACTGGCCTGCGCACAGTGGACCGGATCACGGCGGCTGCTGGTGGAGCTAGAAGGACACGGGCGCGAAGATATCTTTGCGGAGGTCGATCTGTCGCGCACGGTTGGCTGGTTCACAACGACCTTTCCGATCCTGCTCGATCTTGCAGATGCCCACGATCTTGGCGACGCCGTGAAGCAGATCAAAGAGCAGGTGCGGCGTGTTCCCCAGCATGGGCTCGGCTATGGCCTGTTGCGCTATCTCAGCAAGAATCCAGCAATCGTCGAGCAGCTGCAAGCTTTGCCCACGCCCGAGATCAGCTTCAACTATCTGGGCCAGATCGACCATGCGCTGCCGGAGTCAACGCCGTTTCAGCTGGTGCAGGAGCCGGCCGGGCCAAATCGTAGCCTGCAAGGCCAGCGCAGCTGTCTCCTGGAGATCAACGGGCTGATTGTCGGCGGGCGGCTGCGCCTGGATTGGACCTATAGCGGCCAGGTTCACGATCGCTCGACGATTGAGCGCCTGGCAGGAGCATATCTGGAGGCACTGCGAGCGCTGATTCGGCATTGTCAAGCCTGCGCAACCAGCAGCTACACGCCGTCGGACTTTCCGCTGGCACGGCTGGATCAGCGGCGGCTTGACCAGATCCAGAGCGTAGGCACACCGATCGAGGATATCTACCCGCTGGCACCGATGCAGCGTGACATCCTCAGTTATACGCTGCAACATCCGGCATCACCAGCCTATGTGCTTCAAACCAGCTGTGTGCTGCACGGCGCGCTTGAGATCCAGGCCTTCAAACACGCCTGGCAACAAGCGCTGGATCGCCACCCGATCTTGCGAACCGGCTTTCAATGGCAGGCTGACGCAGAGCCGCTCCAGGTTGTGTACAGTCGTGTCGCGCTGCCGTGGCGCTACGACGACCTGCGAGGATTGGGCTCGGCCGAGCGCACAGCGTGGCTGGAACAGTTCCTGAATCAGGATCGGGAGTGCGGCTTTGACCTCACGCAAGCGCCGCTGATGCGGGTCGCGCTGATCCGCGTAGCTGAGCAGAGCTACCAATTCATCTGGAGCGGCCACCATCTTTTGCTGGACGGCTGGAGCTTCCAGGTTCTGTTAGGCGAAGTTTTTGGATGCTACCAGGCGCTGCGCCAGGACCGGCCGATCGAGGTCGAATCAGCTCCTGCATATCGCAGCTACATTGCCTGGCTCCAGCAGCAAAGCCTGGCCGAGGCCGAGACCTTCTGGCGACAGGCGCTGGCAGGCCCTGCAATTGCGCCCGTTGTGCTTGCCGCGTACGACGAAGCCAACGCTGGACGGCACCACGAATACCATGAGCAGCAGACGTACCTCTCGGCGACGACGACGGCGGCGCTCCAACAGATGGCGCGCCAGCACCATCTGACCTTGAATACCTTCGTGCAAGGAGCATGGGCCTTGCTGCTCGGCAGCTACGCTCATACCGACGACGTTACCTTTGGGGTCACAATTTCAAACCGTCCGCCGGAGGTATCGGGAATTGATCGATTAATGGGGCTGTGTATCAATACTCTGCCGCTACGAGTACAGATCAGCGGTGAACGTTCGCTGCTAGCCTGGCTGAAGCAGGTTCAGGAGGCGCAAGTTGCCATGCAGCAGTATGCCTATAGCCCGCTGGAGCAAGTACAGACATGGGCAGGCTCGTCGACACGGCCATTGTTCGAGAGTGTACTACGCTTTCAGAATTACCCGATGGATGCTGTAGCTCAACATCGCGGCGATGCCATCACCATCGATCAGGTACGTGCTGTTGACGTTTGGCCTTACCCGCTCAGCGTCGTGGCGTTCCCTGGCGAGCAGCTGCTGCTATCGATTACCTACAACGGCTACGCGTTCGACGGCGCAACGGTTGCCAAGATGCTGGCCGACTTCCAGAAACTTCTGGAAGCGATGGCGGCGCAGATCGACCAGCCGCTTGGAGCGCTGATCGCGCCATCCACCCGGCAATCGACTGTCTCGGCTGCGTCAGGGAACCGCTGACTGCACCCGTTATTGACATGCGGTTCCCCAAGGTACACCCTACTTTGACACAAATATGCTCCTGGCGGTGTTACAAGCACCCCAGGAGCGTGGCTGTATGTGGTTCCTTGACACTCGCATGGTTTCCCCACCTCGTAGCCGCCCCTTAGCTGTTTGCGAGGCGTGTGCACCGTGTAGGAATGGAATTGTGCTTTCAACTGCGCCGGAGCCGACGATTACGCTGCGGCGTTTGGAGGAGTTGGAAGACATGCTATCATAGCCAATACGAGTTTCTACCAAGGGCAATGCGCAGCTGAAGCCATGTTATCATCATCTGCGGATCGTTCGGTGGATGATGTACCGACCTCGCTGCTCTGCGGCAGCATTCACCGTATCTTCAATCCCGCAGCAGGTACCGCGGTAGAAGTTGACGAACAACACTCAAAGGAGATGTGTTATGCAACGCCGTCGAAGCCTTGGCCTCGTTCTCACGCTCATCCTCACGCTCGCCCTCGCCGCCTGTGGCGGACCTGCCCAGCCCGCAGGCGATAGCACCAGCGGCAATACCACTGCTTCCGGCAATCAGGCGAGTGGTGGGTTGCCGAAGCTAAGCCAGAAAGCCAAGTACAAAGTGGGATTTGCCCAGGTCGAGAGTAACAATCCCTGGCGGATCGCTCAGACCGAAAGCATGAAAGCCGAAGCCCAAAAACGCGGCCATGAACTGGTCTATACGGATGCTGCCGGCTCCGAAGCTAAGCAAATTGCGGATGTCGACTCGATGATCGCCCAGAAGGTCGATGCGATCTTTCTCGCACCGCGATCAGAAAAACCGCTGGCCCAGGCAGTCCTCAAAGCCAAGGCGGCGGGTGTGCCTGTGATTTTGCTTGATCGGAATGTCGATCAGACGATCGCCAAGCCCGGCGAAGATTATGTTACCTTTATTGGTTCAAACTTCATCGAAGAAGGCCAGCGGGCAGCGGATTGGCTGGTCAAGACGACCGGTGGCACGGCCAAGATCATCGAGCTTGAAGGAACGGTTGGCTCATCACCGGCGATCGACCGCAAAAAAGGCTTTCACGATCAGATCGCCGGCCAGACTGGGATGGAAGTTGTGGCATCTCAGACGGGCGACTTCGCACGTGACAAAGGTCGGCAGGTGATGGAAACATTGCTGCAAGCGCACCCGGATGCGACCGCCGTCTACGCCCACAATGACGAGATGGCGCTGGGGGCCATTGCGGCGATCGAAGCGGCTGGTAAGGTGCCAGGGAAAGATATCATTATCGTATCGATCGACGGCTCCCGAGACGCCCTCCAGGCTATCATCGACGGCAAGCTGGGCGCAACCGTGGAGTGCAACCCGCGCTTCGGTCCCAAGGCGTTCGATACGCTGGACGCGTTCGCGAAGGGCGAACAAATTGCCGCCAAGATTATCAACCCAGATAAGTTCTTCGACCAGAGTAATGCGAAGGATGAGATCGGTAACGCCTACTAGCGAGTGCCGGGCAGGACGGTGGGGATCATGGGAGGCAGCATGCGCCTCCGATCCCCATTGCTTGAGCGACATGTGGAGACGGATGAGCTGTGGCAGACATTGAACCGATCCTTCAGATGGAAGGCATTACAAAGCGATTTCCTGGAGTGCTGGCGCTCCGAGAAGCCCGGCTGCGTGTCGGTCGTGGCGAGGTACACGCGCTGATCGGCGAGAATGGCGCGGGCAAGTCCACGCTGATTAAGATTTTGACGGGCGCGTACCAGCGCGACAGCGGCACAATTGTGTTCGATGGTCGGCCAGTAGATTTCCAGTCGCCGCAGCAGGCGCAGGCTAGCGGCGTGAGCACCATCTACCAGGAAATTAACCTCGTACCGTTTCGTTCAATCAGCGAAAATATATTCATGGGTCGGGAGCCTCGTCGGTGGGGCTTGATCAATTGGCGGCGCATGAATCGGGAGGCAGCGGCGATTCTGGAGCGCTTTGGCATTCATGTCGATGTCACACAGCCATTGCTGAGCCTCAACGTCGCCGTCCAGCAGATGGTCGCGATCGCACGCGCTGTCTCGTTTGAGAGCAAGCTTGTCATTATGGATGAGCCCACGTCATCGCTCGATGAGCGTGAGGTTGCTACGTTGTTTGATGTTATTCGCCAGCTTAAGCGCGAGGGTGTCGCCGTTATTTTCGTGAGCCATCGTCTGGATGAGCTTTACGCCGTCTGCGATCGTGTGACAATTATGCGCGATGGGGAGACCGTCGGCGATCATGCGCTGGCGCAGATCACAAAGCTTGAGCTTGTGGCGAAAATGCTTGGCAAAGAGTTGGGCGAAGTGCGCCGCTTCGGGGTGACGGGCTTTGATGCGACGGTTCATGAGGGACGGCAGCCTGTCCTTGAAGCTCGTCATCTGCGCCGTGGGCAAGCGCTGCGTGGTGTGGATGTGAGCGTGCGTGCAGGCGAGATCGTTGGGCTGGCAGGCTTGCTCGGTTCAGGCCGGACCGAAACCGCCCGTACCCTGTTTGGAGCTGATCCACTCGACAGCGGTACAATCCGCATTGACAATCGGCCAGTCCAGCTTGGCTCACCTGCCGACGCAATCCGCGCCAAGATCGGCTTTTGCTCCGAAGATCGCAAGACCGAAGGCATTATTCCCTATATGTCGGTGCGCGAGAACCTCACGCTGGCGCTACTACCGGCACTCACGCGCTATGGATTCATTGCCCGTGACAAGCAGGCCGCGATAGTAGACCGCTTTATTCGACGACTGGGAATCAAGGTGGCCAGCCCAGATCAGCCGATCCGTGAGCTGTCGGGCGGCAATCAGCAGAAAGTACTGCTGGCGCGCTGGCTGTGTCTCAACCCACAACTGCTGATTCTCGACGAGCCGACGCGCGGGATTGACGTAGGGGCCAAGGGGGAGATCCAGGCGTTGATCAATGAACTTGCCGATGATGGACTGGGCGTGCTCATGATCTCATCCGAGCTTGAGGAACTGACCGAAGGCTGTGATCGCGTGGTTGTGCTCCGTGATGGGCAGAGTATAGCAGAGCTGCCACATGCCGTGATGAGCCAGGATGCGATCATTGCGGCGATGGCGCAGGGGAGCGCGGAACAGGAGGACGTGCATGGCTAACCTGGATCAGGCTACGCGCCGTCCTGGACACCGGCTGATCCTGCCGGGTCGCCTGCGTGATGCTGGGCAGACATATGGCGCGGTGGCGGTGCTGCTGCTGTTGGTGCTCTACAATATCGTGTTTACCCCTGGCTTTCTAACGACACAGGCAATCAATGTCAACCTGACGCAGGTGGCGACGATCGTCATTGTCGCGACAGGCATGACGCTTGTGATCGCGACCAGTGGGATCGATCTTTCGGTTGGCTCCCTCATGGCGATTGCTGGGGCGCTTGCACCGTTGGTTTTTTTACGTCAAACGTTCCCGTTCAACACGCCGGGACTTGGCACGCTGCTGGCGATCGGCATACCCGTGCTCGTGGCTGGGGGATTTGGGCTCTTCAACGGGATACTCATAACCGTTTTTCAGATCCAGCCAATCATCGCAACGCTGATCTTGTTCATCGCCGGACGCGGAATCGCGCAAGTGGTGACGCAGGGCAATCTCCAAACGTTTAACAATCCTGCGTTTCAATATCTTGGCCTGGGGCGTCCCTTCGGCATTCCGTTTCAAGTAATCCTGATGCTGCTGATCGTCGCGGTGGTAGCCGGGGCAATGCGCGTCACCAGATTTGGCCGCTATGTGTTGGCGACGGGCGGCAACGAGGCGGCGGCCCGGCTGGCGGGAGTGCCTGTTCATCGGGTTAAATGCACCGTCTATGTTGTGAGCGGGCTGCTCTCCGGGCTCGCGGGGCTGATCGTGATCGCCATCAACTCGTCGTCGGATGCCAACCAGATTGGCCTCAATATGGAGCTTGACGCGATTGCGGCAGTTGCTGTTGGCGGTACGCCGCTCACCGGTGGTCGTGCAACCATCGTTGGAACACTCATCGGCGCGCTGATCATTCAGCTCATCCGCTTTACCCTGCTGACCAAGGGCGTGCCGTACGCGGTCGCACAAATCATCAATGCGGTGATTATCTTGATCGCGGTGTATGTCCAGCGGCAGTCACGCAGCTAAGAGGAACAGTATGACGAGTTTTTCCGCCTCAACTGGACGCAGCCCGCAACAGGTGGGTCGGCGAGCCCGTCTCGTCAGCACAATCCAGCGACAGGCAGCGTTGCTTGCATTGGTGCTGCTGTTGTTCTTCGGTGCGCTACGCTATGAGGGCTTTTTCAGCGTCTATAACATCACAGAGTTGCTGCGCTACAACTCGATGTTTGGGCTGATCGCGCTTGGTATGACTTTCGTCATCATGACGGGCGGGATCGATCTTTCGGTAGGCGCGGTGGCGGCACTGGCGAGTGTGCTGGCAGCGCTGTTGAGTCCCTATGGCTTGCTGCCTGCTATTGGTTTGCCGGTGCTTGTCGGCATCCTGGTTGGACTATTCAACGGCTGGGTGATTACCCGGCTGGCAATTGCGCCGTTCATTGGGACGTTAGCCATGCTGCTTGCCGCCCGTGGTGTAGCGCTCATCCTGGCGAACAATGCCGCTGTCAACGTCGATACAAGCGCCGGATTTATCAACCTTGGCCTCCACAGTATGGCTGGCGTGCCCATCCCGGTGCTGATCGTAGCGGTTGCCTATATGCTTGGATTGCTGGTGCTGAATTACACCCGCTTCGGGCGGCATGTCCTGGCCGTTGGTGGCAATGAAGAGGCTGCACGGCTGATGGGCCTGCCGGTCAACCGTATTAAGCTCAGCGTGTATGCGCTGAGCGGCGGCTTAGCCGGGCTAGCAGGCGTGATCCTGACGGCGCTCACATTTACTGGTTTGCCCACTGAAGGGGTTGGTTGGGAGCTTTCCGCGATTGCGGCCGTTGTGGTAGGTGGGACGTTGCTAACCGGGGGTGTTGGCTCAGTCGGGACTACCCTGGTTGGCGTGCTGCTCCTTGGGCTCATCCTCAATATGCTTAATTTTACTGGCCTTGGTGTGTACTGGCAATCAGTGATTCGCGGTGTCTTTTTGCTCATCGTAGTGATCTTCCAGAACCGCCTGGTACGACGACACTAGCAAGACATCGCGCGTGAAGCCGGGCCTACAACGTCACCTGTACACCCACTCCGGTTCCCGACTCGGGCGCTTCGATCCCGACCGCTGGTCCCAGAGCACGAGGCCAAGCGCCCGCGCTAAGCCTATCTCCCCTTCGGTGCAGGCCCACAGTCTGCATCGGCAATCACTTCTACGCTGATGGCGGCGCAGCGCGTCCTACCCTGCTGGGTGAGCATGGGTAGTGCCCACCACAGGCGGCCTTCTTGCGTATGATGCGAGGTGTGTGATGGTTAATGGCATCGGCCGATCGGCATTAATGCTCCTGGTAATTGGGCTGTTCTTTATCACGGATCTGCTCATGGCGTGGCGATTTGACCGCTTGCGTACGGCGGACGGCAGTAGCCAAAATTGGGGCTATATGCTGTTTGCGCTGATCCTGGGCGGGGTGCTCCTGGTACAACCGGTGATATGGCCATGGCTTGGAATCGCCAGCACAGCGCTCTGGGGGCTGGCGCTGCAAGTGCTGGGGCTAGGGCTTGCGCTCGCCGCCCTCGCCATCAATGCGTGGAGCCGCGCGCATCTCGGCGTGTGGTACGCGCAACGTGGAGAAATTCAACCCGGTCATCAACTGATTACGACCGGCCCCTATGCCACGGTCCGGCATCCGATTTTCTCCAGCTACTTCTTGCTGACGCTTGGCCTCGCGCTCGTCAATCCCTCGGTGCTGATGCTAGTCGTGCTGGGGTACACGCTCGGGGAGTTTACGCGCAATGCACACCGAGACGAGCAGTTGCTGCTGGCCCACTTCCCTGCCTATCATATGTATATGCAGCAGACCGGACGCTTTTGGCCGCGCTCGGGTCGACGGCAGCGCGATCCTTCGTAATCACATCCGATGGTGAGAGGATGGCACACGGAGAAGTGTCCAGGCCGCAACCAAGCCGCCACACACCCAGCGGGCACTGGCTGCGAAAGCCGGATTCGAGCGGTGGTGCGGCGGAGGCGCCTCGTGTTTGGTAGGCTGTTCGTCGGGGATCGCGCCGTCGGGCAAGCTTGTGCCTGCTGTATCACGTCCTCATAGGATCGTACCCTGACCAGTGCGCGCCTATGTCAGGAGTATGCAGTTCGATCCACGAGAGCGTACAGGCAACGGTGCCGATGATCCGCTCTGTACTTGTGGCTACTCGCCGATTCCCGGACCTCGTTGCTTACCACCAGCTTGGAATGATGTGACTTCTGATGCCGCTTGAATATTGGTGAGGATTTCGCCAGGAATGGCTTGCGATGGTCGCGTCGTCATCGGGTAGAACTGCGCAGGATCAAGTTTCGGTGTGTGGTCGGCGCGCAGCAAGCCGTTCGTTTCCTGCTCCGTATCCGTGAGTTGGGTGTAGCAAAATCCAGCGATCGCTGGGCTGTCGAGAAAGGTGTCCATTGACCCAGACCTGGACTAGATAATCAACTACGCCAAAATGGAGCAGGAGACCCTGCTGGCGGTCCGCTGCGTCCAGCGTGAAGGTCCGACGATACCAGACCACGGGATGATCGTCGGTTTCGCCGAGGCCGATCGCCGTGGATTCGGGAGGAAACGGCACCATAATCGTGCGGTCAAAACCATCCGGCTTCCCCATCCATCCCTGAGAAAGTCCTCTATTTTTGTCATCATAAGCGAACTGCCACGCACCGCACAGGTCGATCCAGCGATTGCGGGTAAGTTGTGGACGCGAATGATTGTCGTCACGCTGCACAGGATGATCCTTTCGGCCTCGTCACGAATCATAAGTAGAGTATCACGATCGAGGTGACTGGGCAGGTTCTAGAAAGACGCCGATCCACCTATTGCGCTCCCCTCATCGTCTCCGACTCGCCGCCGCCCGCAGATTGTTCTTGGTCGGTTTGCCGTACTTCAGTATCGTTGCAACCCGGCTAGAGGATCTGCATGATCGCAGCCGGGGTCGCCGTTTTCCACAGGCGATAGGGGAGGCAGGTGCAGTTGATGCGGACTGACCAGGCCAGCTGCTCACGAGCATCAGATTCTCCATACGGCCATCATCGGTCTGTCAATCGCTCGCCCTACCGCCAGCAACGGCGATCCGTTACGATGCTCAGGCAATAAAACCCTGCCGCAGCAACACTTGCATCAAGAGAGCATCCCTGAGCATGCGGCCCGAGAAATGGAGGCTTCCAGTGTCACATCGCCATGCCATGCGCGTCGTCGCCTTGCTTGTTGTTGTATGGCTTAGTCTACCCTGGTCTGCTTCGGCCCAAGCCGAGCGCCGCTGGCTGGCCGATCCGGCCTTGCTGGTTGGACAACGAACCGTCGGGCCAGGCGGCTCACGCCAATTTCTAGATACGATTGCCGATCTCTATGTGCAGAACAGCACCAGCGGCTGGGCGTTAAGCAGCACCGGGATACTGCGCTATGATGGTCGTCACTGGCGGCTCTATAACCGCACGCCGAGCACCACCTTTCTCAACGCGCTTGATTTCGCTCAGCCCCAGGAAGGCTGGCTGGTCGGCAGCACGACGAGCAACATCGGTCGGAGCACACCGCCGATCGACACGATCATCGTCAACCATTGGGACGGCACCCAGTGGGGCAGCCCCGCGCCGATCACCCCGAAGCCTGGCTCAACCTATGATCCGCTGCGCGGCTCGCTCGGCGATGTAGTCACGATCGACAACCGCACTGCGTTGGCCGTCGGTTACCAGCGCGACGATCACAGCAAGCCGATCCGGCCACTCGCCCTCGCCTTCGACGGCACAGCCTGGCGGGATATCTCCGATGCGCGCTGGACGACAGGACGGTTGACCGGCATCACGATGGTGAGCCGCACGGAAGGCTGGATCACGGGCAGCTTTGAGCAAGCCAATGGGTCGCCGCGACCGGTGATCTTGCACTACAAAGACGGAATCTGGACCGAAGCATCGCTGCCGGCCATGCCTGCGGATCTCCACTGGGCGATGGCAAGCAACATCACCATGCGCGATGCATCCGAAGGCTGGGCGCTCTTGGAGGATTATCGTGCCGTGTGTACCAGGACTACATTCCTGCACTACACCAGTGGGCGCTGGACGATCGTTCCGCCCGAGACCTACGGCCACGATCCCATTATTGCGTTCGGCATGATCCCTGGAACCAACAAGGGCTGGGCAACCCAAAGCGGCTGCCGGGAAGGTACACCCAGCCAACCCAATCGACGCCTGCGCTTCGATCAAGGAACGTTTACGCTGGACGTGGGAGGCGCGCAGCTTGCGCCAACGCGCTACGCACTGAAGAGCGAGCAGATCCAGTGGGGCGCAGCAAACGGATCGATCATGCGCTACAGCAGCGAAGTATTGCCTACGGCACGAGTTGCGAATTCGGGTCGCGAACGCTACTTCGAAACCACCGGTCACACACTCTCCGGGGCCTTCCGCCGCTACTACGAGTCGCACGGCCTGGAGCTAGGCGATCGCGGCATCTCGGCGCGCGAGTCGCTGGCGCTCTTTGGCTATCCGCTCAGCGAGCCGTTCGAGGAGGTCAATCCCGACACCGGCCAAGTGCTTCAGGTGCAGTACTTTGAGCGTGCGCGGATGGAATATCATCCCGATAATCCCGAGCCGTACACGGTGCTGCTTGGTCGGCTGACCGTCCCGAACCTGTTGCGGCGTACCAATAATAGCGAGCCGCAGCCCGGCTTCCCCGCTGGACCGGTGGGATCGGATTGCGAGCGCTTTGAGGCTACGGGCTACGATCTTTGCCCGCCGCTGCGCTCGTTCTGGAACAGGAACGGTGGTCTGCCGGTCTTTGGCTATCCGATCACAGCCGCGCGCGAGGAGGTCAGCCAGACCGATGGCGCAACGTACGTGACCCAGTATTTCGAGCGTGAGCGGCTCGAATATCATCCTGAGCAGCGCGACACGCCGTACGAGACGCTGCTGGGCTTACTCGGTGCCGAAGAGCTACGCACGCGCGGATACCTTCCCTACTGAGCAAAGCGTGTACTGTAGGCTACCGGAGCGCGCCGCCAGCGGGTGCCACGCGCAGGCGGGCAGTTCGTCGCTTATGGACTGCCCGCCTGTGGTTTAGATCCACCCGCCGTCTACGGCATCTATTTTAGGCTTCCTTCACCTTGCTGGCCGGCCGGCTGTATCTGTCGAGAACTCAAAGCCACGCCGTACGAGCGTCACGTCGCCGATCGAGAATGGGAACTGAGCTGCCAGTGACTCTAATGGACGTGGTGCGATGCCCGCATTCTCCGGTAATCCATAGGAGCGATCAACTGCGGTTACTTCGAGCTGAGCGGCGCCCTTGAACTGCACTTCTAGCTCAATACCCTCACGCGGCACCCGGAAATATGTCAGCTCCCACCACGACTTGCGCTTATACCCGGCCTGAATGTCGCCAATCGGCCGATCGTTGACGGTAGCGCTGATGACCTCCAGATCCTTGCCGAGCGTGATCCGCATAATAGGCGCGTGTCGCGGCGAGACCAGTCGCAGGCGCATCGTGCGCAGGCCATTGCTTTCGCTTTCGTGCAGCAGTGTTACCTCCGGCCCTGCCAATGCCAGCGGCGGCGCATCGTGCTGCAATGGCGTCCACTGCGGAGAGGCTGGAAACACTGACGGCAAGGGCGCGTACTCCGCCTCGACCATCGCCTGACTGAGCCAGGGATCGAGCACATCGCTCTCGGATACCCAGCGCGCCTGACGAGTGTCTGCATCCAGCGCGTAGAACAGGTTGGTCGTCTGTGGACGCGCGGCGTTAAATCCAGATGTGAGGCTGCCATAGACGAGTCCCGCCGATGCGATGGCCAGACCGCCACCCCAGACGATCCGCTCATATGACAGGCTGATCAGGCGCAGCGGAACAATCAGCAGGCCCAGCAGCAACATGACGCAGAAGCCGGTCACTGTCGAGAAATTGGTTCCCAGCGTAATCGAAAGCTGGAGCAGCGTCGGAAAAAGCAGGATGATGCCGGGAACTGCCGCCAGCGCCGCCAGCGCGGCTTGACCGATTGTCGGACGCTCCCACGGCGCAGGCTGGCGGAAGAGCAGACCGAGCCCGATGGTCATACCGATCAGTGGGATCATAAACAGGTAGCTTACGCCCGGCACGGCTACGGCGGCGACGATCATCAGGCTTAGCCACGGCACAAGCGCGCCGGTCGCGAGATCGAGCAGGGTGAGCCGACGGAAGAGCCAGCCATAGGTCACCACGCCCAGCGCGACGGTCAGGCTGATAAAGGCAACCCGATACGTTTGGTTGTTGTACACATCGAGCAATGCCCCACGATAGCCCGGATGGATCATCAGGATGACCTGCCAGATCAGCGCGATGCTCACGACTGGGATAATCGTAGCGCCGAGGAATGCCAGGGCGCTGATGCCAACACCGCGATAGGTGAGATGCTTGCGCCGTGCTCCCAGGATCAGCACTGCCGCGAACAACACGACGACGATCGCCGCCAGCGGCATGACCCAACTTGTCGGATAATAGATCAGCGCGCTCTGAAGGATGTCGAAATACACCATGTCCGGCTGCGGCTGTGGACGCGCGTCGAGCATTCCCAGCGTGCGAGTCAGAGCCAGCGCGTAGGAGCCGTGGTGCTGCACGCTGCGCAGATCGACGCGATCGGGCGTATCCAGCCGGCTCTGGTAGTAGGGATAGCCGTCGAGGTAGGCAAAGTTGAGGCCGCTCCACCCGGCACGCTTGAAAATCGTAAAGTCCGTTTGAAACGGCAGCCGGCGATAAACCTCGTTGGTCAGCGAGTTGCCGAACGGCTGTGGTGTGCGCGCAAAGATCGGGATTATCCCGCCGTTGTCGGTGTTCGTCTCGTACATCATCGACGGGCCGGTGCTGCCGCGCGAGTCGAAGTTCAGCGCGATGCCGCCGCCTGCTGCCCAGCGGTGCTCGTCAATAAACGCCTGCACACCGATCGAGCCGATCTCCTCGCCATCCGAGAAAAGAATGATCACATCGTTTTTGAGCGGCGGCCCGGCTTTGAGCGCGCGTACCGTTTCGAGCACCACGCCGGTAGACACGCCGTTATCGTTCGCGCCATAGCTGCCGGGCGGCGAGTCGTAGTGGGCTACCAGCACCACCGGAAAGCTGCTCTGCGTGCCGGGCAACCGTCCGACCACGTTGAACGCTGTGCCGGCGACGTTGCCGCCGCCCAGCACATTGCCCACGACCGCAGTTGCTTGCTGAACCTCGGTCTCCACGCCCAGCGCTTGCAGCTGCGCCACCAGATACTCACGAATCTGATCCTGCTCCGGTGTGCCAATCGGATGTGTGGTTTGGCTGATCGAGGTAACATTGGGCAGTATCCGCTCAGCCGAAAACTCTGTCGCCGGTGAACTGGCGGGCAGGGCGGACGGTGCGCGCAGGCTCAGAACGCCCGCCGCGAGCGCCACGACGACGATCGCCAGCGCCGTGAGCCGGGCTGGTGCTGCGATCGCCAGGCTCGGCAGGGCTGGTGCTACTCGCGTTTTGCGGTTGAACTTGCGCCGGTAATACAGCCCCCAGATGAAGGCTCCGATCCCAAAGCCGAAGCCGGGTAGCACCCACAGCAGCCAGACATACTCGATCGGTACCAGGCGGAAGCCGTTAACGGCGGTGAAGGCGACCAGCGCGCTGCCGTATGAATTGACCATCGCGTCGAGATGGTGAAACCACCACCACTGCTTCTGTTTGGATGGCCTGAGAAACCGCACAATGTCGGCGATGGCCCAGTAGCAGGTGTAGATCCCGAGCCAGGTTCCCAGCACCGCCAGCGACACCACTTTTTCCGCCCCAACCCGCTCGGCCAGCTCCGGCGACCAGAACGGGCTAGACGACCACCAGATCCAGACCAGGCCGCTGATCAGCGCCCCGAGCGCCATAGCCCAATCCAGGAGCCTGCGCCGGCCGCTGCTCTTCGACGATTTGAGCGCGATCGCGCGGGTGCCGGTGTACGCCTGATAAAAGGCCAGATTTGCGGCAAAAAAGATAAACAGCGAGCTGCGGAAGAAAATCTGGACGATCTGGGCAGTGATGAAGATGACGAACATCGACCAGAAATAGATCTGGCCCCACCGGCGATGGTTAGCGCCGCCTTTGTGCGTCACCATCGGAATAATGCCGGCCAGCAGCGCCAGGCATCCGGCGATAATATGAATAAAGATCAGGGAATGGTCGATCAGCTCGGTCACACTGAAGTTCATAGTGCTATTCTCCCTGCGCGGGTGTGTCAATCGATCGCAGCTGTGGATAAAGGTAGCCGATGAGCGTGGCGGCCAGCGGGACGATGCTCGCGCCCAGCAACATCAGCGCAACGCCGCGTCCTTCGCCGACGCCGATCACGGCGCCGACGCTGCCGGCCAGCGCGCCGTTCGGCATCAACAGCGGCTCGAAGACCTGGTCTGCCAGCGGCCCGACGACAAGATAGGTGGTCGGCAAGGTCGAGGAGCTGATCAGATAGCGGATGCTGAAGACCCGCCCCTGCAAATCCGGCTCGACCTGCTGCGACCAGATGGCCTGGTTGCAAGCGCTCAGCAGGGGAAAGCCTGCCAGCCCGATGAAGGCGGCCAGCGCGATCAGCGGCTCCCACGGGCGCAGACTGACCAGGATCAGACTCAGGCCGAGTAACAGGCCAAACGCGAAGACACCGGTGATCCGCCGGCGTGGCCCGCCCCACATGGCGAGAACGATTCCGCTCAACAGGGCTCCGCCGCCACCGGCCGAGAGAATCAGGCCCAGCTGCCGCTCGGACGTGAAGCTGAGCACCAGCGGCGACAAGAGCACTTGAAACACGCCAAACGCGAACATGATCGCCGTGACATACATCAGCAGCGCGAATAATCCGGGCCGCGCACGAATATAAGTCCAGCCATAACGCGCCTCGTGCCAGATCGAGCCGGCTGCGCGCGCGCCCTCCGCTGTTCGTTCCGGCGGCGGCAGCTGAACCAGCAGCAAGGAG
Source organism: Herpetosiphonaceae bacterium (assembly GCA_036402055.1). GTDB lineage: Bacteria > Chloroflexota > Chloroflexia > Chloroflexales > Kallotenuaceae > LB3-1. The sequence goes on from DASWTQ010000297.1 coordinate 32,193, forward strand.
CCGACGGCAAACGCAAACGAGAGCAGATCCAGCAGCAGGAGCCCACGCAGCGAGAGCAGCGCGATCAGCGCGCCGGCCATCAACGGCGCGACCGCCTCCGATAGCGCCTGGGCGGTCTGGATCATGCCGCTGGCGCGACCAATCTGGGATTTTGGTACCAGCACCGGCACGCTGGCAATGAAGGCCGTCCACTGAAAGATGTTGGTGCTTGATAGCAGCGTGACACCCAGGTAGATATGCCACAGCGCCAGCTGCTCGGCGTACACCAGGCCGAGCAGCAGCAGCACGACTCCCGCCGCGATGCTGTTGCAGGCGATCATGATGCGCTGGCGATCCCAGCGATCGATCAGCGCGCCGGCCAAGGGTAGCACCGCGCCACCCGGCAGAATCGCGCACAGCGAGATCAGCGTAAAACTTGTAACCGAGCCGGTCTGCTGATACACCCACACGCCGAGCGCAAAGCGCGTCAGCCCCGAGCCGATCAGCGAGACAAGCTGGCCCAGCCAGAGGATGCTGAACGCTGGAATGCCCTGTCGCCAGGTTGCCGCTCTCATACGTTGTCCCCCGCCTGCGCATCGGCGAGATACCGGGAGAGCAGCGCTGCGACGTGTTCCCCGAGCGGCTGCCTGAGCATCGTAAAATGGCTGCCCGGCGCCTGGTGAATAGTGAGTCGGCCCCTGATCCAGTGTCGCCAGCCTCGATCCTCGGGCACGCGCGGATCGCTGGTTTCCGAGGCGCGAATCAGCAGAACATCCTCCGTGTAGGATTGTGGATGATAGCGCAGCATGGCGTGATAGTTGGTTTTGAAGATCGTAAACAGATCGCGAATATCGCCGGGATTCAGCGTGGACGGCAGCTTTCCAAGCTGTATCGCCTGCTGTATGCTCGCGTCGAGCTGATCGGCGGGATTGTCTGCTGCCGGCGAGTCGCTATCAGGCAGGTCAAGGCCCAGATCCTGAATAAACATCCGCAGCAAATCGGTTTCGTCAACCGACTCAGGAGCAGCCTGCTCCTCCGGCAGCGGCGCGTAGGTGTCGATCATGGCAACCAGCGTAGCTCGCTCACCGGTGCGACGGAGCTGTTGCGCCATCTCAAGCGCGATCAGCCCACCCAGCGACCATCCGCCGAGCAGATACGGCCCGTGCGGAGCGATCTCGCGAATAGCCGCCAGATAAGCGCTTGCCATCTGCTCGATCGTTGTGTGCACGGTGGTTCCGCCCAGCCCCGAGGATTGCAAACCGTAGATCGGTTGATCGTGCGGCATAAGCTCGACCAGCCGGCTATAGGCCAGCACCTGACCGCCGCCCGGATGGATCAGGAACAGCGGCGGCCGTGATCCTCGCGTGCGCAGCCCGACTAGCGGTGTAGCCGCAGGTGCTGTCGTGCCGCGCAGCGCCGCCGCCAGCTGCTCGACGGTCGGGTTTTGCAGCAGGAGCGCCAGTGGAATCTCTTTTTCGAGCGCTGCGCGTAGCTCGTTGACGAGTCGGGCCGCTAGCAGCGAGTGACCGCCCAGCGCGAAGAAATTGTGAGTCACGCCGATCGGCGCGTGGCCCAGCACGCCCTCCCAGACTGCGACCAGCTGCCGTTCCAGCGCGTCGCGAGGAGCGATCAGCGCGCTGGGATCGTCGATCGTCGTGTTGGGTGCGGGCAGCGCCTTGCGGTCGATCTTGCCGCTCGGCGTTTTTGGCAGGGTGGCCAGCTCCACAAACAGCGATGGGATCATGTAGTCGGGGAGCTGCGCGCCGACTCGCTGGCGCAAGTCGGCAGAACCTAGAACCGGGTGCCCTCCGGGCGACCTAGAACCAGCTTCGCTTCCATCCCCTTGGTTCTTAGTTCTCGGTTCTCGGTTCTTAACCACGTACGCTACCAGGTGCTTCTCGCCCTTAGCGTCCTCGCGCACCACCACGACGCACTCGTTGATGTCGGGATGCTGGGCCAGCGCGTGTTCGATCTCGCCGGTCTCGATGCGGAAGCCGCGCACTTTGACCTGGTGATCGATCCGCCCGAGGATTTCCACCGTGCCGTCGTCGCGCCAGCGGCCGAGGTCGCCCGTGCGCACCATGATCTGGCCGTCCTCGAAGGGACAGACCACAAAGCGCTCGGCCGTCAGCTCCGGGCGGAACAGGTAGCCGCGCGATACGCTCTCACCGGACACACACACCTCGCCCGCGATGCCGATGGGCTGCGGCTGCATGTGATCATCCACGATGTAGATGCGATTGTTTTGCAGCGGCCGGCCCACCGTGATCGGCTTGCCCACATCCTCGGCGCGAATCGGCCCCAGAATGTTGATGTCGCTGATCTCGGTCAGGCCGTAGATATTGATGATCTCGACCGTCGATCCAAACTGGCCAAACACCGACTGAAGCAGGCGCTGCTCGATTTTCTCGCCGCCGATCAGCAGGTAGCGCAGCGCGTTGGCCGGCTGCTCCGGCGCGACCTCGTTCAGCACCGCCTGCATGTAGGACGGGACGGCATCGAGCAGATGGATCTGTTGATCGTTGAGATAGCGCAGCAGCACGCGGCTGTTGAACTTGATCTCGTCCGAGATAATGTGCAGCGTGCGTCCGAAGATCAAGGTTGGGAAGATCTGGTTGACCGAGATGTCGAAGCTGATCGACGTGATCAGACCCGTGATCTGCACCTGCGGATCGTCAAAGTAGGCGCGCAGGCCATGCACGAGGTTGATCAATCCCTGCTGCTTGACCATCACGCCCTTGGGCCGGCCCGTCGAGCCCGACGTGTAGATGATGTAGGCCAGGTGCTCCGGCAGCGCCGTGCGGGCTGGATTCGTCGCCGGATACGCCGCGAGTCGCTCCCAATCGGCGTCGAGACGGAAGATCTGCGCGGAGTGGTTGGGTAGGTTCCCGACCAGGCGATCTTGAGTCAGGAGCACCGGCGCCTGGCTGTGGCCAAGCATGTACTGGAGCCGGTCGGCGGGATAGTTGGGATCGAGCGGGACATAGGCGCCGCCCGCCTTGAGGATCGCCAGCATGCCGACGATCATCTCAAGCCCACGCTCGACCATCAGCGCGACCAGCACATCCGGCCCGACGCCCTGCGCCCGCAGATAATGCGCCAGCTGGTTGGCGCGCGCGTTCAGCTCGGCATAGCTCAGACTCGCGCCCTCATAGACGATCGCGGCGGTCTCGGGATTGCGCTCCACCTGCGCTTCGATCAGCTGATGCACGGCGGCATCGCGCGGATACTCAGCCTCGGAGCGGTTCCAGTCGTGCAATATCTGCTGCTGCTCGGCGGCGCTCAACAGCGGCAGGTCAGTGATCCGCTGCTCCGGGTTGGCGACGATCGCTTCGAGGAGGCGCTGGAGCTGCTGGCCCATACGGACGATCGTCGCCGCCTCAAACAGATCGGTGCTGTACTCGATCATGCAGGTGAGACCCTGCGGCGTCTCGTTGATAAACAGCGTGAGATCGAACTTGGAGCTGGTATGCTCCGTGGCGAACTGCTCGACGGATAGTCCGCTAAACGGCGACGCCTGCGTCTCCTGGTGCGTCAAGACAAACAACACCTGGAAGAGCGGCGTGCGGCTCAGGTCGCGTGTGGGCTGAAGCTCCTCAACCAGCCGCTCAAACGGCAGCTCCTGATGTGCGTAGGCGTCGAGCGTCGTCGAGCGCACGCGGCCCAGGAGATCGACAAACGAGAGATCAGCCGCCAGGTCGGTACGCAGCACGAGCGTGTTGAGGAAAAAGCCCTGCATATGCTCGGTGCCTGGCTGCGCTCGGTTGGCGATCGGCGTGCCGACTGCAATGTCGCGCTGGCCTGTGTAGCGCTTGAGCAACACCTTGAACGCGGCCAGATAGGTCATGAACAGCGTCACGCCGAGGCTGCGGCTCAGTTGTTGAACCGCAGCCGCCTGATCTGCGGGCAGCTCAAAGCTATGCAGCGCGCCACGATAGGTGCTTATGGGCGGGCGGGGATGATCGGCCGGCAGATCGAGATTGGCAAGGCCGTGAAGCTGGTTGGTCCAGTAGGCCAGCTGCTCCGTGAAGATCCGTCCTTGCATCCAGTCGCGCTGCCAGACCGCAAAGTCGGCATATTGCAGCTCCGGCTCAAGCAGCGGTGACGGCTCGTCGAGGCTGAACGCCTGGTAGAGCAGGCCCATCTCGTGCTTCAACAGCTCCAGCGACCACATATCCACGATGCTGTGATGCAGCACCAGGATCAAGACGTGTTCATCTTCGGCCAGCTTAAGCAGCGTCGTCGTGAGCAGCGGCCCGGATGCCAGATCGAAGCATTGCGCGCTCGTCTCCGCGATGATCCGGCGCGCGCGATGCGGCCGTTCTGCGGCGGCAACATCGGTCAGATCGATCAATCGCAGCGGCAGATCCAGCGCCGGGAGGATCTCCTGGAGCGGCTCTCCATTCTGCATGACATAACGTGTGCGCAGGATCGTGTGGCGGCGGATCAGCTCGTTGAAGCAGCGCTGCAAGATCACCGCCGAAAGCGGCCCCTGGAGATGCAGCGGCGAGACAACATTGTAGCTGCTGCTTTCTTCAAGCTGGTGCAAGAACCACAGCCGCTGCTGGCCGAACGAGAGCGGCAGCGGCTCGTCATGCCCGACGGGCCGGATCGGCGGGGCGTCCGCAAAGCCGGTGTGTCGCGTCTCCGCAATCATAGTGGCAAGACCGGCGATGGTCGGCATATCGAAGAAGCGCCGCAGCGGCACGACAACATCAAAGTGCTCGTGCACCTGCGTGATCATGCGCATCGCCAGCAGCGAGTGGCCACCCAGCGCGAAGAAATCGTCGGTAATGCCCAGCGCCGGCACTGCCAGCAGCGCGCGCCAGAGTGCGATCAGACGCTCCTCCAGCTCGTCACGCGGCGCCAGCAGTTCGCGCGCAGGAGCGGACAGACTTTGCGGCTGCAAGCGCCTGGCCTGAAGCAGCGCCTGCTCCTCGGCGCTCAGGATCGGCAGGCTGAGCACGCCCGCCGCTGGATTCTGCGTAGCCCGAGCCAGCAGCAGCAGAAAGTGGCGGCTGAGCGCGGCGATCGACTCGGCGTCGAACAGATCGCTGCTGTAGCCGATCAAGCCCTCGGCTCCGTCCGCGCTCTCGGTGATCGCCAGCGTCAGATCGAACTTGGCGCTCAGATAATCGACCGGCAGCAGGCGCATGGTGAAGGACGGCGTCGCATCGCCCGGCAGCGGCAGCGCCTGGTTGAGAACAAACATGACCTGAAACAACGGCGTGCGGCTGGGATCGCGTGGCGGATTCAGCGCTTCGACCAGCCGCTCGAACGGCAGATCTTGATGGGCCTGCGCTTCCAGCATCATGCTCTTGACACGCTCAAGCAACGCCAGCAAGCTGGGATCGTCGGCAAGATCAGTGCGCAGGACCAGCGTGTTGAGGAAGAAGCCGATCAGCGGCTCGGTCTCAGGGTGCGGCCGATGCGCGATCGGCGAGCCGACGACGATGTCGGTCTGCGCGGTATAGTGTGCCAGCAGCGCCTGGAAAGCCGCGAGATAGACCATAAAATGCGTGGTGCGTGTCTGCTGGCTCAGCGCGCGAATCTGGGTAACGATCTGCTGGTCCACCGCGAAACGATGCGCTGCTCCGCGATGGCTCATCACCGACGGACGCGGGCGATCGGTGGGGAGCGCGAGGGCGCTGGGAAGATTGGCAAGCCGTGCCTGCCAGTAGCTTAGCTGCTGCTCGACGACCTCGTCCCGCAGCTGCTGGCGCTGCCAGACGGCATAGTCGGCGTACTGAATCGGCAGCGGCGGCAAGGGCGATTCCCGGCCCTGTCGCAGCGCCTCGTATACGGCGCCCATCTCTTTCATCAACATATCGACCGACCAGGCATCCGCGATGATGTGGTGGATGTTGACGATCAGGCGATAGGTCTGCTCGTCGCCGCAGAGCATGGTCACATAGACCAGCGGCCCGGCCTGTAGATCGAACGTGCGCAGCAGCTCGGCGCGCATCTGCTGCTCGGCGGCGGCCACAAAGGCATCATGCGGACGCTGCTCAAGGTGGATGATCGTCAGCGGAATGTGCAGCGCTGGCGCAATGATCTGCACCGGCTGCTGGCCGTGCAGGCTAAACGTGGTGCGCAGGATCTCGTGGCGGCGCACGATCTCGTTGAAGCTGCGCTCCATCAGCGCAAGATCGAGCTGTCCGCGCAGCTCGGCGGCCATGACGACGTTGTAGCCATTGCCCGCGCCGATCTGATCCAGCAGCCACAGGCGCTGCTGAGCGAAGGAAAGCGGCGGCGCCTCAGCGCCTGCGCGGCGTGGAATAACCTGTGCGGCCTCGCGGCTACCGCGCTGGGCTGCGCCGCGCAGCAGACCCTGAAGCAGCGCCTGCTTCTTGGCCGAGAGCTGCTCTTTGCGGGCGGCAACTCGCGCCGAGCGGTTCAGATCGGTCTCCGGCTGCGCAGCTGTCGCCGCCTCGGCCACTCCCGCTGGTCGCTCCAGCTCCTGGATGATCGCCGCAACCGGCTGATCGGGCGTGGCTGTTACGCGCTCAAGCAGCCAGGTGAAATGCTCGACCAGGCGGATCATCGAGGCACGCTCAAAAAGCGCCGTGTTGTACTCGATCAGCCCGGTCAGCCCAGATTGCTGCTCGGTCAGGCTGAACGTTAGATCGAAGCGGGCGACATCGGCATAGGTGGGCACCAGCTCGATCTCAAGATCCGGCAGCTGAACGCTCTGGCTCAGGCCATTTTGCAAGACGAACATCACCTGCACCAGCGGGGGACGTTTGGGATCGCGGCTGGCTCCCAGGCGCTCCACCAGCTTATCAAACGGCACTTCCTGATGATCGTAGGCGGCCAGTGTGGTGCAGCGAACCTGCTGTACCAGCTGGTGGAAGCTGGGCTGGCCGGTAAAATCGGTGCGGATCACCAGCGTGTTGACGAAGAAGCCGATCAGCCGCTCAAGCGCAGGATGTGTCCGGTTCGCGATCGGAATGCCGACTTGCAGTTGATCCGGGTGGTTGGCATACCTGTGCAGCAGGAGCTTAAACGCCGCCAGCAATACCATGAACGGCGTTGCGTTAGTGGCCTGGCTCAACGACCGGACCCGTTCCACCAGATCCGCCGGAAGCGTAAACTCATAGATCGAGCCGGCAAAGGTCATCTGCGCCGGCCGTGGATGATCGGTGGGCAGATCCAGCGGTGGCAGCAGTGGTGCTCCCTGTGGCTGAAGCTGAGATTGCCAGTAGGCAAACTGCGGCTCCAGATCGCCGGCTTCGAGACGCCGGCGCTGCCACTGGCCAAAGTCGGCATACTGGATCTCCAGCTCCGGTAGCCGGGAAGCCAGTTCTGCGGCTGCGGGCTGCGCGTGCTCCCGGCGAAAAGCGCGATACAAGCTGGTCAGCTCCTGCGACCAAACGCCGACCGACCAGCCATCGGCGCAGATATGATGCACATTCAGCAGCAGCATGTGCTCATGGGTGCTGAGACGCAGCAGGGTTGCGCGCAGCAGCGGGCCGGTGGCAAGATCAAAGGGCTGATTGGCATCTCGGCGCATTCGGCTGTGCATTTCGGCCATGCGGGCGGCCGGCTCAAGCGCGCTCAAATCTTCGATCGGCAGACGGCCTGGCTGCGCGGGGTGGATGACGGCCACCGGCTGGCCTTCGATGTCGGCAAAAGTGGTGCGCAAAACCTCGTGCCGCCTGACGATCTCGCTCAGGCTGTGCTCCAGCGCCGGAATATCGAGATCGCCGCGCAGACGCAGGGCAAACGGCACGTTATACAGCGCGCTGCCCGGCATCAGCTGATCGAAGAACCAGAGGCGCTGCTGCGCAAACGACAACGGCTCGTGCTTCCGGCGCGGCTGTGGGCTGAGCGCCGGTCCTCGCTCGATCCGGGGCGCGGCGTCGATCACGGCTGCCAGGTCCGCGATCGTCGGATGTTCAAAGAGCGCCGCGATCGATAGCCCGAGGCCGTAGCGCTGATTAGCATGCGTGACGATCTGTGTGGCCAGCAGCGAGTGACCGCCGAGCGTGAAGAAATCGTCGTCGACGCTGACCACGGAGACACCCAGCACCTGCGCCCAGAGCCCTGCCAGATACGACTCGACTGATGTTCGCGGCGCAATAAGTTCGCTGTGACGCGCGGGCAGGTAGTCGGCAGGCGCGGGCAGCGCTTTACGATCGATTTTGCCGGCGGGAGTCTGCGGCAGCGTTTCAAGCGGGATGTACAGCGCGGGAACCATGTAGTCGGGCAAGGTCTCGCGCAGGGCGGCACGAATCTGCTGCTCGTCCAGCGTCTGCGCCGGAGCCGGCACCACATAGGCTACCAGTCGCTGATCTGCGGGACGTGGCTCGAACACCGCGACGATCGCCTGTGAGATGGCGGGTAGCGCCTCAAGCGCGGCCTCGATCTCGCCCAGCTCGATGCGCTGGCCACGAATCTTCACCTGGTGATCCGCTCGTCCGATGAACTCAAACGATCCGTCGGCGCGGCGGCGAGCCAGATCGCCGGTTTTGTAGAGCCGTGTGCCGGGAGTAGAGCTGAACGGATCGGCCATAAACTTCTCGGCGGTGAGATCCGGCCGGTTCAGATAGCCGCGCGCAACGCCCATCCCGCCGATGTACATTTCGCCGATCTCGCCGGCTGGAACTTCCCGCAGCGCCCGATCGAGCAGATAGATCGCCTGATTGGTGCCCGGATAGCCGATCGGCAGCGGGTCGGGCAGCGGCTGCGCACCAGTCTGCGGCCAGCCCGTCGCGGCGATCGTGGCCTCCGTGGGACCGTACAGGTTGTACAGCGGGATCGACAGGCGGCGGAAGAACTGCGCCGCAAGCTCAGTCGTGACGGCCTCCGCGCCGGAGTATACCCGCCGTACGCTGGCAGCGCGCTCGGATAGATCGGGAGCGTCCAGCAGCAGACGCAGCGCCGACGGCACCAGAAAGAGCGTTGTCACCTGCTGCCGGGCGATCAGATCAAGCAGGTAGGTCTGATCTTGATGCTTGTCGGGCGGCACGACCACCAGCGCCGCGCCCGCGACCAGCGGCGGGAACAGCTCCAGCACCGAGGCGTCGAAGCTGATCGGCGCTTTCAGCAGCGCTTTGTCGGCGCTATCCAGCGGGCTGATCTGCGCCAGCCAGGCCAGAAAGTTGCTCAGCGCCCCGTGGCTGATCATCACACCTTTGGGGCGGCCGGTTGAGCCCGAGGTATAGATCACGTAGGCCAGGTTGTCGGAAGCGACATCCACGCCGGCTGTGCTGCCGGACGTCACGGGATCGGCGGCCAGAGCAGGCGCATCCAGACACAGCACCTTTCCGGCATAGCCCGCCAGCGCGGCGCTGTAGCGCTGCTGAGTCAGCAGCAGTCCGGCCTGCGAGTCGTGCAGCATAAACTCGACGCGCTCGGCGGGATAGCTCGGCTCGATCGGCAGGTAGGCGCCGCCGGCCTTTAAAATCGCCAGGATCGCCACGATCAGCTCAGGCGAGCGATCCAGGTAGATGCCCACGATGACCTCAGGCCCGACTCCCGCGCGGCGCAGATGAGTCGCCAGTCGATTCGCCTGATCGTTCAGCTCGGCATAGCTTAGCTCGCGGCCTTCACAGCAAACCGCTGTGGCATTGGGTGTGCGCGCCGCCTGGGCCTCGATCAGCCGGTGAACGCCGCCGCTGCCTGTCGCCTGGGCCGCAGCCGGTCGCGGTGTCGAGTGCGGTGCTCGTGTCGCAAGCAGCCGGCGATCGATCTTGCCGGTCGCGGTCAGCGGCAGCGCATCGCGCACGTCGATCAGCGAAGGAATCATGTATTCGGGTAGCTGCTCGTGCAAGAAGGCGCGGAGCGCGGATGGAAGATCCGAGCCGTTATTTGTTGCCTGCCCGGCGCGCGGGACGACATAGCCTACCAGCTGCTGCGCCCCGAGATCTCCCGGCGGCTCGTGCAGCACAACCACGGCTTCGCGGACGGCAGGATGCCGCGCCAGCACGGCTTCGATCTCGCCCAGCTCGATGCGCAGGCCGCGCAGCTTGACCTGGTGATCGATGCGGCCAAGAAACGCCAGCCGGCCATCCGGCAGGTAGCGCACGCGATCACCGGTGCGATACAGCCGCGCGCCGGGATCGTCGCCGAACGGATCGGGAAGGAAGCGCTCGGCGGTGAGATCCGGCCGGTTGAGGTAGCCCTGAGCCACGCCTTCGCCGCCGATGTACAGCTCGCCCGGCGCGCCGATCGAAACAAGATCGCCCTGCTGATCCAGGACATACAGCCGTGTGTTGGCGATCGGTCGCCCGATCGTGATCTCGTCGCCGGCGACGAGTCGCGCCGCGCTGGCGTTGGCGGTCGTCTCCGTGGGGCCGTACAAATTCCAGAGCTGAAGCTCCGGCAATGCCCGCAGCGTACGCGCGACCAGCTCCTCGGTGACGTGCTCGCCGCCGAGCATCAGCTGCACCAGACTACCGGCCGGCAGCACGATCCCGCGCGCATCGATCTCATCCAGCAGCGCGCTCCACAACGTCGGCACGCAGTTAAGCGCAACCTGCTGCCGTCGTGCGATCGCCGCGAGCAGCGCCGGCGGATGGCTGACGATCTCGTTCGGGAGAATCCACACCGCCCGCCCACGCAGCAGCGGAACAAAGATCTGTTTGAGCGAAGCGTCGAAGGAAAGCCTGGTTACAAACGGCAGCCACTGCACGCTGTCCGCGATCAATGTGTGCTCGGCCCAGCACAGATAGCTGATCAGGCTGCGATGCGTGATCAGCGTGCCTTTCGGCTGGCCGGTCGAGCCCGACGTGTAGAGCACATAGGCCGGGCTATCTGCGGTAGCGCGACATGCAGGCGCGGCAGCAGCGGACTGCTGGCTGATCTCGGTCCAGGCGCGATCCAGGTTCAGGATCGAGCACTTGCCGGCGCTGAGCAGGTGCTGCGTGGTTGTATCGGCGATCAGCAGGCGCGCGCGCGAGTCCTGAAGAATGAAGCTCAGGCGGTCGGCGGGATCGGCGGGATCGAGCGGCAGGTAGGCTGCGCCCGCTTTCAGCACGGCCAGCAGACTGATCAGTAGATCGCGCGAGCGCGGCAGGCACAGCGCAACCAGCGTACCCGGGCCGACGCCCCGCGCTTGAAGCAGATGGCCGAGTCGATTGGCGCGCTGGTCCAGGGCGGCGAAGCTGAGCACGGTCTCGTCGTGGATGATCGCCGCCGCTGCGGGAGTGCGCGCCGCCTGCTCCGCGATCAGATCGTGGATGCGGGCATCATGCGGAAAATCGAGCGTGGTTGCGTTCCATGCGTAGAGCAGCTTCTGCCGTTCGGCAGCGCCGGGCTCCGTGCCGGTCTGCTCCGAAAAAGGCAGCGTTGCCGCCGGTTGTTCGTCGAGCGGATTCATCAGTATCCTTATCCTGGGTTCATGCTCCAGCTATCGGCAGGTGCCGGCGCTCAGTCGATCTCGATCGCATCCTCATCCATGGCCTCGATCTTTTCGAGCAGCGCCTCCTCGGCCACCAGCGCCAGGTCGGCAACGGTCGGCGCTTCAAAAAAGGCCCGGATCGGAATATCGACCTCAAAGGCGCTGCGGATGCGCGAGGCAAATTGAATCGCCAGGAGCGAGTGCAGGCCAAACTCAAAAAAGTTATCGTGCACGCCGATCCGGGTAATGCCGGAGATCTGCTGGAAGATGTCGGCGATAACTTCTTCGGCCAGGCTGCTGGGCGCAGTGTATGCGCGCTCCGAGGCGGCGCGATCCATATCGGGAGCCGGCAGCGCGCGGCGATCGATCTTGCCGCTGGCGGTGCGAGGCAGCGTTTCCAGCAGCACGATATGGCCGGGCACCATATAGTCAGGCAGGCGCTTTTTCAAGAAGAGCCGCAGATCCTGGACGGCTAGCTCGGCGCCCGAGATCGGCTCCGCATAGGCGACTAGCTGCGTGCCGCCGGGCATGTCGCGCGTAACCACCACCGCCGTCGAACATGACGGGTGCTGCTGCGCGACGGCCTCGATCTCGCCCAGCTCGACGCGGAAGCCGCGCAGCTTGACCTGTCGATCTGTGCGTCCGAGAAATTCTATCGTGCCGTCGGCAAGATAGCGCGCCCGATCGCCGGTTTTGTAGAGCCGCGCGCCGGGTGTAGCGCTGAACGGATGCGGAAGAAAGCGCTCGGCGGTCAGATGCGGCTGTGCCAGGTAGCCGCGTGCTAGCCCCGCGCCGCCAAGATACAGCTCGCCCGGCACGCCGATCGGGACAGGCTGACCACGCCGGTCGAGAATATAGATCTGGGTGTTGCCAAAGGGCTGCCCGATCGGCACCAGCTGATCGGCGGCGCGCGACTCGGCCAGGGCGTCGTACCAGGTGCTGTCGATCGTGGCTTCGGTGACGCCGAACGAGTTGACGACGCGCGTGCTGGGGCTGCACAGCCGGCGGATCTGATCGAACTCCTCCATGTACCAGCTATCCGAGCCGCACACCAGCAGCCGCAGCGTGTCTAGCCGCAGGTCGTTTTCGGCCAGGTACTGCATCAGCGGTCGCAGCACGGCCGGCACAAACTCGGCGGCGTCGATCTGTTCGCGGCGGATCAGGTCGTACAGGTGATCCGGCGCCAGCAGCAGATCGCGAGGACACAGCACGAGCGTTCCGCCGGAGCAGAGAGCGCGTACCAGGTCGCCCACGAACACGTCAAAGGTAACATTGGCCATCTGCAAATGGCGGCGCGCGGTGCTGAGGTCGTAGGTTTCTTCCCAGGCGCGGTAGCTGTTGACCAGATTGCGATGCGGGATCATCACGCCTTTGGGCCGACCGGTCGAGCCCGAAGTGTAGATGATATAGGCCAGATTGTCGGCCGTGCTCCGGCACTGCGGCGCGCTCTCCGGTCTCTGCGCGATGGCCGGCGCGTCGCCGTCCAGGCACACGATCTGCGCGTCATGCTCCGGCATCGCATCGACCAGCCGCTGCTGCGTGATCACGATGGCCGCGCCGGTGTCGGACAGGATCGCGTGCTGGCGCTCGGACGGAAGATCGGGATCGAGCGGCGTGTAGGCAGCGCCGGCCTTGAGCACGGCCAGGATCGCTACCACCAGCTCCAGCGAGCGCTCAAGGCAGATGCCGACCCGCATCTCTGGCTCGATGCCCAGCGCTTGCAGGTGGTGCGCCAGCTGGTTGGCCCGCCGATCAAGCTCGGCATAGCTCAGGCGCTCGCTCCGCCAGACAACGGCGGTCGCGGCAGGTGTGCGGGCGGCCTGCTCCGCGATCAAGTCGTGGATGCAGCGATCGACGGTGTAGGGCCGCGCGGTTGTATTCCAGTCAACCAGCAGCTGCCGGCGCTCGACCGAATCCAGCAGCGGGATCTCGTCGATCCGCTGGTCCGGGTTCGCCGCCATGCTCTGCAACACCGTCTCGAAATGCCGGGCGAACTGCTCGATCGTCGTCGCGTCATACAGATCGACATTGTACTCAAGGTGGCCGCTGATCTCTTCGCGGAAGCCCTCGACCCAGATCGTGAGGTCGTAGTTGGCGCGGCCGTTGTCGTCGAGTGTCGAGCGGGTCAGCGTCAGGTTGGGCAGCTGCGAGACCGGCGGCACCGGCGTATTTTGCAGCACCATCATGATCTGGAAGAGCGGCGTGTGGCTCAGGTGACGCTCGACCTTCAGCTCTTCCAGCAGCTTCTCGAAGGGCAGGTCTTGATGCGCATAGGCGCCCAGTGTTACATCGCGGACCCGGTGCAGCAGCTCGCGCACAGTTGGCCGTCCCGCCAGCGAGGTGCGCAGCACCAGGTTGTTGACGAAGAAGCCCAGCAGCGGCTCCAGCACGCTCTGGCTGCGATTGGCGATATAGGTGCCGACAGGAACGTCGTCGTGCTCCGTGTAGCGATACAGGACCAGCTTCAAGGCCGTGAGCAGCGTCATGAACAGGGTGATGCCCTCGCTCTTGCTGAGCTGTTTCAGCGCTGTAGAAAGCTGCGGCGAGAAGGCGAAGGGCAGGATCGCGCCACAGTACGTCTGCATCGACGGTCGTGGCCGGTCGGTCGGCAGCGACAAAAACGCCGGCGTATCGGCGAGCTGTTGCCGCCAGTAGCTCAGCAGGCGCTCCAGCGCGCCGCCGGGTGCGTCGGGCGCGAGCCACTGGTGCTGCCAGTAGGCATAATCGGCGTACTGCACCGCGAGCGGCGGGAGTGGATCGGGCTGTCCCATCAGCGCGGCGGCGTACACCATGCCGATCTCGCGCACGACGATCGGGCCTGACCAGCCATCGGAGATGATATGGTGCATCGTCAGGAGAATGTAGTGATCTTTCTCGTCCAGGCGCAGCAGCGAGGCGCGGATCAGCGGCCCGACTGCCAGATCGAAGGGCGTGGCGGCCTCCTCGCGGGCCAGGCGCTGCACCTCGGCCTCGCGCTCCTCCGGCGGCAGATGGGTCAGCGAGATCAGCGGCAGCGGCACATGCAGCACGGGCGGGATCACCTGCCGGGGCCGTCCGTCGACGCTGACAAAGGTCGTGCGCAGGATCTCGTGGCGCTGCACAACATCGTTCAGGCTGCGCTGCAACATCGCAATATTGAGCGTGCCGCTGAGACGGTAGAGCGAGAAGAGATTGTACGCGGCTACTCCCGGCTCCAGCTGATCCAGAAACCACTGGCGCAGCTGTGGGAAGGAGAGCGGCATATCTTCCGTGCGCGGCACCGGCACGATCGGCGGCATGGCCGAGGCCGGCAGCGCTTGCTGTTTGGCCGCGATCTTACGCTGGAGCAGCTCCGCCACCAGGGCGCGTTTTTGTTCAGTCGTCAGGTTATCCGACATAGGGGGTGTGTCCTTGTATGACTATGCCGCAATCCGCGCCGGCGGCGAAACCCACCGGCGCGAGTCGGCTCGGGAGCCGGTTATTCATTCGTCAGCCTGGCGAGCAGCGCATCAAGATCGGCCTCGGAGAGCTGATCGATATTGGCCAGCAGCGCCTCCTCCTCGACCGCGCCGTCACCGCTGCTCCCATCCGGTGCTGGTGCATCGCCCAGCAGCTGCGCCAGCTCCGCGATCGTCTGGTGCTGGAAAAACTGGTTGGGGCTTAGCTCAAAGCCGGCTTCTTTGGCGCGCACCATGATCTGCGTTCCGAGCAGCGAGTCGCCGCCCAGCTCGAAAAAGTTGTCGTGAATGCCGACCTGCTCGATGCACAGCACATCCTGCCAGAGCGTGGCGATGCGCTGCTCAAGCTCGGTTCCTGGCGCGACATACGGCGTCGGCAGATCCGGGCGCGGGTAGGTTTCCACGCGCAGTGTCGCGGACTGGCCGGCCATCTCGGTCAGCAGCCGGTGCGGATCGAAGCGATTAACCTCGTCGATGACGCCCGCCAGATCGCGCGTGGAAACGATGATCTGCGGCAGATGGTTGAGGGCCAGAATCCGCCTCAGCACGGCGATGCCTTCCTCGGGCAGGATCGCGTCTTTCAGCGTGCGCAGCCCTTCGGCCAGGCCGCCGGGCGCCAGGCTGTCGGTCTCGGCCGGCGTGGAATCGAGCGCATCGCTCTGCGCCGACTCGTAGAGCCGCACCAGCGCATCCGGCGCGACCCGCTTCACGGTGAAGCCTTCGATGTTGACCGCGACGTTGCCCTCAGCATCCATGATCGCCACATCGATCACCACGGTCTCGTCGCCGGGCGTCGTGTCGTGGGGCAGGCGCACATAGCAGTAGAGGGTTTTGGGAAATGCGCCGTAGATCTGGACCCGCGCGTAGGAGAGCGGCAGATAGTTGCCCTCGCCGATCGATTGGATCGCGAAGCTGGTCGCGATGTCCATCAGCGCCGGGTGGATCGCGAAGCGCTCGTCGGCGGCGACAAACGACTCGTCAAGCTCCAGCACCGCCAGTCCCTCGCCAGTTCCGGCGTACACCGCCTTGATACAGTTCCAGCGCGGGCCGACGTCCACAAACTCGGCCATCTTCGCCCGCGACTCGGTCGTCACATGGAGGTCGACCGGCGCGCAGCGTATCAGAATGCCGGGAAGATCCAGCACCGGCTGCGCGGCGACCGGCAGCGCGGCGACTTTGCCGACCACATGATCTTTCCAGCGGGTGCGGCCAAGCACGGTCGCCTGGCTGGAGATCCGTACCGCCAGCTCGTCGGCGCCGCCTTCCAGCAGCACCCGCAGCGATTTGCGCTCGCTCTCGCCGACCATGAAGGGCGTCATGAACAGGAGATCGCGAATCTCCACCGCGCTCGATCCGCGATGACGCGTAAAGGCGCTGTACACAACCTCGGGATAGGTCGCGCCGGGAATCGTCGGCGTGCCCAGCACGCGATGCTCGCCCAGCACCCAGTGCGTGCGCGGATCGAACTCGGTCGTGAACTGCGCGCGCTCGGGCGACTCGCTGGTGTAGGTGTCCAGCAGCGGATGTTCGGCAGCCTTGCCCTGCGGCTGTCCCGGCAGCGCGCGCAGCCCTTCGGTCGCCACCGCCATGCCGACTTTCTGCCAGGCATCCCAGTTGATCGCGACGGTAAATACGCCCTGCTGTGAGTTGGCGTGCGCGAAGGCATCTAAAAAGCTGTTGGCCGCGCAGTAGTCGGCCTGGCCCATGCCGCCGGTGATCGCGGTGATCGACGAGAACAGCACCATGAAATCCAGCGGCACCTGGCGCAGCGCGCTGTCGAGCAGGAGCGTACCCTGGATTTTGGGCGCCAGCACCGCCACCGCGTCTTCCGGCCGCTTGAGCTGGATGATGCCCGCGCCGGGCAGGCCGGCGGCGTGAAAAACGCCGTGCAGCGTGCCGAACGTGCCGATCGTCTCACGGACCAGCGCCTCGACATGTATAGGATCGGTGATGTCGGCGGGGAAGAGCAGCACCTCGGCGCCTGCCGCCTCCAGCGCCTGCACCTGGCGGATTTTCTCGCGGGTCGCGGCGGCGGCATCGTCGGTGGTTGCCAGCCAGATCGACCAGGCCTCGCGATCGGGCAGCGGCGTGCGGCTGGTCAGCACGAGCTTCGGCTGGATGCTGCGCGCAAGCTCACGCGCCACCTCCAGGCCGATGCCGCCCAGGCCACCGGTGATCAGGTACACGCCGCCGGTTCGCAGCCGGTCCGCGATCGGCTGCGAGGGCTCAGGCAGCGGCGCGGCCTCATACGTTTGCGCCCAGCGATACATGCCGCGATAGGCGATCACCGGATCGACGGCGGCGCTGTGTAGCTCCAGCCAGAGCTGCTCGACGAGCTGCTGCGCCTGCGTTGAAGCCGGTGCCGGCAGCGCCACGTCGATGCTCTGGCAGCTGATATGCTTGTACTCCTGCGCGATAACCTTGCACAGCCCGAGCAGCGGCGCCTTGGTCGGGTGCAGCTCCGGCTCATTGGCGACCGCCTGCATGCCGCTGGAGACCACGTGCAGGCGCATCGGCTGCTGCTCTTTCAAGCGGCCCAGGCTTTGCGCCAGTGCCAGCAGACCATAAAAGCCGTAGGCCAGATCGTGCTCGGCTCGCTCCAGCGGCGACGCGCCCTCGGCCAACGCGGCCGTCCACAAATAGACGATTCCATGCGGCAGGCTGCCTGTCTCGGCGAGCCGGCCCAGCAGATGATCATAGTCGCCACTTTGCTGCGGATTGATGACATACTGCTGCGTGTCGATCTGCGCAAACTCAGGCCCGACGCCCACCGTTACGATGCGATCGCCGGACGCCGCCAGCCGCTGCGTGCAGGCGCTGCTGAGCCAGGTGTTATCGACAAACACGAGCCAGGTACGCGGCTCGTCGGTGTGCGGGACCGGCGGCTGCGATCGCTTCCACGATGGAATATAAAGCCAGTCGGCCAGATCGGCCTTGCGGCTCAGGGCGGCGGGAGCGGTCGGCATCGTTCCGCCCGTGCGCACAGTGGGATCGCCCGGCTCGATCCAGTAGCGCTGGCGCTCGAACGGGTACGTCGGCAGCGAAACTCGATGACGCTCTTCGTCGGCGTGCACCGCCGGCCAGTCGATCTCGACGCCTGACTGCCAGAGCTGGCCCAGCGTGCCGACGATGTATTCCAGATTCGACTGCTGATCCTGCGGATGGCGCAGTGAGGCATAGACCAGCGCTTTCTCGCTCCGCGCATGGTGGCGGCGAACCAGCGTGGCCAGCGTCTGGCCGGGGCCGACTTCCAGGAAAACCGGATGTTGCTCTTGCATCAGCACGGCGATTCCATCGGCAAAGCGCACGGCCTGGCGCAGATGCATCGTCCAGTAGCTCGGATCGGTCGCCTGCTCGGCGGTGATCCAGGTTCCGGTCACATTCGAGATAAAACGCAGCTCGGGCGCGTGGCGGGCGGTCGCCTGCACACAGGCCGTGAACTCGTCCAGGATCGCATCCATCATCGGCGAGTGGAACGCGTGCGATGTATGCAGACGGCGGCTTTCGTGACCGGCGGCGCGCAGCTGCTCCGCCAGGGCGTCGATCGCCGCCTCGGTCCCCGAGACCACTGTGCGCTCGGCCTCGTTGATCGCGGCGATCGACAGCTCACTGCCCAGGTACGGGGCGATGGCCGCCTCGGAAAGCGGGACCGTCAGCATCGCGCCGTGCGGCAGGCTTTGCATCAGCTTGCCACGTGTCGCGACCAGCTTCAACGCATCTTCCAGCGAGAAGACGCCCGCCAGCGTGGCCGCGACGTACTCGCCGATCGAGTGGCCGATCATGGCTTGCGGCTGAAGTCCCCAGGCCATCCAGAGCTTCGCCAGCGCGTACTCGCTCACAAACAGCGCCGGCTGCGTCAGCCAGGTCTGGCTCAGCTCTGCATCGCTCGCCGCCGCGTGGCCGTTACCGTTGGCCTGCGCATCGCCGGGGCTGAGGATGCTGCGCAGATCGAGGCCCAGATGCGGCTTGAGGAGCGTGCAGCACTCATCGACGATCGCGCGGAACTGCGGCTCGGCAGCGTACAGCTCGCGGATCATCTGCGGATACTGCGAACCCTGGCCCGAGAACATAAAGATGATCGCGCGCTCCTCGCCCTCGTACGTCGTGCTGCCCAGTCTGCTCGGCTCGGGACCGGAAAGCAGGGCGACGGCTTCCTCAGTTGAGCGACAGGCCAGCGTGCGGCGGTAGCTGAAGGCTTTGCGTCCCACTTGCAGCGTGTAGGCTACATCGGCCAGATCGAGATCCGGCCGTTCGCCCAGGTAGGCGCCAAGCCTGCGCGTCGCGGCTTCCAGGGCACTGGCAGTTCGCGCCGAGAGCGTCAGGAGCTGTACAGGCCGGGCAGGGCGCCGCACTGCCGACTCCACCGGCGGCGCTTCCTGGAGAATCGCGTGCGCGTTGGTGCCGCCAATGCCGAACGAGCTGACGCCCGCGCGGCGTGGTGCATGGGGCCGCGCTGCCCACGGCGTCAGGCTGGTGACGACCGAGAACGGACTATGCGCGAAGTCGATCATCGGATTCGGCGCGTTGAAGTTCAGGCTCGGCGGGATCAGTTTGTGGTGCAGGCTGAGCGCGGCTTTGATCAGGCTGGTGACGCCCGCCGCCGCATCCAGGTGGCCGACATTACTTTTCACCGAGCCGATCGCGCAGAACTGGGTTTTGCTGGTGCTGGTGCGATAAGCTTTGGTCAGCGCCTCGACCTCGATCGGATCGCCGAGCGGCGTGGCCGTGCCGTGCGCCTCCACGTAGTCGATCTCCTCGGCGTCGACATCCGCGTTGACCAGCGCCTGCGCGATTACCTGCGCCTGTCCCGCGACGGTCGGCGCTGCATAGCCGGCTTTGAGCGCGCCGTCGTTATTGATCGCGGAGCCGCGAATCACGGCGTAGATATGATCGTGGTCGGCGATCGCATCCTCCAGGCGCTTGAGAACCACAACCGCGACGCCGGTGTTGAAGACTGGTCCGCCGCCCTGCGCGTCGAAGGTGCGGCAGTGACCGTCAGGCGAGGACATGCCGCCCTCAAGGTGCCAGTAGCCGCCGTCGCGGTGCGTGGCGTGAACGGCGGTGCCGCCTGCCAGCGCCATGTCGCACTCCCAGTTGAGCAGGCTTTGACAGGCGACATGTGTTGCCACCAGCGAGGTTGAGCAGGCGCTCTGCACGGTATGGCTGGGGCCTTTGAGGTTCAGCTTGTAGGAGACACGCGTCGTCAGGTACGAGTTATCGTTGCCGACCTGGACCTGAAGCTGGTTGGCGGCCGTCATCAGATGCGGGTTGGTGGCGATGTTGAGCAACACATAGGTGCTCATCGCCGCGCCGCCAAACACGCCGACCGGGAAGGTGATCCGCGACGGATCGTAGCCCGCATCCTCAAGCGACTCCCAGGCACATTCCAGGAAGTGGCGCTGCTGAGGGTCCATGAAGCTGGCCTCGCGCGGATTGTAGCCGAAGAATCCGGCGTCGAACTCTTCCAGCGTTTCCAGGAAGCCGCCTGCTTTGACATATTTTGGATTGGCGATCAGCTCGTCGCTCAGACCAAAGGCGCGCAGATCCTCCTCGGTGTAGAAGGTAGTAAACTCTTCGCCCGCGCAGAGCTTGCGCCAGAACGCTTCCAGTGAGGGAGCCTGCGGATAGCGTCCCGCCATGCCAATAATCGCAATATCTGTGTTCCGAATCGGGTAAGTGGACATATTTAGCTTATCCTTCGTGTACTAGCCAATCTGCTCCACCCGGCGCGGGCGGCGCTCCTCGCGTAGCTCACGGCGTTTATCGGCGCGGGCGCGGCTATCGTCGACGGCGAGCGAGTCGTTGGCGGCGCTCGGCGCGCGGCGCTGCTCGACAATCTGGGCCAGGGCGCTGACGGTTGGGCCTTCAAACAGGTTGACGGCCGGAATATCGACGCCCAGGGCTGTGCTTAGTCGGGCGACCGCCTCAATGCCGACCAGTGAGTCGCCGCCCAGCTCAAAGAAGTTGTCGTGGATACCGACCTGCTCGATGCTCAGCATTTCTTCCCACACGCCGGCGATCGCGCGCTCGGTCTCGCTGCGCGGCGGAGCGTACGAGCCGCTCAGGGCGGGCCGGGGTCGCTTGACGGCAGCCGCAGGCTCCGCGCTCCTGGATTTGGCTTCGGCAATGCGCTCGTTGACGACCTCGTCGGTGTAGCGGATCGATGCATACAGGTCGCGCACGGAAACGATCACCTGCTGGAAGCCACGGTAAGCCAGAATCCGCTCCAATGCCTCCGCGCCCTCTGACGGCCGGATCTCCTCGATCTGGTTAGCTGGCGGCACGGCCGGCGCGGCAAGATCCACGGTTCCAGCCAGCGCGCGCAGCTCAGCCGCCGGATCGTTGACGCGCTTCTGGGTAAAGCGCTCGATCTCAACCAGCGCGTCGCCGTCCTCGTTCATCAGCACGATGTCGAAGGTAATCGTATCGCGGTCGGGATTTTCCTCGGCGCGGAAGCGGGCATAGCTAAAGATCTTGGGCTGGAGCTGGCCTTTGATCTTCAAGCTGTTATAGGTCAGCGGCAAATAGTGTCCATCCGCCGCCAGAAAGTTCTTGGCAATGCCGGCCGCGCGATCGAGCAGCGCCGGATGAAAGACCATCTGTGCGAAGTCGCCGGCGAAGGCTTCGGGAAGATGCAGCTCAAGCAGGACTTCGTTCACGCCGATATGCACTCGCTGGACGCTGTGCCAGCGCGGCCCCAGATCTTCCTCGCGCTGCTCGGCGGGCAGGATCAGCTCCTGGACGTTACAGCGCTCACGCAGCGCGGCCAGATTATGGCGTCGCAGCGGCTCGGCCGGCGACAGGCTGACTTTGCCGACGGTGTACACATGATCGGCCTCGTGCTCGTGGCTGTGGATCGCGAAGGAGTAGCCCGTGGCGGCCGGCTCGATCACCAGCCGCACCTCGCGGCGAGCACCGTCGGGAACACGGAGCGGCGCGACAAAGAACACTTCGCGAAATTCAACCGCGTGCGTGCGCGGGTGAGCCTGGAGCGCGGCGCGTACCATCTCGAAGTAGGCCACGCCGGGAATAACTGGATGCCCCAGGATGCGATGTTCGTCCAGCACCCAGTGTTTTTCGACGGTAAAATCGGTGGCGAAAACTTGCTGGGCGGCGGTATGCCTCAGGCAGCGCTCCAGCAGCGGATGCTGCGTGAACTGGATCGGCGCTGCCGGCGCGCTGAGCGGCGTCTGCGCTGGAACCGCCGCCATGCCGACCTCGTCCCACGCGCCCCAGTTGACGGCGATGGTCGGAATGCCGGTACGCGCGGTATGCTCGTGCGCGAACGCATCCAGGAACGCATTCGCGGCCGTATAATCGATCTGGCCCAGCCGTCCCACCACCGACGTCAGCGACGAGCACAGCAGCCAGAAGTCAAGCTGAGTGCCGGCGAAGATCCGCTCCAGCACGTGCGTGCCCTGGATCTTCGGCGCCAGCACCTGTGCGGCGACATCGCGCTGCTTGAGCTGAGCGAGACCGCCGGCCGGAACGCCCGCAGCGTGGATCACGCCGTGGATCGTGCCGAAGCGCTGGTGGACCAGCTCCACAACCTGGCGCAACTGTGTCTCGTCGGTCACATCTGCCTGGCAGATCAGCACCTCGGCGCCATCGGCTTCGAGCGCCTGGATCTGGCGAATCTTGCGCGTCGTTCCGTCAGACGCGGCGTGCGTCGCCAACCACGCGTCCCACTCCGCGCGCGCGGGAAACGCCGACCGGCCTACCAGCACCAGTCTGGCTGCCGCCCGCCGGCCAAGGTGAGCGGCAAAGGTCAGCCCCAGACCGCCGAGGCCGCCGGTGATCAGATACACACCGGTTTGTCGCAGCGGCGGCGCGCTCGGTGCTTCCAGCCGAATCGGCTCGTACACCCGCTGCCAGCGGTTGCCGCCGCGATAGGCGACCGCCGAGTCGCCGGTGGCCGTCGTCAGCTCGCGCTGGAGCTGATCCAGCAGGCGGTTGTGCTGCCAGCTGCCGGGGGGCGGCACGGCTACGTCGATGCTGCGGCAGTGGATGTTCGGGTATTCGCGGGGAATGACCAGACACGGCCCGAAGATCGTTGCCTGCTCCGGGTTGAGCAGGTCGCCGCCGAGCACCTCCTGCGCGCTGTCGGAAAGCACAAGCAGCCTCACGGGATCGGTCACGCGCTGGGTGCCAAGCGCCTGCGCCAGGGCCAGCAAGCTGTAGAAGCCGTGTTCGAGCGGCTCGTGGGTGCCGAGGCT
Organism: Herpetosiphonaceae bacterium; assembly: GCA_036402055.1. GTDB lineage: Bacteria > Chloroflexota > Chloroflexia > Chloroflexales > Kallotenuaceae > LB3-1. The sequence continues at coordinate 55,169 of DASWTQ010000297.1, forward strand.
CCAGCCATGCACGATCGTCTGCGGCAGCAGCAACTGCGCGTGCAGCTCCACCAGCAGAGCCTCGTAGTCGGCGCGGCGCTGCGGGTTGACCTGGTAGCGCAGCCGATCGTGACGCCGGAACTCCGCGCCGGGCTCGACGATGATCAGGTTTTGGGCGATAGTGGACAGCCGCTGCGCCAGCTGTTTGCCGGTGTCGTCGCCGGCAAAGACCAGCCAGGTCTCGGCCACGGGTGCGGGCTGGCTGTCCAGCGCGACGACCTCAGTCGAGCGCTGCCAGGTCGGCTGGTAGAACCACTCCTCGATCGCCGGGTTTTTGCGGAGCGCATCTTCAAGCGAGTGCGTGGCCGGCGTGGCGGCATGGCCCTGAAAGTCGATCCAGTGGCGCTGGCGCTCGAAGGGATACGTCGGCAGCGGCAGCCGGCGCCGCGACTCGTGGGCGTAGAAGGCTTCCCAATCGATCTCGATTCCGCTGAGCCACAGGTGGCCGATCGTATGCAGCAGAAACGTCAGCTCGTCCTGCGGCTCCTGCGGATGCGGCAGTGATGCCAGCATAAACTGGTTCGGCTTTTTGTGCGGGTGCCAGCGCGCGATCGTGCGCAGCGTGCGGCCGGGACCGACCTCAAGCAGCACCGCATCAGGATCACGCAGCAGCTCGGCCAGCCCATCGGCGAAGCGCACCGTCTGGCGGATGTGCCGCACCCAGTACTGCGGATCGGTCGCCTCGACGGCGGTGATCCAGGTGCCGCTGACGTTCGAAAGATAGGGCATCTGCGGCGGCTGGAGCTTGACGCGGCTGATCGCCTGTGCGAACTGCTCAAGCATCGGCTCCATCATGTGTGAGTGGAAGGCGTGCGAGGTATGCAGCGTGCGCGGCAGCAGGCCCTGGGCGGTCAGCTCCGCCGCAAACTCGTCGATCGCCGCTTGCTCGCCGGCCACCACGCACAGCGCCGGACCGTTGACCGCCGCCAGCGCGAGCCGCTCGTTGAGCAGCGGCCGCACCGCCTCCTCGCTCAGCGGCACGACCAGCATCGCACCGGCCGGGAGCTGCTGGATCAGCTGTCCACGCAGCGCCACCAGCATGAGCGCGTCTTCCAGCGAGAATACTCCGGCCAGACAGGCCGCCACATACTCGCCGACGCTGTGGCCGATCAGCGCGTACGGCTTGAGGCCCCAGGCCATCCACAGCTTGGCCAGCGCATATTCGATCACGAACAGCGCAGGCTGGGCATACTGCGTCTGCTCCAGGATCTCCGCGCCGGGAGTATGGCCGTTGGTTTTGGCTGTTTGCGCGTCGCCTGGCGCGGCGGGATAGAGCACGCTGCGCAGATCGCAGCCGAGATGCGGCTTGAGCAGCTCACAGCAGCGATCGATCTCCGCGCGGAAGACCGGCTCTGTGGCGTAGAGCTGCGCGGCCATGCCCACATGCTGCGCGCCCTGGCCGGGAAACATAAACGTGAGCGGACGGCTGATCGGCTCCTGGACCCGCGAAAACACCTGCTCCGGTACCAGCGCCTCCAGCATCGTCGCCGCCTGCGCGGTATCGTGGCAGACCAGCATCCGCCGGTGCGCGAATGAGCGCCGCCCGAGTTGAAGCGTGTAGGCGACATCGGCGATGTTGAGCGCCGGGTGATCCTTGAGATAGCGGCTAAGATCGATGCATGCCTGCTCCAGCGCCGAGTCGGTGCGCGCGGAGACCACCAGCAGCTGCGCGGCCCTGGCCGGGCCGGAAGGCGCCGGCTCGGGCGCTTCTTCGAGAACCAGATGCGCGTTGGTGCCGCCCAGGCCAAACGAGCTGACTCCTGCGCGGCGCGGCGTCGCTCCCGGCGACCACTCACGCAGGCGATCGTTCACGAAAAACGGGCTACTGGCAAAGTTGATGTGCGGATTGGGCTGCGTAAAGTGGATGCTCGGCGGAATCTGGCGATGCTTGAGCGCGAGCACGGTTTTGATCAGCCCGGTCACGCCGGCCGCCGTATCCAGGTGGCCGATGTTGCCCTTGACCGAGCCGATCGCGCAGAACTGGTTTTTTTCTGTTCGGCGGCGGAAGGCTTGCGTCAGCGCCTGCACCTCGATCGGGTCGCCGATCGGCGTGGCGGTGCCGTGCGCCTCCACGTAGCCGATGCTTTCGGGATCGACCTCGGCCAGCATGTGCGCAACGCCGATGACTTCGGCCTGACTCTCCGCGCCGGGAGCCGTGTAGCCGATCCGATCCGAGCCGTCGTTGTTGATCGCCGCGCCACGGATCACGGCATGAATCGTATCGCCGTCGGCCAGCGCCTCGTCCAGCCGCTTGAGCACGACCAGCCCCACGCCGTTGCCGCCGACCGTTCCCTGCGCCTCAGCATCGAAGGGCCGGCAGGTGCCGTCGGGTGCGCCGATGCCGCTCTCGTGGTACAGGTAGCCGGTTTTTTGCGGCACGCTGATCGTCGCGCCGCCGGCCAGCGCGATGTCGCTCTGAGAGTTGAGCAGGCTCTGGCAGGCCATCACCACCGCGACCAGCGAGGTCGAGCAGGCAGTCTGCACCGTCACGACCGGGCCGCGCAGATCGAGCTTGTAGGCCACGCGCGCGGTGAGATGATCGTGCTTGTTGTGGATGAACGATTGGAAGGTGTTCATCGTGCCGTGCAGACGACCGGCGGCGGCCAGGTTGTAGAGCATATAGGTGTTGGCTCCCGCGCCGCCATACAGCCCGATCGCGCCCGAGTAGCGCGTCGGATCGTAGCCCGCCTGCTCCAATGCTTCCGAGGCGCACTCCAGAAAGAGGCGGTGCTGCGGATCGGTGATCTGCGCTTCGCGGGGCGACATGTCGAAGAACGCGGCGTCGAAGTGCTCGACGTTGTCGAGAATGCCGCGCGCTTTGACATACTGCCGGCTGTGCAGCTCGGCGGCATCGATCGCCGCGAGGTCAAGCTCCGCCTCGTCGAAGTGGGTGATCGAATCTTTGCCGTCGCGCAGATTCTCCCAGAACTGCTCGATGGTGTTGGCGCCCGGAAAACGGCCCGCCATGCCGATGATTGCGATGCTATTCATGTTAATTTTTTCTTCTCCCAAGCTGTTGCTGCCGCTCCAGCGCGGCTTTCTGCTTCTGCGCCCGCGCCTCGGCCTTGTCGAGGGCTGTGCTGCTGGTCTGCGCCTGGCTCAGGTGCTGCGCCAATTTGCTGACGGTCGGGTACTGGAACAGCGCGATCAGGTTGAAGCTGCGGTCGAAGTGCGGCGTGAGCTTATCGTAGGCTTGCGTCACCAGCAGCGAGTGCGCGCCAAGGTCAAAAAAGTTATCGTGGATGCCGACGCGCTCCACATGCAGCAATTCCTGCCACACCTCGGCGATCAGCCGCTCGGTGGGCGTGGTTGGCGCGACATACGGCTCGCTGCTCACGGCGATCAGGCTTTCGGGGCTGGGCAGCTGACGCCGATCAACTTTGCCGCTCGGCGTCAGCGCGAATGATTTCACGCACGCGATCTGGCCGGGAACCATAAACTCGGGCAATGTCTGCCGCAGCAGAGATCGCAGCTCACTGCTGAGATTGCCGGTTTCGGCAGCCGGCTGCGGGAGCACGTAGGCCACGAGCTGCGGATTGCTCAGCGCATCGCTCGATACAGCGACCACGGCCTGCTGAATCGCCGGATGCTGCTGCAAGATCGCCTCGATCTCGCCCAGCTCGATGCGCAGCCCGCGCAGCTTCACCTGTGTATCGACGCGCCCCAGGAATTCGATCCGGCCGTCTGCGAGGTAGCGCGCCCGATCGCCGGTGCGGTAGAGCCGCGCCCCGTGTTCGCCGCTGAAGGAATCAGGGATGAATCGCTCGGCGGTCAGCTCGGGGCGTGCGACATAGCCTCGGGCAACACCGGCACCACCGATGTACAGCTCGCCGGCCACACCAGGCGGCAGCAGGTTGCCCCGCCGGTCCAGTACGTAGCAGCGCACATTCGCGATCGCCCGTCCGATCGTGGGTGTGGCGTTCGCATGCAGGCGGCAAACTGCGGCATCGACGGTGGTTTCGGTCGGGCCGTAGACGTTATAGGCTTGTAGCTGCGGGACGTTTGTCAGCCGAGTCCACAGCGTTTCGTCGAGCGGCTCGCCGCCGACCAGCAGCGCTGCCGGTAGCTGACCGTCCAGCAGTCCCGCCGCCAGCAGCTCGCGCAGCTGCGTCGGCGTGCAGTCCAGCACATCGAGCTGCTGCTCGCGAATAAAGGCGCAGAGCTGAGCGCCGCTCAGGCGGATCTCCTCAGGCACGATCACGATCGTGTGACCGCGCAGCACCTGAATCCACTGCTTGACCGAGCCGTCGAAGACCAGCGGCGCGTTCATGCTGACGCGCAGCGCCGGCTGGAGTTCGTCGTAGATCGCGTGCTGGAGCGCCGTCGCAAGATTGACCACGCTGCGCTGCTGGACCATTACGCCTTTGGGCCGTCCGGTCGAGCCCGAGGTGTAGATGATGTACGCTAGCTGCTCGGGCTGAACGTGAATCTGCGGATTGGTCGCCGGCTCCTGGTCGATCTGTTGCTGCTGAGTGTCGAGGGCGACGATCGGAATGTGCGCCGGCAGATGTTCGCGCAGCGCTGCCTGTGTGATCACCGCCGCTGCCTGCGACTCGTCCAGCATGTAGCGCAGGCGCTCGACGGGATAGGTCGGATCGAGCGGTACATACGCGCCGCCCGCTTTGAGAATGCCCAGCACACCAACCAGCATCTCGATCGAGCGCGGCAGGCACAGCCCAACGCGCGCCTCCA